>JBGAIY010000293.1:2332-10194 GCA_044225205.1 Myxococcaceae bacterium | reverse complement strand
GTCGGGCCCCGCTCACAACGGCTCTCGCCTCTGCGCAGAACGCTGCGCGTTCCACTCCGGTGAGCGTGTCCCTCGGGCTTTAGTTGGCATTCAAGACGACCTTGATGTCGGTGCGGCGGTTGAGCGCACGTCCGTCTTCGGTCGAGTTGTCTGCCACCGGCTTCTGGGAGCCCTGTCCCACGACGATGAAGCGCTCGGGCGGAATCTGGAAGTTCTTCACCAGGTACGCCTTCACCGCTTCGGCGCGCTTCTGCGACAGCGACTTGTTCGCCGCTGCGTTGCCGCGCGAGTCCGTGTTGCCCTCGACGTCGAGGAAGGTGTTGCCGAACGAGAGCATCGTCTCGCCCAGCGAATCGAGCGTGAAGTAGCTGCCCGGCATGATCTCGTCGGAGCCCGTGGTGAAGTGAATCGAGAGGCTCTTGTTCACGATCGCGCGGTCGGTCACCTTCGGCTTGTCCTTGAACGCGAAGCTCTCTTCGACCTTCTGGCTCTTGTACTGATCCGCGAGCGCGTTCACGAAGCGGCTGTCGCCCCAGTCTTTCGAGTCGACGACCTTCGAGACCACGCCCTTCTTGCGCCAGATGACGAACGCGCCGTTGAACAGCGAGTCGAAGTACGGCTTCGGGCCCGCCATGCCGAAGAACAGCGCGTTGTCGGCGAACGGGGTGAGCTTCAACCCCGACAACATGCCCGACACGTCGTCAATGGTGAGCTTGAGCGCGTCGGCGACGACCTTGTTCGTGCCTTCGGGGTCTTCTTTCATGGCCGAAATCGCGTCGAACCAGCCGGCGACGAAGTCTTGAACCGCTTTCGGCGCCTCATCGACGATTTGCTGTCGTGCGACCAAGGTGTCGGCAATGACGTTGGTCGCCGACGTGGTCGACACCAAAATGTACGCCTCGTTTTCACGCGCGGCCACGGCGCCCGAGAGGTCGGGTTCCCAGGTGACGGCGGCGTCGACCTTGCCGGCTTTGAAAATGGCGGCCGCTTTGGGCGCTTCGTCGGTGTAGACGAGGTTCTTTTCGATGTCGGCGCGGTCTTGCGGCGAGAGCCCCGACTGCGACAACAAGAACAACAACAGCCAGTGCGACGGCGTGAACTTCGTCGTGGCGATGCGCTTGCCCTTCAGGTCTTCAACCGACTTGATCGTCTTGAGCGCGACAATGCCGTCGCCGCCGCGGCTCCAGTCTTCTTGAATGATCGACTTCGCCTTGAGGCCCTTCTCGGCGAGCTCGCTGGCTTCGCGGGCGTACGAATCGACCGTGTCCCACATGATGTCGATGTCGCCTTTGATGAAGGCGGCCAACTTCGCGCTCGGGTCTTCGAGCAGCACGAACTCCACGTCGAGGTTGTATTTCTTCTTGTAAATCGAGTTCGGGCCCGTCTTGAGCCCGCCGTTCGCCACCAGCCCGGGCGCGTGGCCAGCCCAGGTGTTGATGCCGACCTTCAACGGGCGGCTCAGGCCCTGCGTGCCCAGCGCTCCGTGGTTCGCGGTGACGGTGAGCCCGCCGGTTCGCGGCGCGTCGACGATGTCTTTGTTGATGCCGGCGAAGTCGTCTTTGGTGACGTCGGTGCCGGTACCGCCGCCGCCGGTCGCGGTGGTGCCGCCCGTCGCCGCGCCTGACCATTTGCGCAGGTCGTCGCCGAAGCGCTTGTACACGACAAAGCCGATGACGCTGAGCGCCACCAACGCAATAAAGAACTTCCCGAATGGAGTGAGTTTCATAGTGGTTTCACGAAGGTCAGTATGAACGTCGGTTCACGGCGTCACGTTTTGGGGGCAGGTGGCGCCGAAACATTGAAGAACTCGAGCACTTTTTGCACCTGCGACTTGCGCACGTCGGCCGCCGCTGCCACCGACGCCAAATTCTGCGTTCGCTTGTCGATGTCGACCCGCAGGTTGATGATTTGCTCTTCGAGCTGAGAAATTTTGTTCTGGGCGTCGGTAATGGCCTTGGCGGTTTGTTGCTCGTTGACCCGTACGAAGGTCTCGAGGGCTTTCATTTGGTTCTGGGCGCCCGACGCGATTTTGGCGATGTCGAAACCGAAGGCCTTGAGTGACGCCTCGACGATTTGCCGCTTCACGTCTTGCGGCGTGGCCTCGGGCAGGCTCTTGAGCAACTCCTCGGCTTTGCGCACCCGGTCAAGCTCGCCGCTGTCCATGCCGGCGTTCTTGAAGACCGAATCGAAGTCGACGTTGGCCGGAGCCGCCGGAGGCCCCGCTGCCGCCGCCGCCGCGGGTCTGGCCGGGGCCGGCACCGCGGTGGCCCCGGGCCCAGGCACCGCGGGCTTTTTGGCGGGGTTGCCGCTCTGCTTGGCCAGCTCGGCCACAATGTCGGCCGCCGACTGTTCCGGTACGGCGTCAGCGGAGTCTCCATCAGCGGGGGCCGCCTGGCCCTTCTGTGGGTCGACTTCGAAGAAAACGCCGAGAATCTTGCTCCCCAGGCCCTTCTCGTCAGGCATACCCTGCTGTGTAGCAGACAGCGTTCCGTGGCATCGCGAAATCTGGTTAGTTGGCGAAACTCTATGGCCAAGTTCGAAGTCTACATACCCGCGGTCGAACCCGGTGGTTTCAACCTGACCCTGAAAGTCGGCGCCGACAACTGGATGGCGGCCCTCAAAGCCGGCATGCAGAAGCTCGGCGAGCAGGGCGCGGTCAACCAGAATGTCATGGTCGACATTCAAGAAGACGACTCGATTCACGTGACCGAGCCCGCCAGTGGCCGCGTGTTTCGCATTCGAGAACTGAGCGAAGAAGAAGCGGCGAAAGCACCGGTCAAACGGCCTTCGGGCATTCAACGCAACCCGCTCGTGACGCCGGTCGGGTCGGGGGCGGTGACCGCTCCTCCGCCGACTCGGGCCGGCGCCAAGACCGAAATCGGGTTGCCCGCGGTGGCGGTGCCGACCCCCGGCCGCGGCGACGAAAAGACCTTGGTGCCCGGCAGCGAGGCGTCGAAAGCGCTCACCGCCGAAGTCACCGCGAAGCTGGCCGAAAAGGCGCAGTCGACTGCAGACGCGAAGACCTTGCCCCCGCCTGCCAGCAGCGACTCGGGCGTGCGCAGCAGCGACTCGGGCATTCGCAGCAGCGACTCGGGTTTTCGCAGCAGCGACTCGGGCATTCGTCGCAAGCAAAACAAGAGCAGCCCGCGCATCGAGCTCAAAGACGTCGAAGAGCTGGAGCACCCGGTCAAGCCGGTGACCAAGCCCATTGGGCGCCCCAAGTCGACCCCCGACCAGGCCCGCGCGCTCAAGCAGTCGACCGAAGACATGCTCGCTGACGTGTTCATGCGCGTGGTCGAACTCGAAAAGAAGCCGAACCTCGAAGAAGCCATGCAGTTCATTTTGGACCTGGCGATGGAAAAGGTGCCTTGCGAGTCGGGGGCGGTGTTGCGTGCCGACGCCGGTTCGGGAGACTTGTCGTTCGTGTCGGCGCGTGGCCCCGCCGCCAAAGAGCTGCTCAAAGGCAAGATCACCGTGCCGTCGGGCGAGGGGTTCGCCGGGTTTTGTGCGTCTGAAGGCGTATCGGTGGCCGTGAGCGACGTGCAGAAAGACCCGCGCTTCTATTCGGCGGTGAGCCAAAAGGTCGACTACGAGACGAAGTCGCTCTTGTGCTCACCCATGATGACGCACGGTCGGTCGTTCGGCTGCATTCAGCTCATCAACCGCAAGGGCGGCCCCCAGTTCGCCGAACCCGAAGTCGGCGTGCTGTCGTACCTCTCGCACCAAGCGGCGCTGTATTTGAACAACCGCTCTTAGCAGCGCGCTTCGGTGACGCCTCACCGACGTGACCTGGGGCCCTCGGCCGAGCGAATGGCGGTGAGCCATTCGGCGGGGCTCAGCAGGTCGCTTGGGCGAAAACCGTCTGCGCGGCCGGCCCTTGGGTGGTTCGCCCGCGGCAGGCGGGGGGCCAGGGGGCTCGCCCGCTGGGTCGAAGGGTCGGGTGTTGGCTGAGCGCCTTGGGGTTTTTGGGCCCACCAGTTCGCGAAGAACGCGACCCGCGGCCAGCGCCCTGCTGACCCGGGCTGCACGCAGTGAAACAGCCGCCCCGAAAACACCGCGAATTGCGAGAACTCGGGCACCACGCCCACCCCGGCCGTCGGGCTCTTGCCCTCATAGGGCGCGACGTCGAAAATCAGCGTCGGCCCGCCCACGTCGCTCAAGTAGAAAATCGAGCTGAGCAGAGGCGTGACCAAGTGGGCTTTCGCTTCGTCGTGGTCGTAGTGAAAAGGGTACCCCGTGGGGGCTCCTTGCACCCTCCACCAATATTCGACCCCGCTGCATTCGGGCGGGGGTCGAACGATGGGGCGCAACGCGCACAGCACTTGTTCGAAGTGGTTGCGCGGCGCTTGGTTCAGCGCGTACCAGGTCAGTAGCACCTTGCGAGCCGCCATCACTTCTCGGCGAAAGCGCCGCGTGGTGCCAGGCGAGAAGACACGGCGAAAGACTCGGGTTTGGGCCAGCAGCGTTCGAGAAGTGGTCATTGACTCGGGGCTGGTGCCATCGCCGCGCGCGTCAGGGGCGAGCAACCGCTTCGGGCCCAAAAGCGCGTTCTCGGCAACGAAGCGCAGATCGGCTCACCTGAACTTCGCGGTAGGGTGCCCCGGCCCAGGCGGTTTCTCTGTGAGACAAGGAAGCACGAATGCCCGATGACCTCGCTCTTCAATTCGCCATGGCCGGAGAAGCCGAGGCGTACCTCTCGCGCGGCGCTTTTCGCAAACTCGCCCCAGTGGGCCTATGCTTTGAGTTCTACGAAGACCCGCCCAGGCGCTCCTGGTGGCCGTCGCCGGTCGCCACCCCCGCTTCGGAGTGGATTCGATCGGCTCGGTACCGGCCGCGGTCTTGGCCCACGAGGTACTCACCCGCTTCAAACCGAGCCGGTTGATCAACGCGGGCACGGCCGGAGGGTTCGCCGCTCGAGGTGGCCGGGTCGGCGATGTGTACTTGGGCAGCGAGGTCGCCGTGTTTCACGACCGCCGCATTCAGCTGCCGGGGTTCGACGCCATGGGCCGGGGCCATTTCGCGGTCGAAGGCGACCGAGCCCTCGCGGAAAAGCACGGTCTCCAGGTGGGCGTCGTGTCGACCGGAGACTCACTCGACTGCACCGCCGAAGACTTGAAGCAACTGGTCGCGCTGCAGGCCTCGGTCAAAGAAATGGAGGCCGCCAGCATCGCGTGGGTGTGCGAACATCACCGCGTGCCGTTGGTGTTGGTGAAAGCCATTACCGACCTCGTCGACCACCACGAAGCCACCGAGTCGCAATTCGAAAAGAACTACCCCTCGGTCGTCGTCAAGCTGGCCGACGCCCTCGAACATGTGGTCGCGCACTACCTGCGCTCGGAGCCGCGATGAACCTGAGTCACCTCAAGGCGAGCATTCGCACCATTGCCGACCACCCCAAGCCCGGTATTCAATTTCGTGACATCACCACGCTGCTCGGCGACGCGCGGGCGTTGGGCGTCGCGGTGGCCGCCATGGCCGAGCGGTGGCGCGACGCCCACATCGCCAAGGTGGCGGGCCTCGAGGCGCGTGGTTTCATCTTGGGAGGCGCGGTCGCGGTGGCTTTGGGCGCAGGCTTCGTGCCCATTCGCAAAGCAGGCAAGCTCCCGCACCGCACCGTCAAGACGTCGTACGCGCTCGAGTACGGCACCGACCAACTCGAGGTGCACCTCGACGCGGTGAGCCCTGGAGAGCGCGTGTTGATCGTCGATGACCTGATCGCCACCGGTGGTACCGCGCTCGCGGCCGTCGAGCTGTTGGGCCAACTCGATGCCACGGTGGTGGGGGCTTCGTTCGTCATCGACCTGCCCGAACTCGGTGGCAGCCACAAGCTGGCTTCGCAGGGCATCGCCGCGCACCACCTCGTGACCTTCGCCGGGCACTGACGGTACCGCCATTCTGGCCGACGCGGGCAACCTCGACGAGGCGATCGACCAGCACCCATGCGAATGGCGCGACCACTCCGCGCGTGGCCGACCAGCGCTCGGCCAATGGTGCCGCCGCGCAGCCAGCTCAGCTGAACTTGGCTCAAAGGCCCAAGCCGTCGACGTGCGGTACCGAGCCCGCGGCCAGCGGGCGACCGGTCGAACAGGCCTCCGTCGACCAGTGCACGGGCCACGCCGTGTCGGAGCCGCCATGTCGAATGCGAGCGAGCTGTTGCGCCCCCAAAAACGCTCGGCGAAGTCTTCAACCGCCGAGGGGGCTGGGCAGGTCAACGTCACCCATGCCCACCGCCCAACCCATGGAGTACCGCGCGTTGAGTTCGCACCGCGGTTGAAACTGGCTGGCGCCTTCGGGGTCTCTCCACCGAAACGCGTCGAGCCCGAACGGCCCGAAGTAGCCAGCTTGGTGGAGCGCCGCCGCCGTGTCGCGGGCGTGGTGCTCGAGTGTTTCACGTTCGCGTTCGGTCAACACGTCGCCCGGCGCCACGTGAGTGGCCACCCACATGCCCGACGCGTCGACCTGTTGCACCGTCGGTTGCCCAAGCACGAGCGCTCCGTCGGGCGTGAGAAAACCGTGCAAAGCGCAGTCGAGCTCGCGTTCGACCAGCGGCTCGACCAACAACCCCGTCACCGGTTCGCAGCGCCGCGTCGACCCGCGTTCGGTCGACCGTGCTCGGCCAGGCCGACCTGATTTTTCGGCAGGCGGCCCCGGCCCGCGTAACGGGGGCGTTTCATGAGCCAGTTGCGCTCGCGCGAAGTTCGCTCCAGTGAGCGCGTGTCGGCCAACGCCTCGAGCAGCTCGGCTTCGGTCGAAACGAAGCGGGCGCCCGGCAGCGCCTGGCCCAGCTCGTGGGCGAAGCGGCGGTGGTTGACCCGCCGCAACACGGCCATCGGCGGGGCAGGGGGCGCTTGCAGCTTTGCTCTCGTCATTTGGCGAAAGGCGAACGTCGTCGGGCACCACGCCCGACCGACCCGGGCGCGAAGCTTCGTCGGCCTCGAAGGCCACACGATTTCGTCGTCGGGCTGCATGAGCGCGCGCAGCGCCGGCAACACCGCTTCGACCCGAGCCACGATTTCTTTGGTGGGCGTGTGGTGACTTTTGGTCGACCCGTCGGGGCCGAGGCGGGCCAGCTCGTCTTCGGCGTCGAGGTTGAAGACCCACGCCACCGGCGGTCGGCTCAAGACTTGCCCGCGGGCCCGGCGTCCCAACCGGCGAGGGCGTTCATGAATTCGTGGGTGTACCCGGCCTTGAGCCGCGCTTCGACGTTGAGCGGGTTGCCGCGCGCCATGATGGGGCTGATGGGCGCGGGCAAATAGGTGCGCCACGCATCGAACGACACGCCGCCCGTGAAGGTCGCGAACCAGTGGAGCGCGAACGCGGTGTGCGGCACTTCTTCTTCGACGATTTGCGCTTGAATGTCGGCGGCGCGGTCGTCACCCGCCGCGGCGAAGGCCGCCGTGTAGCGAGCCCCGTGGTCGAGGTTCGCGCCCTCGAACGCAATGCCGAGGCGCGCCACGAAATGCGCCGGCGTGGGGTGGCCCGAAGGCACCCGCTTCCAAAACCAGTCGTTGACGGGGAAAGAGCCGAAGGGGTGCCCCAGGGTGACCAGATGCGCCTGGTACATCTGCAAGTGGCGAATTTCGTCGCGGCACAACGACAACAGGCCCCGTCGAAAGGCCGGCGGCGTTTGAGGAAACGCCAAAATGGCCCACGCCATCAGCTCGGCCGCTTGAAGCTCGTGGTGAAGAAAGGTGTGCAGCACTTCGGCCCGGCGCTCGGGCAAGTGCACCTTCGGCGTCTTCTTCTTGTGGGCACGCGCCACCAATTCGGGCGGCCGGCCCGGCTCGGCAATGACCAGCGGCGCGGGGGGGTGACTCCAGCTCGTCGGCGGGGGCGGCGGGTTCAACTTGTCGGCGAGCTTC
>JBGAIY010000293.1:0-2311 GCA_044225205.1 Myxococcaceae bacterium | reverse complement strand
AGCTTCGTCGAATGAACGAAGTCCCACGCCCAGCGTTCGACGCTGCCCGGCGGCGGTGCTGCCTGCTCCTCGACCATGCGGGCTCTCTACCCGCTCGGTCACCGCCGCACCAGGCGCGCCCGCGCTTGATAAGCTTCGCTGATGCGCCGGTTTTGTCAGAGTTTCGTCGCGGTGGTGTTGGTGACGACCGGCTGCCCTTGTTCAAGCAGGTCGCCTGAGCCCGCCTCGGTGACGCTGGTGCCGCTGGCGTCGGCCGTGCACCGGTTCGAGACGGCCCAGGGCCCTGCTCGCACCGACTCGTTTCTCGTCGACGCGCCCGACCACCCTTCGCCGGCGTTCTTCACCCGAGTGGCCGAGCTGACGAGGGCGCTGCCGGCTCCGCCGTCGACTGTGCCGTGGGCCGTTCGCTCGGTCTACGTGTACCGCCGCGGCCCCCAGCTCGACGACCGGTATTCTCGAACGGTCGACGAGCTGCGCGGAGGCCACGCCGCCGAGGTCGTGCTCTTCGCTCGGTGGTCGAACGGCACCCTCGACCTGCTGCTCGGCATTGACGACAGCATCGCCGTGTACGACGCGCTCGCCGCGGCACCCATTGACCCACCGTGGGAGTTTCGCTGAGTCGGTTCATGTTCGAAGTCAAGGCGGGCCGAGTCGCCGGGCCCTCGTGAACCCCCGAGAATGACACGGCTGCCTGCTCAAGACCGGCACCTGCTCACCTGTCGGCATGGCACTGCTCGCGATGGTCATGGTTGGGCTCGCTTCGGCGGTGGGCGCCTGGGCGCTGTTCCCCGCGAACCGCTTTGGGGGCGCGTTCGTGGTGGCGCTCGCGGGGAGCATCGCCGGCGGCTTGGTCGCTCACAGCGGCCATTCGCCCGCAGACGTTTTTCGATTCGTGCCGCTCGACGTGTTCTGGTCGACGCTCGGCGCGGTGCTGCTGTCGGCACTGACCGCGGTGCGCCGCCGGAGCGAGCACGCGCAGCTGCTTCAACCCAGTGACGCCTCTTTTCGCTCAGAGCGACGCCTGGAGAGAACCGATTGAGCGGTTTTCAGCCGTCGGTCGACTCGGTCGCGCCATTCTTGAGCACTTCGCCGAGCAGCACCGTGGCGTACGCCCCCGCGGGCAAAATGAAGCGCAGTCGCAGGTCACGCTCGCCCTGAGGTTCGACCTCCAGCTCGCGCAGCGGGGTGCGAAAGAAGCGGCGGGTGCCTTCGGTTTCACGGCCTCCGGCGTCGAAGGTGGCCAGCGTCACGCCCTCCGCGGCCAGTACCGCTGCCTCGGCGGCTCCGACGTCGCCCTCGGCGGGCCGCATCGACGGGCCGAACATGGGCCCGGTCGCGCTCACCTCGAATGATTCGACGCGGGGCTGGTCGACCGCGGGGTCGGCGCACACGAATTCGCCATTCGTTTCATGCTTTTTCAGCACGTCACCGACCAGGGCTTTCGCGAACGTGCCGGCCCGCACCCTCGCCGCCAGCACGTCGTTGAACAGCGCCGACTGGTACGCCGACAGAAACAGCTTTCGTTCGAAGCGGTCGCGGTGGCGGCCTCCGGCGAGCAAAATGGCCTTGCCCTTGGCCGCGTTGTCGCCCGCGCGGCCGAAGCGCTGCTCGCCGAAATAGTTGGGCAGGCCGAGCTTCGCCAGCCGCTCGAGGCTCGCCCGCGCGGCGCCCAGGTCGCCCACGTCGCGTACCACCAGCGTGAAGCGGTTGCCCTTCAAGTGGCCCGACTTGAGCTTGTTGCGGTGCCGTGCCGCGCGGAGCACCTTCACGCCCGAAGCTTCGAAGCCCGCCAAGGCCGCTTCGTATTTCGCGGGCAAGCACAGGTATTGGCGGGTCAACCCCTGCCGGTCTTTGAGCCCCGCCCAGCTCACGTCGCGCTCGGTGGCGCCGACGTGCCGCGCGAGCAGCTTCGCCACGTCGGGCGTCGAACGGCCGCGCTTTTCGACCCACACGAACAGGTGCTCGGCGCCGGCCTCGCCGTTCGGCTCGTAGGCGGGCAGCTCGTCGACCTCGAAGTCTTCGGGTACGGCTTTGAACAAGCCCCCGGCGCCCGGTATGTCGGCGGTCACGAACGGCAGCGCCATGTCATTTCACGTCGATGGTCGCGAGCAGCTCTTTGACCCGCCGCGCCAAGTCTTCGTCGGCGCGCGACTCGAGCAGCTCACCCGCTTGAAACAGCAAAAAGAACATCACGTCGCTCAAGGCTTGCTTGAGCGAAGTGAGCGGTTCGGAGCCCATGTGGCCCTCGTCTCGCAGCTGGTTGAACTGCGCGAGCACCAGCTTTTCGTCGAGGCTCCCGTCGATTTCGAAC
>JBGAIY010000292.1:0-10135 GCA_044225205.1 Myxococcaceae bacterium | reverse complement strand
TCGCTCCACGCGGCCGGTTACGCGTTGGCCTTGGCCAGTCGGCCAGGCTGGGCGTGGGCCCTCGACGCTCCGCCGCTCACCAGTTCGGCATTCGTCGGCACCGTCGTCACGGCCGTGTGGCCATTGGCCGTGGCGCTCGGGCTCGTGCACGTGGCGCTCATGCACCCCCGCTGGCGGGGGGCGCTCGCCCAACACCCGAGGAACAGAGCGTTTTTGAAATCAGGCTGATCTCCCGAGCGGTCTGTTTTGCACGAACCGGTGACCGTCTCGTATGGTGAAAGCCGATGGCGGCGGTCTCGTTTCCTCTCGGTGTGCGTGCGCGCGAAGCAAATGGCCCCGCCGAGGTCGAGGAGCCCGACGACGTCGCCCCACCAGACGCTCGAACCGAGGTCGGCGAGGCCGGTACCCGCCCTTGGCAGCCCACCGAAGGCGCCCGAGCGCCCGACGCGGGCGAAGTTTTGGCACCAGCGGCGCCAGTGCCCGAAACGGTCGTCGACCCGAAGCTGTTCGAACTGGGCCCCGACGAGCGAAAGTTTCTCCTCGAGAAGTGTGGGCCAACCACCTACGCGCAGGTGTTGGCGGTTCTCGACGCGGCGAAACGACATGGCCCGCGCAGCGAGCAGGCCAATGAAGCGTTTCAGGCCCTCATGAAGAGCCGCGCGGCAGGCATGGGGGCCAGCACGCTCGTTGATCTGCTCCCCGTCGTGGGCGCCGTTCGAGCGATGGCGTCTGCCAAGAATGGTGTCGATGTGGCCAAGGGCTTCGGTCGCCTGCTGCTTGACCTGATGACCATGCACGTCGGCGGTTCGGCCGCGTTGAAATTGGCCGGCGCCAAACGCGCCCTCGACCTCGCGCAGACGGTGCAGTTCTTGAGCTCCGAGTTCCCCGAGTTGAAGGCCGACATCGACGCGATGTCGAAATTGCTGGCCGACCACGGCGTGTGCGCTCCGACGGTGATGGCGGCGATGCGACTGACGGCCCGCGAGCGCGTCAGCCCGAAACCCCAAGCCGCCCCCGAAGCCTCGGGCTCACCGCCGAACGGCGAAGAGGCGCCGCCCGCTCCCGCCTCGCTCGACGCCGAGACGCATTGACCCGCTCAGCCGACGTCGAACGTCGACGTGTCGCCCGCGCGACGTTGCGCTCGTCGCTCGAGCGCGGCGAGGTTGTCGTCGAGGCCCTGCATGAACGTCGAACGGCTCGTCGTGGGTTTCGCCGCCCACACGTCGGCCAACGTCTGTTTGAGCGCGAGCAACTGCGAGGTGGTCATCGCCACGCCCGGAGTGCCTGGCCCGGCGCTGATGACGAAGTGGCCCTCGGCTGCACGGCTGACGCTCACGGGCCGCCCCGCGACTTGCGGCAGTGAAAGCCCATTGCGCCCAGGCTGCACGTTGGCGATGGCGAGGCGCACCTCGTCAGAGCTCGCGTCGAAGAGCCGAATCGCTTCGGCTGCTTTCCACGCTCCGGCGTAGAACCCGTCGAACGCGGCGCTCTGGTTCGACAACTTCACCGTGAACAGCGCGTCTTGGAGCCGCTCGGCTTCGGTGGCATTGAGGTGCGCTACCGATTCGGCCGCGCCCGACACCGCGTCTCGCGTTGTCATGGTCAAACGGCCTTCGCCAAAGCTGAATTCGTCGACCACGCCTGGGTCTTGGCGCCGGGGCACCTTGAAGACGCCGCCGTCGACCTGGCCCTGGCGCATGCGCTCACCCGCAAAGTTCAGCAAATCTGTGACCTTGCGCGCGGGCAGCGGCGACGTGGCTCGGCCCGCACCGAGAATGAGCGACATGAACCAACTGTATCGGCCGCGGCGGCCCTCAGGTTGCCTGAAAATGCGAAAACGGGCTGATCAGCCGGGGCGAGGGCGGCGCCGCCGAGCGACGGCCACCACCGCGGCGGCGAGCAGCCACCACGACCAGCCGGCCCCGGGCCCGCTCGCGCACCCGCAGCCGACCGACAACTTCACCGCCGTGCCGTGGCACAACCCGTCGGCCGCGCAGACTTCACCGTCGGCGCACGCGCTGCCCGGCACGCAGCCGGTCGGGCACGCCACGCCGTCGGCCGAGCAGACGAACGGAGCGCAGCTCGGGTTGCCAGCACCACCACTGGGCACGACCGCGTCGTCGGGGCAGGCGGCCGACGCGCCGCTGCAGCGCTCTTCGACGTCGCACGGGCCCGCCGCGGGTCGGCAGCTCTTGGTCGGCGGAGCGAAGCCGGTCGGGCAGTCGACCGACGAACCGGTGCATTCGGCCAAGTCGCACGGGCCGGCCGCCACCCGACACGACACACCCGCCTCCAGCAACACGTCGGCGCAGGCCGTCGTCACCCCGTCACAGGTGTCGGGGGCGTCACAGGCTCCAGCGCTCGCTCGGCAGACGGTGCCTTTGAGCTGAATCGCGTCGGCGGGGCAGGGGGCGCCGTTGCCGGCACAGGTCTCCGCGCTGTCGCACAGCCCCGTCGCCGCGCGGCACACCGTGCCCAAGCTCGCGTACCCGTTGGGCGGGCAGTCGGGGGCGGTGCCCGTGCAGACCTCGGCCACGTCGCAGCCGTCGGTGGCGGCCCGGCACACCGTCGACGCCGCGACAAACCCGTCTGCCGGGCAGTCGACCGCCAGGCCCGTGCACGTCTCGGCCAGGTCGCACGGCCCCGTCACGTCTCGGCACGTCGCACTCGACGGCGCCAACGCGTCGGCCGGGCACGCGGGTGAAACGCCGCTGCACTGTTCTGACACGTCGCACACGCCCGCGGCGGAGCGGCACACCGCAGTGCCCCCGGCCACCGCGTCGGCTGGGCAGTCGGCCGCCAGGCCCGTGCACGTCTCGGCCACGTCGCATGGCCCCGTCGCGGCCCGGCACGACTGCGTCGACGAGGCAAACGCATCGGTCGGGCACGCGGCGCTGGCTCCGGTGCACGACTCGGGCACGTCGCACGCTCCGGCCGACGGCCTGCACACCGTGCTCGCGCTCACGAAGGTACACGTGCCCACCGAGCCCGCCACGTTGCAGGCGTCGCACGCGCCCGCGCACGCCGAATTGCAACACACTCCGTCGACGCAGTTGCCGCTCAGGCAGCTCGAGTCGGTCGCACACGCCGAGCCTTGCGAGAGCTGCGGCGCGCACATGGCTCCGGCGCAGTACTGCCCTGGGCCACACGACGAGACGTCGGTGGGGCAGCTGGCGGCGACGCCGGTGCACCGTTCGGCCGTGTCGCAATTGCCGACCGACCCACGGCACACGGTGCTGGTGCCCCAAAAGGTGTCGGCCGGGCAGGCCGCCCCGGTGCCCGAGCAGGTCTCGGCCTGGTCGCACACCCCCGCGTCGCCGCGACAGACGACCGTCGTGGGCGCAAACCCGTCGGTCGGGCACGCGCCGCCCAACCCCGTACACGTTTCTGGCACGTCGCACGGGCCGGCGCTGGCCCGGCAGGTGACACCCGAGCCCTGAAAGACGTCGGCCGGGCACGCCGCTGAAGCTCCCGAGCAATTTTCGGCCACATCGCACCCGCCGTCGGCCGGGCGGCAGGTGGTGGTCGACGCGACGAAGACGTCGGCTGGGCAATTGACCCCGCCGCTGCACGCTTCGGCCACGTCACAGGGCCCGGCCGCCGCGCGGCAGACCACGCCGCCTTTCACCGCGTCGGTCGGGCAGGTCGCGGTCGTGCCGGTGCAGTTTTCGGCGACGTCGCACACGCCGGCCGCCGCGCGGCAGGTGGTGCTCGCCGAAACGAAGGTGTCGGCGGGGCAGGCCGCCGAAGCGCCACTGCACTGTTCGGCGAGGTCGCAAATGCCTCCGGAGGGCCGGCATACGACGACCGGCCCCAAGAAACCGTCGGCGGGGCACGCGGCGCTCACCCCGGAGCAGGTTTCGGCGACATCACAGACGCCCGCGTCGCCGCGACACACCGAGCCCATGAGGCGCAGCGAGTCGGGCGGGCACAACTTGCTCACGCCCGTGCACGTCTCAGCGACGTCGCAGGCTCCAGCCGCCGCCCGACAGGTGGTCGCCGCTGGCACCACCGCGTCGGCCGGGCAGGCCGCGCTCGAACCCGTGCACGTCTCGGCCACGTCGCACACGCCGGCGTCGCCCCGACACACCACCGAAGCGCTCAAAAAGCCGTCGGCCGGGCAGGCCGCGCTCGCGCCCGTGCACGTCTCGGCCACGTCGCACACGCCCGCGTCGCCTCGACACACCACACTCGGGTCGGCGAACGTGTCGGTGGGGCAGGCCGCGCTCGAGCCGGTGCACGTCTCGGCCAAATCACACGCGCCGGCGCTCGGGCGACACACCGTCGTGCCGCCCAACAAGGCGCACGTGCCATCGAGGGGTGCGCCGGCCGCGACCGAGCAAGCGTCACACGCTCCCGCGCAGGTCGTATTGCAGCACACCCCGTCGACGCACGCGCCCGAAATGCACTGGGCGTACGTCGAACACGGTGCGCCGAGCGCCAGCCCGCTCACCACCCGAAAGTCGACTTCGGCTTCAGAATTGCCGAGGCCGCCCGACACCCAGCGGCCTTCGCCCAGCCCCGCTGGGTACACGACCCGCGCTCGCCAATGGTAGGCGCCGCTGGCCGAGCTGGTCGCCAGGCTCGCCAATTGGCCGCCGACCGCTTGCGAGGTCACCAACGTGCCTTGGCCGTTGAAAGGCGTGCCCACCGGCTTCACTTCGAGCGCCAGGCGCATGCGCGCGCCGGCCCAGTGCTCAGCGGTGACGCGGCCTTGCAAGACGGTCGTGCCGCTGAAGGCCGCGGTGCCCGGGGCCAGGTGCGTCGTGCCGTCGGCGAGAAATTGGCCGAAGCGGCGGTCGAGGCCCAGCTGGTTCGAGTCGCCGCCGAAGTAAAAGAACCCGACTCCTTCGTTGGCCGCCGTGGCGTCGAACCCCGACGCGCCAATGGCCACGTCTCCAAAACCGTCACCGTTGATGTCGCCGACGCCGCCGGCCGCGACGCCGAAATTCGCTCCGGCTTGGTTGGTGGGGTCGAGCGACCAGGCCAACGTGGGCGTGGCGGTGGCGTTGCCGGTGTACACGTAGGCCCGGCCTTCGGCCGCCGGCACCGCGCCGTACCCTGCGGCCCCAATGACGATGTCGGCAAAACCGTCGCCGTTGACGTCGCCCGCGGTCGCCGCCGCGCTGCCGAACGCGGCGCCCCCTTGGTCGGCCGGGTCGAGCACGAACGTGGGCGCGGCCGACAAGCCCGTGGCCTGCGAGCCGGTGTAGAGAAAGACGCGGCCCTCGTCGGTGAAACCCACCGAGTCCCACGAGGGGGCGCTGATGAGCACGTCGCCCAAGCCGTCGCGGTTGAAGTCTCCCGCGCCGGCGACGACCTGGCCTATGCGCGCGCTTGCTTGCTCGGTGGGGTCGGCCGACCACGCCGGAGTCGCAGAAAGACCAGACGCGGTGCCGGTGAACAGGTACGCGCGCCCTTCGACGCCCGTGCCGGTGAACGCCGGCGCGCCGATGACGACGTCGCTCAAGCCGTCTTTGTTGACGTCGCCGACCCCCGCGACCGAGGCGCCGAATTCTGAATTGGCGACGGTGAACGACCACGCGGGCGCGAGCCCCAGGGCGCCAGGTCTGCCCAAGTACAGGTACGCGGTGCTCACCCCCGGAGCCCCCACCACCACGTCGGCGTAACCGTCGCCATTCACGTCACCCGCGCCGGCGACCGAGGCCCCGAAGTTCGCGTTGGCGGTGTCGGTGGGGTCAATGACCCACGCCGGGCTGGCCTTGCCGCCGGTGGCGTTGCCGGTGAACAGGTACGCCTGACCTTCGCCCAAGCCGCGGCGCCACTCCACTGCGGCGCGCTCCACCACGAAGTCTGGACAGCCGTCGCCGTCGACGTCGCCGACGCCGGCCACCGACGAAGCGAACCGCGTTGCCTGGTCGGTCGGGTCGAAGGTCGGCCCGCTCATGAAGCCCGTCGGCGTGCCGAGAAACACGTACACCCGGCCCTCCGGTGAAAGGCGTGCCGCCCCACCCGGGAGCGCCCACGACGACGTCGGCGTACCCGTCGCGGTTGAGGTCTTGCGCGCCCGCCCCCGCGGCGCCGAAGAAGGCGTCGGTCTGGGCGGTGGGGGTCGCGGTGTTGTTGGGCGTGGTGGCCAACCCCGACGCATACCCGGTGTAGCCGTACGCGCGGCCTTCGTCGGTGAAGGCGCTGTCCCAGTTCGAGGCGCCGACCACGACGTCGGCGAAGCCGTCTCCGTTGGTGTCTCCGGCCGACGCGGTGAACGCCGCGAACGACGACGCGAATTGGTCGCTGGGGTCGCTGAACCACGCGGGGGTGGTGCCGACGCCGGTCGCGGGCGTGCCGCCCAGAAACAGGTACGCGCGGCCTTCGAAGCTCGTCTCGTTCGAATACAGGTGCGACCCGACGACGATGTCAGAAAAGCCGTCTCCGTTGACGTCGCCCGCGGCCGACACCGACGTGCCGAAGTACGAATCGGCCTGGTCGGTGGGGTCGACGAACCACGCCGGCGAGTTGAGCAGCCCGGCGCCCGACCCCAAGTACACGTAAGCCCGCCCTTCGTTGGCGATGGAGGTGTCGAACGAGTCGGCGCCGACGAGCACGTCGCTGTACCCGTCTCCGTTGACGTCGCCGGCGCCGGTGACCGCGTACCCGAACCGGGCGCCGGCTTGGTCGGTCGGGTCGACCACCCACGACGCGGTGGTGCTGAGGCCCATCGCCGAGCCTTGGTAGCCGTACACCCGGCCTTCGTCGGTCGCGGCGCCGTCGTAGACCGGGGCACTCACCACGACGTCGGCGTACCCGTCACCGTTGACGTCGCCTGCGCTCGCGACGCTGCCTCCGAAGTTCGCGTTGAGTTGGTTCGTCGGGTCGACGAGCCACGCCGCGCTCGCCCCGAGGCCCGCCCCGGCGGCTTGGCCCAGGTAGACGTACGCTCGGCCCTCGCCGGCCACCGGCCCGGTGCCGAAACGCACCGCGCCGATGATGACGTCGGCGAAGCCGTCGCCGTTGACGTCGCCCGCGGCCGCCACCGAAAACCCGAAGTTGGCGTCGACTTGGTCGCTCGGGTCGGCCGACCACGAGGCGCTGGTCGACAGGCCCATGACGCCGCCCAGAAACAAATACGCCCGCCCCTCGTTGGCGAAGCCCGCGGAGTCCCACGCCTCGGCGCCGACGACGACGTCGTCGTAACCGTCGGCGTTGACGTCACCCACCCCCGCCACCGAATGCCCGAAGTTGGCGCCGACTTGGTCGGTCGGGTCGACGACCCAGCCGGGCGAAGTCGACAGGCCCACGGCCGAACCCATGAAGGCGTAGGCGCGGCCTTCGCCGGCGATGCCGCTGCCGCCGAAGCCGTTCGCTCCGACGACGACGTCGTCGAAGCCGTCGCCGTTCACGTCGCCCGCCGCGGCAATGGAGACCCCGAAAAAGGTGCTCGCCGCGTTCGACGGGTCGACGACCCAGTTGGCGGTGCTGATCAACGGGTCGATGGTGACGGGCCAGGCGGCGTGGGCCAAGTCGGCCTGGGCGATGCGCAGGCCCAGCACGCGGGTCTGCCCGTTCCATTCGACGTGGGTGGGCAGGGCCTCGCCGCGCGCGTCGTACGCGTGCACCTCGCCGTACCGCCATGACCCGAATTGCCAGCCGTGTTCGGTGCGCTTCGCCTCGGCGCCGGTCACGACGCCTTGCACCACGAGGTCGGCGGTGGGGGCGCGTTCGACGGTGAAGCCCTGCTCGAAGCCGCGGTCGGTCCACTGGTACCATTCGGTGACCCCGTGGCTGCGGGTGTACGCCACCTTCGCGCCCTCGCGTCGCGGCGCCGCGAGGCCCTGGGCGACGGAGTCGACGAAGGCGTAACCCCAGTCGCCCACCTGAACGCCAGCCGGGGTGAAGCGGGCTTTGGCACCCGAGGCGCGCAGCTCAAAGCCGTCGGCCGTGGTGGTGGGCCAGTGGGCCGCGGTCGCCAACGCCACCGACGCCCACTGCGCCGTCGCGCCGGCCCGCTCCGCCGCCGCCGAAATCACCGGGTGCGAAGCGTGCGCCCCGAGTGAAAGGGGCCCCGCCGGGTTCTCGGTTGAAAGCGTCACGGCGCTCAGCGCGAGACACGCCAGCACCGAGGGGAGCCGAGCCATCAAGCGCACCATGCTACCGCACCGCCCCCGAGTCTTCGCCCACGCAACGTTTGCAGACCCAATACCGTGCGACATTGGCCCACACGGGCGGGGTGTGAAGCGGGGTGATCAGCGAGCGGCCACGTACACGACGTGACGCAGGCCGCCTTTGCCCGGTCGGTGGCGGGTGACGGTGAAGCCACCTTGGCGCAGCCGGGTTTCGTAGCCCGCGTCGTGCGCCTCGCCCCACACCGCCAACACGCCGTGCGAGGTGAGTGCCTGCTTCATTCGAGCGATGGCGGCGCTGCCGTAGAACGGGTCGTGGCGTGCGTCAGACTTGGCGTGGGGCCCGGTGTAGAGGTCGAGCACAATGGCGTCGAAGCTCGGCGCTTCGTTCGACGCCGCGCGGGCGATGACGCGGTTGACGTCGGTGACTTCGACGGTGACCCGCGGGTCGTCGAGCGACGACGCGGTCAGCGCGGCCAAGGGCCCCTTGCACCAGTCGACGACCACGGGGTTGAGCTCGGCGACGGTGACGAGCGCCGAGGCCGGCAGCACGTCGAGCATGGCTTTGAGCGTGAAGCCCAGGCCCAAGCCCGCCACGAGCGCGCGGGGCTGTGGTCGGGTCGCGAGGCGGCGGCAGGCCAATTCACCCAGCGCCGCTTCAGACCGGTGCAAGGTGCTGTTCATCAACACCAAGCCGTTGAGGGTAATGTGAAATTCGGTCGGCCCGCGCTGGCGCAGCTCGAGCGCGCCTTCGCGGGTCTTCACCTGGTGCAGCGTCTTCCACGGGAGCGCCATGTGCGGGGCACGGCTGTGCCACACTTTGGTTCAACATTCACCGGGCTCGACGTCGTCGCCCGCGCGCCCTTACTCGCAGCGGCCCGAGCTTTGGCAGGCGAGCCCCGGTTGGCACCCCGTCACCGGGCAGCCTTCGTGGCCGGGCGAGCCGTCAATGGGGGGCATGCGAACGAGCAACGGGTCGTGTTCGCCTTCTTGCGCGCAGGCCGACGCGTGCGCCGACCCAATGCCCGGCACCGAAAAGGTGACGTCGTAACAGCCCTGGGCCAGCGGCCCGAGGTCGGCGTCTCCGTCGGTGTCGGTGTGTACGGCGACCGGCACGCCGTCGACCGTGGCGAGGCCCTGGTCGAAGGCCAGACCGTCGGGCGTTTCGACGTCGAGTTCAATGAACGCGGCCGGGCGCGGCGTCAACACCCCGAGGTCGAGCACCTGCCCCGGCTGGGCGCTGAACGCGACCCGCAGCGCTTCGTCGGGGTTGGCGACCGCGAACACTTCGAGCGGGCCGGTCGGCAGGTCGCGAAATTCGAAGCCGCCTTGGGCGTCGAGCGCGATTCGACTCTCGGGCTGCCCGAAGACCGACACCCACGCCTGTGGGTCGGCGCGGCTGAGCTGCCCTTTGACGATGGTCGCGCGCAGCGGGCCGTTGTCGAGCCCGCCGCAGCCCGCCGCCGCCACGCCCACCAGCGCCACCAACGCCCACCGCGTGGAGTTCGAAGGCCGCATCAAAACCGGTACCCCACCGAAGCCCAGCCGCCGGCGAAGCCGAGCGCCTGCAGCCGCCCCTCGAGCGTCAACAGCGACACCAAGGCCTGCGCCATGGCCGCGGCTTCGAATGAACGAGCAAAGTGCCACACGACCCCCACGCTGACGCCCGGTGTCACCGAAAACGCCGACTGGGCCTGTCGGTAGACGTCTGTGGAGAAAGACCGTTGAAGCCACAAAGCGGCCACACGCGGGCCGGCCAAAACCGAAAATTCTCGAAATGACCAGTTGTAGAGCGCCGAAGCGCCGCCCACGACCGTCGTGCCGGTGAAGGGCACCGGCGCTTGGCCGGTCAACACGAGTCGTTGGGGGCCTGAGAACCCCGCCACGTCGAGCTCGACCGACAAGGCCTTGAGCCCCACCCGGTCGAAGCGCGCGGCGACGCCCACGGTCGCGGTGGGGGCGAACACGTCGTTGCGCCGCGCTTGGTTGAGAAACCCCACCACGCCCCCCAACAACGAAATCGCGTGTGACGGCTCGGCCGACAGGGCCACGGT
>JBGAIY010000291.1:0-9795 GCA_044225205.1 Myxococcaceae bacterium | reverse complement strand
GCGAACTTGCGGCCGCCGACATTCGACACCCCACCCTGCTGTGGACACACACCGGCCACTCCGGAAAAGTGCTGACCGCGCTGGTCGTCGGCAAGGTGGTCTACTCCGCCGGAGATACCGGCAAGGTCATCGCCCAAGATCTGCGCACTGGGCAGCTGATCTTCGACCGCGTCGTGAGCACTGGTGCCCTGAGCAAGCTCCTGCGAGCCGAAGGCGCACTGTTCGTGGGTGGCGCCGACGGCATCGTTCGAAAGCTCGACCTCCAGACCGGCGTCGTGCGGTGGGAGCACCACGGCCACCAAGGCCAGGTCTCGCAGCTGTTGGCGGTCGGCCAAGAGGTGTACTCCTCGGGGCAAGACGGCATCATTCGAAGATGGAACGACGCGTACCCGGTGCCGAACACGCTCGACGGCGGCTTCGCTTCGGCACGCAACGTGGCGGGCACGGTGGTGTTGGTCGAGGGTGACGTTCTCGTCTCAATGGGGGCCGACGGAGGGACCGCCCGCCTGGGCGTACCGTTGGCCGCCCACGGGCCCGTTCACGTGCTCGACCGGTCTGACGACGGGTCATTCACCATTGAAGCCGAAAAGGGAGGCCTCGTTTCGCTCGGCGACGGCGGGTGGAAAGACATTGTCGCGAGCGGCTCGTTCTCGACCGCACCGAGCGGAAAAACTTGGCTCGAGTTCATCGACAACCGAGTGCAGGTGTTCGACCGTGCGACAGGTCAGCTGACGGCCGATCTCACCACGACCGGCGTCGGTCAGGTCATGCTGATGGCTGACGACGACTTGCTGGGCGCCAGTGAGCGAGGCGACCTCATTGAATGGAAGGCCGTAAACCGCGGCCCCACTTCGCCCACGCGCACCCCCGCGCACCAAGGCGTGTTCTCCATTACGAGAACGGCCGACCCCCGTCATTTTCTGACAGTGGGTTACGACCGAACAGCCGCACTGTGGAACAGGGGCCCCACCGGGCCCCAGGCATTGGGGCGAGTGACCGGCCTGCCGGTCATGCCCAGCAGCATCTCGTTGTCGGCCGACGAAACGCAGCTCTTTCTGATGTCGGCCTCTGGCGATGTGTGGGTCTACGACCTGGCAGAATCGACACTCCTGGCGTCGCTGAATCTCGGGCTCGACACCGCCGAAGGGGCCATTGATGCCGACAGCCGAAGTCTGTACTGGCGCGGGCAGCGCCTCCGACTGATGCCCGACACCCCGTTGAGCAACTGTCGGCTGTCGCTGAAAGTCGGAGGCGAGCGACTGACACCCACCGTTCCCGGTGACTGCCAGTCACGTTGAGCCGAACGAGCTCAGCGAACGGCCCCTGAGTCGGTCGAAAAAAGATGCTGGCTCAGTGTTTCGAGATACGCCTGTTCGTCGGCTGACAGTGGCCCCTGGGCCAAACCGTCGGAGAGCGACCGAAGATGCGCTTCGGCGGTTGGAGAGAACAGCAACCCCGCCAACCCCGGAGTACTCAGCGCATACCGGTAATGGTCAACCACGGTCGGCACCCAGTTCTCGCTGCCGAGCCCGAGTTCGCGCAGCTTCGCTTCACTTTGAGTACCAACCGCCGTCTTGAACCCGAACAGCGGCACCGTCGAGTGCGAAACGAAAGGAAAGAGGTCGTTTTTCGCGCCGGGGTGCACCGGGTTGAACCGAACAAAGCCGGCGTCGATCACGTTTTGTTCGACGGCCAAACGAGCCGTGGCGCGCTCGTGAAAACTGACGGCCAGACCGCGGTTGCCCAAAAACGAACTCGCACGGTGCGCCCGCATGCCCGTCAACCGCCGCTCGAGGTCTTGGCCGTACATGCCCCCCGCGCAGAGCACGTCGAGCCGTTCGAGCCCAGCCACCGCCTCGAGCAGGTCAAGAAACGGCGGAGTTTGGAGCTGGGGTTGCACCAAGTATGAAGCGGCACACACGACGACTTGGTCGCGAACCCCCGGCCGCCGAAAGAGGCGACGAAGCCCTTCTCGGCTTGGTTCGTACGCCGGCCAATGCAGGTCACAACTGATGAAAAAGAAGTTAATGCCGGCTTCGAAGGCCGCCTCAATGACCTCGGGCTTCGACGTCGACCCGACACAAAATGGGCTCACCGACAGTGACGCCCCCAGCGCAACCCGGTCACCGAACACGGGCAATCGACTTCGAAGAGAACGCTCGGTCGCCATGACTCGGGTCGGGCTGCGTCAAAGGGCTTTGGCGATTTCGCTGCAGAAGCGCATTGAGTTCATTCGCAACTCATCAGACAGAAAGAGGTCGAGAAGAATGAGCTCGTCGACCTGGTAGCGAGCGACGAGGTCGCGGAGCACTTCTCGACAGTGTGCTGGTGGGCCGACGACGTTGTTGACGAAGAACGCGTGCTGAGCCGTCAACAACGAAGAGGTGTCAATGGGCGTTTCGCTGCACGCAACGCTCAAAGCCAAGACCGCATGCGGGCCAGCGTCAGGGCCTGACTCGACCGCTCGGTAGGTCTCTCGGTAGCGGCGAATGCACCCGGGGTCGTTCGTCGTCTGCTTGTGAAATATCGAGTACCCGTAGTGAGCACTGTTTTTGACGGCGACGTCGACGCTCCCAGGCCCCGAGCCCAAGACCCAAGGCTGCGCCGGGTTCGCCAGCCCCGACTGCTCGATGCCGTGCAACACGTGACTCTTGGGCAGGTTTTCGCGCATCAACCCGAACACCGTCTCGACCCGAGCCTCATAGTCGGGGCGGCTGATCGGGTTGTCGGGGCCCCGAAAAATGGCCGTCACTTCTGGCCGACTCGCCATGCCAGGGCAAACACCCGCGTCAAAGCGGTCGGCGAACGTCGCGCCCCACAGCCGAAATTCTTGCGCGACTTGGTACGGGTTGTGGAGATTCACAAGCACTCCGGCCGTACCAACCCGCATCGTCTGGGTCAGCCCACCCGTCATCGCCGCGAGCCCAATCGGCGAGGCTTGGGGCGGGTGCTCCGCAAACCAATAGCGGGTAAACCCCAAACTCTCGACGAATGGTGCCATCACATTGGCAACCGCGAGCGTGTTCGCAAAATCGAGATAGCCAAGTCGAATCGGCATGGAGGCCTCGGGCGCTTCAGAAAAGAAGCGCGAGTCACGAACTCGAGAATGACACCCAGCCCGTGCGCCTTCAACTTCTTGCCGGCTCAAGCGACCCAGCGCGAAGGTGCGATGCCGACCGACAGCGCCCGAGGCCGCGCTACGAATTGCCGAACGCGTCGATGCCGGTGATGGCTTTGCCCAGAATCAACGTGTGCACTTCGTGCGTGCCTTCATACGTGTACACGCTTTCCAAATTGAGCATGTGTCGCACGGGCGGGTACTCGTCGGTGATGCCATTGGCGCCGTAAATGCCCCGGGCCACGCGGGCAATGTCGAGCGCGGCTTTCACGTTGTTGCGTTTGCACAGCGAGACCTGCTCGGGAGACACCTTGCCCGACGCGTCGGCGATGCGGGCCAGGCGCAGGGCCAGCAGCTGGCCCTTGACGATTTCTTGCAGCATGTCGGCGAGCTTCTCTTGGGTCAGCTGAAAGCCGGCAATGGGCTTACCGAACGTCTTGCGCTCGAGCGAATACGCGCGAGCCCCCTCGAAGCACGCGACCGCGGCGCCCATGACGGCGAACGCGATGCCCATGCGCGCTTTGTTGAGGCACGACAGGGGGCCTCGCAGCCCCTGCACGCCCGGCAGCATGTTCGCGGCCGGCACCTTCACGTCGGCGAATGACAGTTCGGCCGTGTACGACGCGCGCAACGAGAACTTGCCGTGAATTTCTTTCGCGACGTAGCCCGGCATGCCCTTCTCGACGAGAAACCCGCGAATCGAGTCGGCCTTGCCGTCGTCGACTTTCGCCCAGACGATTGCCACGTCGGCGATCGTGCCATTCGTGATCCACATCTTCGAGCCGTTGAGAACGTAGTGATCTCCCACTTTCTTGGCGCGGGTGATCATGCCACCGGGGTCAGAGCCGTAGTCGGGCTCGGTCAACCCGAAGCAGCCGATGATCTTGCCCTGGGCCATGCCGGGCAAGAAGCGGTTCTTCTGTTCGTCACTGCCGTACTGCGCAATGGGGAACATGCACAGCGAGCTTTGAACCGACGCGAAGCTGCGCAGGCCCGAGTCTCCGCGCTCGAGTTCTTGCAGCATCAACCCGTACGCGACGTTCGAGACGCCGGCGCAGCCATAGCCCTTGAGCGTGGCACCGAAGACCCCCAGGTCGGCGAGCTTCGGTATCACCTCGAGGGGAAACGTGCCGTGACGAAAGTGCTGCCCGACGATGGGCAAATATTCTTTGTCGATGAAGCGCGCGACGGTGTCGCGAATGGCGCGTTCATCAGCCGAGAGCATCTCGTCAATCTGGTAGAGGTCGGTAATGGCCGAGGGCATGGGTCGCGGCGTACTCCGCAGGTGACAGACCGGTCAACGCGTTCTGGTAACGCACAGGGTCACCCACCGGCCGGCTACGGGGTGGGCGGCCAGACGACCCGTTCGAGCGTCGCCCCGCCGTCGCTCTGACCCGAGACGATGAACGTCTCGCCGTCGGGGCTGCCCCACGCCAAGTACGGGTAGGTCACGAAGCCGGTGCCGCGAACCCACCGACCGCCGACGAAGCGCGCCCAGTTGGTCGAGTAGAGAAAGGTGCTCGCCTGCATGACGAGGTCGACACCGCCGTCGCCGTGCGTCGCCAAGAACATCTGCCCCAGAGAATACGCGTCGAACTCACTGACGAATTCGACTCCTCGCCCGCCGTCGACCCGGCTCATCACGTACCGGCGGTCACCCAGACGCACGGAGTCGGCGGTGACCGAGAGCGCCGGCCAGTTGGTCTCGAACACGAGCGCGTCGCTGGTGGCACCGCCGTCGGCCGGCACGAAGCGCGCCAGCCCATCTTCGCCGACGACGAACACCGCCCCGTCGTTGGCCACCGCACATTGCGTCGGGTACGACACTGGCACCCGCGCGCGCCGCCAAGTCTGTTGCACGGGCTGGTACTGAAACAACGACCCCGCCGACCCCGCAGAGCCGACCGCGAACACGCCCGAACTGCCCGAGCACAGCGCCACCAGTTGGTCTTGAGACGCCGTCACCGAGGTGGCGGTGAAGTCGGCCGGCGTGGCGCAGGAGCCCGCGCAGGCGAACTGGTCGGTCGACCCGGCCAAATACACTCCCGCGTCGAGCACCACCAACGCGACGAGCGGGCGGTTGAAGTCGACCGCGACCGAGAGCTGCGGGGCGGAGCCGGTTGCCGAGCCCCGAACGACTTCACCGTCGGCGCTGAGTGCCCACAGATCTTGGCTCGTGCCGCTGAGCGCGATCAACGTCTTGCTCGACTGCCGCGCCAGCGTCACCGCGACCAGCTGGGCCAAACCGGCATCGGCGCTTTGGGGCATACCGGCATCGGTGCTGGGAGTTCCTCCACCGCCGCCGGCCCCCGAACCGCCGCCACCGCCGCCACCCGTCGCGGTCTCGCCTCCTCCTTGACCGCCCCCCGAGCCACTCGAACTGGCGTCGGGGGTGCCGCCGTCAGGGCGTGGCAGGCTCAAGGCTGAACAGCCACAAGCCACGACTACGCAACCAAGGAGCAGGGTTTTCACGGGTCGCGCGAGCTTACCCGCGGGCGCCGCCTTCTGACCAACCGGCGGCGCCCGGCACCGCGCTCATTGCACTTTGATGTGCACGGAGCGCGGCTTGGCTTCTTCGCGTTTGGGCAAGGTCAGCGTGAGCACGCCGTGTTCGAACCGGGCCTCGCACTTGCTGGGGTCGACCGTGTTGGGCAGGGCAAACGACCTCGCGACCTGACCGTACGACCGCTCGCTTCGAACCAGCTCGTTCGGGCGCCGCTCGGCCTTTCGTTCGGCCCGCACCGTCAGCACGTCGCCTTCGACCGTGATGTTCATGGCCTGGGGGTCAAAACCCGGCAGGTCCATTTTCAGGGTCAATTCGCTTTCGGTTTCGAACAAGTCGGTGGCGGGTGCCGCGACTTGGGGGGCCCACCCCCACGCGGCGGGCCACCCGTCGTCGAAGAACGCCCGACGCAGCAGCGTATCGGTGTCAGACAACAGAGCGTCAAAATCACGAACGGGTACGGTCACTTTCGAAGCTGAAAACGGGTTCCATTTGGCAAGCATTGGCATTCTCCTTTCGGGCGAGGGCCGCCCCACGCGGCCGCCGTTGAACGCAAAACTAACCAGACGAAAAAACTGTCAAGGCCGGCGCCTTCAAAAAAACAACGCGGGCGGCGGAGCCCATCGCTCCACCGCCCGCCCCATCATTTCAAGCCGTTCGCTTCAGGCGCCGGGGCGCTTCGCCGCGTTGGGCAACGGCGCCGCCAAGGGGCTCACGGCCTGAGGGGCGACCGACTGGCCGTTCTTCAACATCTTGGCCAACAGCACGTTGGCCATGGCGCTCGAGCCGCCTTCGCCACCACCCGCCACGATGTCGGGCACCAGCTTCACGCCGTGTTGGCCGAGAATGCCGGCGATTTGAATGGCGGTGAACCCGTCGCTGCCCATGGCCATGACACCGTCACGGTACGCCTGCGCTTTGGCCGCGCCGACTTGGCGGGTGGCGTCGGCTTCGGCTTCACCCGCGAGCCGAGTGGCGACGGCCTGCGCCTCGGCCCGAGCCCGGGTGGCTTCGGCTTCGGCTTGGGCCGACAACTTGAGCCGCGTGGCGTCACCCTTGGCGGTCTCGCAGGTCGCGAGGGCGTTCTTTTCAGAAATGGCGACCATCTGCTCACTCCGAACGACTTCGCCCTGCATGTTGGCGATCGACGTTTCTCTCTCGAGTTGTTGACGTTGCACCTGCGCTTGCCGCTGCACCTCGTACGTGCGTTGCAGTTCTTCGGCGATCTTGCGGTCGGTCTGAGTCTTCATCAGTTCAGCCGGCGCCTGAATGTCGCCGATCAGCGTGTCGATGCATTCGACGTCGTAGGCTTTGAGCGCGGCCAAAATCGCGTCAAAGGCCTCGGTCTGCCGCGCCGTGCGCTCGCCCAAGAAGTCGAGCACGGTCACCTGTTGCGCCGAGTTGCGAAAGTAGTTCGCGACCGTGGGTTGCAACACGTGATCAACCAGGTTCTGCATGGAACCGACCCGCGAAATGACCCGCGGCGCCTGTTTCATGCCCACGTGAATGATTTGCGACACGTCGATGGTGAACGAGAAACCGTCTTTCGAACGCACCGTAATGGGTGCGAGCTTCTCGTCGTATTTGTGCTGTTCGACCCTGGTCGCCCAGTTGAGCACGATGTTCGTCGTGGGCACGAGTTCGACTTTCATGACCCGGGTGTTGATGGGGTGCTTGCCGGGCAGCAACGGCTCGATCCACACGCCTTTGCGGCCTTTTTCGACCAAGTCGCCGTGGGTGAAGTCGTCACCTGACAAGTCGAGGTGCTCGCGGCCCACGTAGCTGACGACGACGCCGACGTACCCAATGGGTATTTCGGTCATCGGTATTTGGTCGACCCGCACGAACCAGGGGTTCAGGTTCCAGCTCCCGCTGAGCAGCACTTGCTCTTGCAACCCGCGGCAGCCGCCCGCTTCGATGAACGCTTGGCCACGTTGAAACGAGTCGTGGCCTTCGACCGGCGCACCCGCGAGGTCTCCCTGGGCAATGGCTTTGCCGTCGAACGTCGTGACAATGCCGACCCGGTCGGGCGCGACCGAGGCGACCTCGAGCATTTCGCTGCGCATGCCGAAGCTGTCGGCGTTGTCGGTGGTGACCAATTGAAACAGCGCGGTGTTGATGCGGTAGGTACCGGCCGTCAAAAACCCGAGCTGCCGGCCCTTTTCGCCCCCGTTGTTCAAGAACGCGCGAGCGTCTTGAAACCCGTCGCAGTCGACCTCGGCCGCGAGAATGCGGTCAGACGGTATCGTCTCGCCGTCAGCCGCGACGACGAGCGCGATTTCGCCCGAACGCACCACCACCACCGGCAGCTTTTCGACCTTGTATTGCCAAGGCCAGTACCCGAAGTGCCAGCCCGGCGCGAGCAAGTCGGCCTGGTAACCGGCTTCTCCTTGCAGGGCGATTTGGCGGCCCGGCGGCAACGCCTTGCCGAACTTCTTCACCACCAACCCGCTTTCGTCTTCACGAATGACCGTCACGCTCGACCACACGACCACGGCCAACAGCAACAGCCCCACGACCGCGGTGATCACCTCTGTCAGATGCTGCGCCAACATGATGTGCCTCCCTTTATTGAATGTGAAATGAAGTGAAGCGTTCTGGTGTCGCGTCACGCCCGCACCGCGGCGACGAACTGGTCAGGCGCGTCGAGCGACACGAGCAGTTCTTTCGCGACAACCGAGACGCCAATGAACATGCGCCTCGGCCTGCTCAATTCAATGAGCACGAGGTTTTTCGGTGAACCGATGAGCCCGACCCGCCCGGCGAAGTTCGTTCTCCACCCAATGCCCAAGCGGTACCACGGCACTTCGCGGTACTCGACGCGCACGGCTTTGACTTCGCGCCGTGCCACGCGCTGGTGAAAGAAACCAAACCGAATGTCGAGGGCGTCAGGTTCGACGGCGATGAACGAACGGGCCTCGGTGGCCGAAAACGCGCTGAGCAGCCACCGAAACGGCCCGGCTCGTGAAATTTGAAATCGCATCGCTCGCTCCTGGTGAACAGATGGAGACCTGCTGTGCAGCACGCAAGCCAAGACCCAACCGGTCGAATTCAGACCGCGCGCGCCCGCACATCGCCATTTCATTCACGCTGATTCGCGAATAGATTCACGGCATGCGCAACTTGCATTGGCGTGGAGAAAAAGCCCCCGACGGGCTGGTGCAGCGCCTTGGGGCGACGGGCTGGGCTCTGACGAACGCGGCCGCGGCTCAGGTGACCGTCATTCGTTCGGCGACGCTCCCGGCGGCGCCCGGGGGGCCGTGGGTCTGGGTCGTCGCGAATGAAGTGGGTACGAGTGGGCTGCACGCGGCGGTCGACCGAGGAGCGATCGACGTCATTTGCGTCAAAGACCCGGGGTGGGAAAAGCGCTTGCTCGCCCGGCTCGACGAGTCGCTCGTGCAAGAACCCGCGCTGACCGCGCCGCCGAACTTCGTGGCCGAAAGCGCCGCCGCCAAGGCCTTGCTGCGGCGCATTCACCAAGCCGCGCAGACGTCGATGCCGGTGCTCATCACCGGAGAAACGGGCACCGGCAAAGAGCTCACCGCGCGGCTGGTGCACCAATGGTCGACCCGGCGCAGCAAGACGTTCGTGCCCATCAATTGCGCGGCGATACCGAACGAGCTGATGGAGGGCGAATTGTTCGGCTACGCGAAAGGCGCGTTCTCTGGGGCCGTGCGTGAGTACACCGGCCTCGTGGCGGCGGCCGAAGGCGGCACCGTGTTTCTCGACGAGATCGACGACACGCCGTTTGCCTTGCAGGTGAAGCTGTTGCGCGTGCTCGAAGACCGGGTCATTTCGCGTTTGGGCGAAAATTCGTGGCGGCAGGTCGACTTTCGAATTTTAGCGGCCACGAACCGCGACCTGAAGCCGCTCATCGAAACGGGCCACTTCGGCGCCGACTTGTACGAGCGGCTCGCGACCTTGCTCATCGAGCTGCCTCCGTTGCGTGAACGACTCGACGACTTTCCCGCGTTGTTGTTGCAGTTGATCGACCGGTACTACAGCGAAGACCACGCGGCGCGGCGCCGCGCGAGGGTGCATTCGGTCACCCCCGAGGCGCTGGGCGTGCTGCGCGCGTACCACTGGCCGGGCAACGTTCGCGAGCTGCGCAACGTCATTTACGGCGCGCTCGTCACCAAGCGCGCGGGCGAAGAGCTGATCGTCTCCGACCTGC
>JBGAIY010000290.1:0-9853 GCA_044225205.1 Myxococcaceae bacterium | reverse complement strand
CGAGCGACCCTCGGCGGCTTTTTTTTCGCCTCGCGTCTGGGCGCGTCGTCTCGCGCACAGCTGACTACCTCCAGCTCGGGCGATGCCGAGTGACGCCCGTGTGAAAGCCGGTACAATCGAACCCTCGACCAGATGGGGGACCGCGATGTCCAGCAAAGAGCTGCAACTCGTGGCCGTCGGCAATGTGCCGGGCGCCTTTCTGAAAGAAATTGAAGGCCCCATCGCGGCGGTGCTTTCGGTGAATGCGTTCGTCGGCAAGACGGCCATGCCGGCGCCGTCGTACGCCTTCAACAAAGACCGTGGGCAGTACCACTCGGCGGCGATCATGCGGCGCATCTTGACGGTGCGCGAAATTGCGGCGCCGCTCATCATGGGCATGACCGACGTCGACCTGTTCATGCCCGACACGCCGTTCGTCTTCGGAGACGCCGACCGCGACTCGCACGTGGCGGTCTTTTCACTCAACCGGCTCAAAGGCGAAGGCGAAGCGTGGAAGCGCCGAACCTACGTCGAGGCGGTGCACCAAGCGGGGCATTTGGTCGGCCTGTCGTACTGCGAAGACGTGCGCTGCGCGATGTACCAAGCCACGTCGATTACCGACGCCGAACGCCGTCAACTGCATTTGTGCAACAACTGCCGAAACGAGCTCGTGAAGCTGCGCCGGTAAAACGGTACGTTGCCACCTGAAATGGAAACGGCCGAGGGTGAATTCACCATCATCAATGCGTTGGGCCTGCACGCGCGGGCGGCGGCGCAATTGGTGAAAGTCGCGAACCGGGCGACCTGCGAAGTCGAGCTCGAATGTGAAGGCCAAGCGGTCAACGGCAAGTCGATCATGGGTGTGCTCATGCTCGCGGCCGCCCAGGGCATGCACGTGAAGGTGCGCTGCAAAGGCGACGGCGCGCAGGCGTGCCTCAAAGAAATCGCCGAACTCATCAACAACCGCTTCGGCGAACCGCGCTGAGCCTCGCCGCTACCGCACGACCCGCAACCTGGTGGGCGGCTCGACGGTGGGCCGAGCAGACGACTGATACGCGCCCAGGTCCCACGGGCCCAAGGCCGGGCGGGTTCTCCCCAGCAAGTCGGTCGTGAACCCCGACAACACCAGCCCAGCACCGAGTGCGGGGCTTTGAGCCTGAAGCTCGAAGTTCTCGTGGGCGGCATCGACAAAACGCACGAGGCCTCCGTTGACGGCGCCGACCTCGGCCGGTGCGTGAGAAAGCGCTTGCCCACTGCAACTCGAATAGAAGTTCGAGGCGCGGGTCAGCGGCAGGTCGCTCGGGTTGTTGTAGACGTTGTCGAAGTCGAGGTTGTTGCACCCCGCCACTCCGACGAAAATGTTGTTCTTCACGACCAGGTTCGAGCCGTTGAAGGGTTTCCCCGGGCCTCCGGTGACTTGGTAGACGATGCCGGTGTTGAAGAACGTGTTGTTGAGCAACGACATGTTCGGCAGCCCGACATTGGCGTTCTGCTGAATGTTGGCGAAGACGTTGTTTCGAATCACGTAGTCGTGAATGTCGGCGACACCGTCTTGCGAGGTGTTGAAGAGTTGGCCTTGGGAGTCGAGGAACCGGTTGTTCTCGATGACGATGTTGTTCGACGGCCACCCGTTGTCACCGAAGGTCTGAAACAGGTCCATGTGGGCTTTGGAGCCCGGTGAATACGTCAGGTCATGAACGACGTTGCCGCGAATGACGTGGTTCGACCCGAAAATGCGAAACGCGTCGATGTCAGAACTGGGGCCAATGTCGTTGCCTTCAATGAGGTGGCCCGTGCCGAAGACGTTGATTTGGGGGAAATCACCGTCGGCAGACACGGCACCCAAGAGGTGGTTGCCCTTCACCACGCACCCCGACGACTTCGCCAACGTCGCCCAAGAAATCGAGCCGGCGACGAGGTCGTTGTTGAGCACCTCGCACCCATTGGCGTCTTCGATGCTCACCGAGGTGCCGTCGAGGTGAAACCCGTCAATGGTGGTGTAGTCGCTGGCGAGCACCCATTCGCCAGTCGTCACCGTGCCCTCGGCGCGAAACGTGATGCGCGCGGTCGAAGTACCGCTGTGGGTCGTGCGAACCGTGCCCGAATAGGTGCCGGGCCGAACGACGACCGTGTCTCCCGCGGTGACGCTCGCCGCCGCGTGGGCAATGGTTTTCCACGGGGCTGACCGGCTCCCCGCGCTCGAATCACTGGCCTGGGGGTCGCTGCCGTCGACCACGAATGGGGTGCCCGCCGCCGCCGAGGCCGAGACCACCAAACACCCCCACAGACCGCGCGCGCGCAGCACCATGCTGGCATGACACCGCGTCGCGCCCGCTTGAACTTCTTGTGCAATCAGCGGCTGGGCGAGCTTACGGCACGAGCAAGTCACCGACGTTGGCGATGCCGGTCGTCGGAGACACCGTACACGCTTGAATGGGGCCACCGCCGGTACCAACGGGGCCGCGCACTTCGGTCAGCCCGCCGTCGGCGGCATCGAACGAATAAATGCGCCCGGCGTTTTGGTCGCCGAGAAACACGCGCGTGCCCTTCACCGCCAAGTGGCCCGGCAAGAACGGGCTGCACGCCCCACCGTCGCTCGAGCACCCCGCCGGAGCCCAGCGGGCCGTCGCCACGTCATTCGCCCCGAGCAGCACCAAGCCCGCGTGCTCGGTGCCGGTGGCCAACATCGACGGGCCGTAGGTGGGCCGCCCCATGCAGCTGACCACGAGGCCGGCGCCCACTTCGGCGGCCGACTGCGGGTTGAGGCACGCGTCACCCAGGTTGATCAACGTCACCTGCCGCGACGTCGGGTCGATTCGCGCCAAGAACCCCGGCCCCGCCGGCTTGAATTCGGCGTCGAGGTTGTTGAGCACCACGTACACCTGGCCCGCGTGCGAAACGACGGCCCACGGGCGAGCAATGGCGGTGCCTCCGTCGTAGGGCTTCAAGTCGAGCGCCGACAAGTCGACGACGTTCACCACTTCAGGCGCCGCCGCGTTGACGACCGAAATTTCGAGCACCTTCTGCCCGGCCGCGGCCGCGCTGCCACCCGACCCGTACAGCGGCACCCACACCGACTGACCCACCTTCGCCACGCCCTGCGGGTAGGTGTTCATGCCCAAAGGCAACTCGGCCACGGTGACGAGGTTGACCCCGCCGCCCACGCCCTTCTGGTCGTCGACCACGTCGCTGGCCGTCTTCTCGCTTTGGCTCAGCACCTGCAGCGTGCCCGACGCGGCGTTGGGCACGAGCACGTTGGTGCCGTCGACGAAGACTTGGTTCGGCACCGAGCCCGTCTTGTTCGAACGCGACACCTGGCGCCAGGTCGAATCTCCCGGTGCAATGACGGCTTGGTAGAGCCGCTGGTCGATGCCGTCAGCGCTCACCACCCGGCCCTGCATGACCGCGAGGGCCTCGGGCTGGGTACCGATGTCGGCCGGAGGCCCCCGCTCGCCCGTCTCGGCGCGAAACCCGACCAATTCACCCGACGACAGGCACGCCGCGACGACTTCGAAGGTGCACTGGCGGTCGCGGCAAATTTGGCCGCTCTGGCACTGCACGCCGCAGCCGCCGCAGTTGTTGACGTCGGTGGCCACATTGACGCACGAGTTGCCGCAGAGCACCGCGCCGTCGAGCGTGCAGGCCGCTTTGCACTGGCCGACTTCACACACTTCGCCGGTGCCGCAGCGCTTGCCGCACTGGCCGCAATTCTGCGCGTCGTACTCGGTGACGACGCACGCCCCCGAGCACACGGTGGTGCCGCTCTGGCACGTGCACACGCTGTTGCTGCAAACTTCAGAAGTGCCGCACGGCTGGCCACAACCGCCGCAATTTCGCTTGTCGGTCGTGTAGTCGTTGCACCCGTTGCCACACCGATTCGTGCCGGGCTTGCAGACGATGCTCTGGTCGGGGCAGCCGGTGAGCAGCGCCACCGCGGCGAGGGCGGCGCCGAACAACACCGTGCGCGAGCGGGCGGTCAGGGCTTCGCGGCTGAAGTTTCGCTTCGTCGACATCTGCTGGTCCTCACTTCTGGTGCGCGTCGTAGGCGAATGCCACCGACACGAAGGCCGCGCGCGGCGGCAGGGGGTAGCCATCGAGGTCTTGGGTCTGCACGTTGAGCACGTTTTTCACTTCAACCGACACGGTGATGGCGGGGTCTTTCCACGGGGTCGACGCAATACCCACATTCACGAACGCGCGCGCGGGCAAAGACAGGGTCTCGGTGCGATTGACGAACTGCGTGCTCTGCACGACCACTTCGGCCCGCCCCGTCAAGACCGGCACGCCCGCCGTCAGCCGAGCGCTGAAGCGGTGCGCCGGGCGATTTGGCAGTGATTTCAAGTAATAGCGAGGGTCGTCTTTCAAATTGAACGACGCCATGAAGGTGTAGGCGGCGCTGGCTTCGAACCACGACCAGGGCTTGGCCGACGCCTCGACTTCGGCTCCGGCGACCGCGGCCGCTTGAAAGTTGTACGGCCGCGCCAACGCCGGCGGGTAGTACTCGTACGAAATGAGGTCTTGAAAGTACGAGCCGTACCCGGTGACCGAAACGGCGCCTCGCTCGCGCTTGTAGCTCAACGACACGTCACCGGTGAACGCCCGCTCGGGCCGCAAGTCGGGGTTGGGCATGAGCGAGCCCTGCATGACGTACAGTTCCCAAAACCCGGGAGGGCGCGAGGCCAGGCCGACGTTGGCCTTGAGCTCGAGGTGTGGCGAAAGCGGGCCGGTGAGGCCGAGTTTCGGTGACACCACGACGAACGGGCCCGCCACGTCGAGCCGTACGGCGCCGCCGAGCGCCCATTGCGAGTCGAAGAGCACCTCGTCGGCCACCATGACGCCCAAGCGGCCCCACTTCGGGTTTTTCGCCGTGGGCTCGCGCAAGAAGTCGGCTCCGGCCGACACCAAGCCGGTGAGGCCGTGCCGTTGGGCGACCAGCCGCGTGCCGACCACCTCGGCTCCCGCGGCCGACTCGAGCTGCTCGTACGGTGTCGTACCGTCGCCGAAATAGCTGCCGCGCAAGGTCGAATGGTCGACGCGCCCCCAACCGAAGACCGACAGCTCTCCGTTGTCGGCGAAGGGGTGCACGGCCCGCACCGACGCGGTGCCCCGCTGGGTGAATTGGTACGAGTCGGCGGTGGGGTTTTGCACCGTGCCCGCCAAGCCGCGGCCCTCGGCGGTGCCCTCGAGCAGCGCGTCGTAGGTCGTGCCCGCGGCGCGGGTGCGGTAGCGCAACAAGCCGCCCCCTTGGAGCGCTTGGTTGTTGAGACGCTGCAGCGTCTCCACCGGCCCGGCGAAAGCGGCGCGCGGGTTGTACTGAAACCAGAAGTCGCCCTGGCTGCGCAGGCCGTGAAGCAAGACGAGGCCCTCGCCCCCGAAAACGGCACCGGTCGCGCCCGCGACGAGCCGACTGGTGACGAAGCTGCCGTGCGAGGCTTCGGCGAAGACGCGCGCTCCGTCAGTCGGGGTTTTGGTGACCAGGTTGACGACGCCGCCCATGGCGCCCGGCCCGTAGCGGGCCGACGTGCCGCCGCGCAGCACCTCGAGCCGCTCGAGCGCAGCGGTGGGTATGCGCGACAAGTCGACCGCGCCACCAGGGCCGGTGAGCGGCACCCCGTCGAGCAATACGAGCACCGCATTGGGGGCCGCCCCCCGGAGCGACAGGCTCTTTCGTTGCCCCGCGCCCCCGGCGTCTTGAATGACGGCTCCTGGCGAAGTCGTGAGCAGGTCAGCGGCGTCTTTGGCTTCACCGGGCCGCGTGGGCAGCACCGTCACCACGCCCGACGGGTCGCGCTTGTGGGGAGACGACGTGGTCGGCTCGTCGGCCGAAGAAGGCAGCGGCACGGTGACGGGCGCCAGGTCGAGTGGGGGCGCGGGGTCGCCCGCGTGGGCCACGCGCGCGAAGAGCGACCACCACAGCCCGAAGGCGAAAAACCAAGCCCGATGCATGCCCGCCCTCTGCTCTCTTCCGCGAAGAGAGAAGGCACTTCACCTTCAGGCAGGTTTCCTGGCTTCCGGGCTCCGCGGCGGCGTCTGCCTTCCCCCGGCGAGACGGCCCGGAGTGGCTTCAGCGTTGAAACCGCCGTGCCCCGTCATCGATGCGGGGCGTCCCGGTCACAGTGGCGCGACCGCGCCGGAGTCTCACCGGCTTCCCTTTTGTGATTTCCCAAAGGTGGTTTGGCTTGTACGCACCGCCACGGGCGGCGTCAATCACCCCTCGACGAAGTTGGTTTCGAGCAAAACTCGGTGATGAGCGTGGGCAACCCAACCATGGCTTTGATCGGCACGAGCTGGTCGGGCAACCCCTGTAACCACAGCGCTCCGTCGTCGACGGTCTTGAACACGCGGGTCGGTATGTTGCGGGCCATCAAGCTTTGGGCCGCCAAGAAGCTTCGAATCATCACCGCGGCCAGACCGGTGCGGGTCACCACCATGGCTTTCGAAACGATGTGTTTTTCGAAACGGTCTTCAATGGCTTGGGCCCGCTCGTTGAGGCCCGCCGGCAGTTTTTCGAGCAGCGGCGCGGCGAGCACCGCCAAGGTCGAATACCGCGAATGCTGCTCGACGACCTTCGCGAGCGCGCCTTCGAGCAGGTCCATCTGGGTGAGGGTCGAGCGGCCGTCGAAAAACATCAACACCAGTGGCCCAGCGTGACCAACTCGAAACCCCTCATTCTCGGCCAGCAGGGTGACGTTGTGAGCCAACGGAACCATGCGCCCAGAGTAATTGAAGTTGGTGCACCTCGAAGGGTTTCATCGGTTCGGTAAAGTGCGGCCGGCCATGGGCTTGACCGACGAATTGACTGGCATTGGCAGCCTGCCCTTTGCGCGAGTCGACGACGCGTTGGCCTACGCCTGGGCCCACGACGTACCGTTCTTGCCCCAATTGCCGCGGGGCCACCCCGGCGAATTCATGCTGCCCGCGGCGTTGCACGGCCTGAGCGGCCTGCGGGTCGACGAGCGCGGCGGCTGTACTCTCGAGCGCGACAGCACCTTCGACTGCGCCGACCTCGAACCGGCCGAGCGCGCGTGGCCGGCCTTCATCGAGCGAGTGAACGCGACCAAACCGAAGCGGGCGAAGGTGCAACTCGCCGGGCCGGTGACGGTGACGTGGTTCGTTCAATGGGCGGCGGCGGGCCCCTTGGCGGGCGACGACGACGCGGTCGACGCCGTCGCTCGGGTGCTCGGGCGCAAGGCGGTGGTGATGCTCGAGGCGTTGCGGCGCTGTGGGGTGAGCGAACCTTGGCTCTTCATTGACGAGCCGGGGCTCGACGACCGCGATTCGGCCTTCGAGCTGCTGACCGCATTCGTCGCCCGGGTGAAAGCCGAGGCCCCGTTCGCGACCCTGGGCGTGCATTGCTGCGGAGCCCCCGACTGGCCGCGGCTGCTGTCGCTGCCCGAGCTCGACGTCGTGAGCTTCGACCAAGAGCAGTCTGGCGCGGCGGTACGACGGGCGTGCACCGCCTTCGTCGCGCGCGGCGGTACCCTGGCGGTGGGGCTCGGCCCAACCACCCACCTCGACCGCGGCTTCGGTGACGTGCCCTCGCGGTTGTTGACCGCGCCGTGTGGGTTGGCACTCACTTCTGACCACGACGCGCGAATGCTGCTGAATCACTTGCGGCGAGAAGCCGAGACGGCTCGCGGCTGGGCCGGGTGACCCAGCGTCACGCGCGACCCGTTGCCGACCAGCGCGTTCACCGTGACACTTGGGCATGTCTTCGATTTCATCGGTCTCCAGCACCGCCGCTCGGGGCCTCGCCGAAGCCACCAGCCGCCTCGAACACAACGCCCAACGGGTCGCCCTGGTCGGGCTCGAACGCGCCCCCTCGGCTGAGAAAATCACCATTTCTCCTGAAGCGCGCGCCGCCATCGACCAACAAGACGACTTGGTGCGTGCCACCACCGACCGAATGACCGCTTCGATTTCATTCAAAGCGAACATCAAGACCATGCAGACCGCCCAGGAGATGGACGAGACGCTCCTGTCGCTCGGGGGCCGCCCGTAGCCGGAGCCCGTATCAATGAGGCACCGCTTCGCTGTAAACCCGTGGCTTCTTTGCCGCGGAGTCATCGGTGCGCTTTCGACGTGCTCTTTTCGTTGCCGTGGTGACCGCGCTGGTCACCTCAGACGCCTGGGCCCAAAGCGTCGCGACGCTCGACCCGCACGTCACCGCCAGTGCCGTCGACGGGGGCCTGCTGCTCCGCTGGCCCGCCATGGCCGGCGCGGGCACTTTTACTTTTCGCCGGCGCGACGCGGGAGCCGAGGCGTTTTCAACCGTGCGAACGGGAGTCGACGCCGGCGTGACGAGCTGGTTCGTACCCGAAGTGCTTCGCGTGCCCGCCGAATTTCACGTGCAGTTCGGCCAAGGCAACGCCTGGGTCATCGCCGGGCAAGACACCCCGTTTCGCGACGACCAGGGGCTGGTGGCGCTGGTGGTCGACGCGGCCCAAGCGAGCGCGCTCGAAACACCCCTGAAGGAGTGGGAAGACGACCTGCGAGACGACGGTTGGGCGGTCGTACGCGTCACGCTCGCCGGGGCCGAACAGCCCCCCGACGTCAAGGCCCGGCTGCTCGCGCTGCGCATGGTGTACGGCGAGCGGTTTCGCGCGGCGTTCTTGTTCGGTCGGGTGCCCCGCGCTTTTTCTGGCTTCGAAAACCCCGACGGCCATGGCGACCACTTCGGGGCGTGGCCGGCCGACCCGTACTACGCCGAATTCGACAGCCCGTGGTCAGACGTTGCAGTCGGGGGCGTCGGTGCGTTCGCCAATGACGCGGGCGACGGCAAGTTCGACCAGAGTACGCTCCCGTCGGCGCTCGACGTGGCGGTGGGCCGTGTCGACTTCGAGAAACTGCCCGCGTTCGGCCCCGACGCCGGCATCGCCTTGCTCGCTCGGTACCTCGCCAAAGCGCACGCGCACCGCACCGGCCTGACGCGGCTGCCGAAGCGCACCTTGGTCGACGACAGCTTCGGGTACTTCGGCGGTGAAGCCTTCGCCCGCGGAGCCTGGCGCGACGGCATGGCCGCGACCGGCGGCCCCACGGAGGCGGGCGATGTGTTCACCACGCTCGAAGGCGCCGACGGCGGGTTCTTGCTCGCCTACGGCTGTGGCGGAGGCACGCCGACTTCGGCTTCGGGCGTCGGGGCGACGAGCGACTTCGTCACCCACGCACCGCAGGTGCTGTTCTTGGGCCTCTTCGGCTCATATTTTGGTGACTGGAGTTTCACCGACAACTTCATGCGCGCGGCGCTCGCCGCCAACGGGCAGACGCTCGAGACGCTCTGGTTCGCCCGCCCGTACGCGCACCTGCATTCGCTCGGTGCGCTCGAAACGTTTGGCGACGCGTTCGTTCGCGGCATCAACGCGCAACGCACCTTCGCGTACGATTCGTCGTTCAGCATGCAGGGCGTTCACCAGGGCCTGTTGGGCGACCCGACGGTTCGGCTGTATTACCCGGTGCGTTTGAGCGGCTCGAGCGCCCAGCTCGAAGGCGCGGCGGTGCGGGTGAGTTGGCCCGAACTGCTCGGGCCCAACGTCGTCGGCGCCAACGTGTACCGACGGCTGGCCGGGTCGACCGAGCGCGAGACCCGCCTCACGGCCGAGCCCACCAGCGCGACGTCGTGGGTCGACGCCACGGCCCCGGCCGGCGCGCTCGTCGAGTATCGGGTCGTCACGGTCGAGCGCGTCACCACCGGCTCGGGCACTTTTTGGAACCATTCGTTGGGCCAGCGGGTGCGCATCGCCCTGCCTCCAGTGGTCGACGCCGGTCAGGCGGTTGAAGACGCCGGCCTCGCCGACGCCGGTTCGTTCGCTGACGCGGGCTTCGCGGGCGACGCGGGTTCGGTCGAAGACGCCGGGCTCGGTGACGACGCCGGTTC
>JBGAIY010000289.1:0-10043 GCA_044225205.1 Myxococcaceae bacterium | reverse complement strand
CCTTTCTCGACGCGGTGATCAAAGGCCGGGTCGACGCGAACCTCGACGGCACGCCCGATGACGCGACCCCGCGAGGCGACCTCGTCAACCGAATCGACTACCTGGGCGTCAACTACTACACGCGAATCGATGCTCGCCAAAATCGCCAATGACGTCGCGGCAACGACCGCCGCGAACGACACCGCCGAAACCACCCAGTTGACCCACCTGGGGCGCGGCGCCGGTTGGGCCGCTGAGCTCGTGACCGCCGTGACCAAGTTGGGCGCCCCCGCGGCATTCGTCGTCGCCGCCCCCGCGACCGCCACGTCTGACGGTTCGAGCCGCACGACCGTGCATGGCTCGCGCTCACTGCAAAACTGGGCCAGCACTCGCTCGTCGGCCGACTTCGCGTCGACGTAGTACGCGTGGGCGTCGGCCGCGAGTTGCGCCCGAACCAGGTCGTCTTCTCGGGTCAACGGCACCGCCGAATACGGGCCGGTGGCGCTCTTGGCTTGGTGAAGTACGAACGACGACGTCAAGTTCCACGGGTCGGTCACTTGCAACAGCACGTGGCCGACCGCGGCGTCGAGCCTGCGCAGCGCGACGAATTCTTTCGGGTAGACGCGTTCTTTGGCCAACCGAAACGCCTCGCGCACTTTGGGCCCACCCTCTGGCATCGGCGCGTGCGGGTCTTTGGCCAACAGTGCGCCGTAGGCGTCAATGGCTTCGGCTCTCGCTCCCAGCGCCAGGTGGCTCTGGGCGAGCAAGTCCATCGTTCGGCGGCGGTCTTCTCGGCTGAGCTCGGGCAACTGCGCGGTCAAGGTCAGCTGCTTGACCGCCTTGGCGTACGCCTGCGCCTCGAACTGTTGTTCGCCGAGGCGCAGGTAGGGGTGGGCCGCCATGGCAACCGCGAGCGCGCACCAGGTGACGTGCATGGTTCGCAAATTACACGAACCCTCGAGCAGGCGGGCTCAGTAAATGCCGATGACCCCGGTGCCCGCGTCGGCGTCGGTCGAGCCGCCCGGCAACGGGTCGTTGGTGCACGTGCCTTGCGCCGGAGCCGAAGGGCCCGCGTACGTCACGTCGAGCCCGCCCGTGCTCGAAATCGAATGCGCCAGCACCGAACCTTGAATGGTGGTGCCACCGACGAAGTCGAGGTTCGCGTTCGGCGCGTAGATCGACAAGGGCAGGGTCTGCTCACCCACGGCCGAATAGCCACCGTGCACGTACCAACGAACCGCGCCCGGCGTCGGGGCCGACTTGAAGAGGGTCGTGCCCACCGTCTCGACGTTGCCCGCGACGTAGAGGTCGAGGGTCGAACCGGGCGGCACGTTGAGCGCCCCGTCTCCGACGAGGTTGAAGTCTCCACCGACGTACAACGCCACCGCCCCGTCGATCGTGATGTTCATGGTGCCCGTCGCACGAAAGCTCGGCAGGTAATACGAGCCGGTCGTGAAGGTGAGGTTGCCGTCGCCTGTGGTGTCGACCGCGCCGAGCTGCTGCGTCTGGGGGTGCGCCGCCCCTTTCGTCACCTCGGCGGCCACGTTCAGGCCGTCGCAGTTGCACGGCATGCCGTCGCCCAGGTCAAACGCCTGCGGCGTCAGCGTCGCGCCCCCGACCGAATCGATCGTGCCGCCGATTTTCAGCGCCCCTCCCACGGTCAAGTCACCCACGCTCGACAGGTTGCCCCTGACCGCCAGCGTACGGCCGATGTTGGCCTGACCCACGCCGTCGAAGTTGCCATAGGTGAGCGCGTCGTCGCGCACCGTCAGCTCGCCCACGCCGCTGATGCCGTCGTGCGCCCGAAGCGTGCCTTCGACGTTCCACGTGCCGACCACGTTGGCGGTGCCGTTGATGCCGATGTTCGCCGTCTGGCCCGCCGCCGAAGCGTGGGTCGTGATGCCTTGACCCACCCCTTCGAGGTTGCCGCACGCACACACCGCCATCGTCATCAGGTCGGGCGCAGGCGAGGTCGGGCAGGTCAACGCCGCCGTGTTCTTGCCGGCGACCCCCGGCGAGGGCTTGGTCGTCACCAGCTGTTCGCCACAGCCCGTCAAAACGACCCACGCCAACAACGACAAGTGCTTCGAGTTCATGGTGTCTCCTGGTTGAACGACTCCCAGGAGCAACAGCAACCCCGAGACCGGGCGCGTGAATGAGCTTTTGTTCGTAAAATCGAATGGTTACGTGTGGTCGTGCCGGCCTTGGAGTGCCAATGGAGCGAGGATTCGGTGCTCCATTGCTCTCGATCGAGGACAGCGGGGGCGCTCAGGCCAGGCCGTGCTTCTGGAGCAGTTTGTACAGAAACGAGCGCGCCAACTTCGCTTCACGGGCCGCCGCCGAGACGTTGCCGTCGTGGCGCTGCAACAACGCGGTCAAGAATGTTCGTTCGAAGTCTTGCAACAGGTGCTCGCGGGCTTCGAGAAACGACGGCGCACCCGCGGGCCGTGGCGTCGCGGTGCCGTCGCTCACGCCTTGCACGAGCGCTCGCTGCACCGCGCTCTTGAGTTCGCGCACGTTGCCCGGCCAGCTGTGGCACTGCATCGCCGCCAAGGTCGACGGCAGCAGGGCGGCACCCACCTGCTTGGCGAAGTGCTGGGCCAACAGCGGTATGTCTTCACGACGCTGGGCCAGCGGGGGCAGGGTGAGCCGCACCGAGCCGAGCCGGTAGAGGAGGTCTTGCCGCAAGGTGCCCTCGGCCACCCCGCGCTCGAGCGCGACCTGGCTCGTCGACATGATTCGCGCGGTCACCGGGCGGGTCAGGTTTTCGCCCACCCGTCGAAACTCGCGGGTCTCGAGCACGCGCAGCAACCTCGGCTGGAGTTCGAGGGGCAACGCCGCCGGCTCGTCGAACAACAACGTGCCTTGGTGCGCTTGTTCGAGCACGCCGGCCCGGGCGCGGTCGGCGCCGGTGAACGCCCCCCGCGCCACCCCGAACAGCTCGCTTTCGATCAAGTTCGGGTTCACCCCCGCGCAATCGAATACGACGAAAGGCCCCGCCGGGCGCGACGCCACGTGCAACGCCCGCGCGAGCGCTTCTTTGCCTGAACCACTCGGCCCTTCGAGGCTCACGACCGCGTCGGTCTTCGAAAGCTTGGTGAGGTCGGCAAACAGCCGCCGCATGGCCTTCGAGACGCCGATCAGTTCTGGTGGCGGGTCGGCGGTCGCATCGCGTTCGCTGGTCGAGCGGGCGGGGGCCAAGCGCAGCGTCGAGCGCCCGAGCGCGATCGTGCCTCCCAGCGGTACGACCGCCGTCTCGATTCGCGCGTTGAGGTACCTCGTGCCATTTCGGCTGCCCAGGTCTTTGACCCGAACGGCGCCGGGCAACAACTCGAGCGACGCGTGCAGCCGTGAAATCGACCGGTCGTCGAGCCGAAAGTCGGCGTGCTCTCCGCTGCCCACCGTGAGCGTGCCCCGTTCCCACTCGGTGGTGGCTCCGGTGGCGGGCCCGGCGACGACCTCGAGGCGCGCCGCGCTCAACGCGCCACCCTGTTCTTGCGTCAGCCCCTCGGTGCCCGACTTGGTCTTCATGCCCTCACCGCAGTTCGGCCCGCGCGAACGCTTTTTCGCCCACACCCACGGTGATGCGCTGCGTGCGCTCTTGGTTCGTTTCGGGGTTCAGCCACCGAATCGTGTGCGTGCCCGCCGTCACCGGTATCGCCGCCAGGGGCGTTTCGCCCATTCTGGTCTCGTCGACGAACACGTAGGCCCAGGGCACCGCCGTGACCGAGAGGTACCCGATGCCCTTGTCGGGCGCTTCGCTCGACGCTTTCTTCGTGGCCCGGGCCGGCTCTCTGGTCGTCGGCTCGCGGCGCGGCTCGGGGGCCGTTTCGAGGGGGCGCTCGGGGCCGGGGGCGCTCGGCGCGGGAGTCGCCGCGACTGGGGCTGGCTCGGCTTCGACGACGACGGGGGGCGGCTGCGCCGGCGGTGGAGGCCCGCCTCGCCACTTGAGCGCCGCCGTCGCCACCAGCGAGACGACCGCGAGCGCGACCATGCCCCAGGCCGCCCGCCGGAGCCCCCGGTTCGAATCGGTTGGGGTGACGGTCAGGCCGTCGACCGCGGGAGTGCCTTCGTCGTTCGCGCGCGACAGGGCGTCGACGTGCTCGACCGTGCGGCTGCACGAACTGGCGATGAGTTCGCCCAAGGCTTCTGGGCCACCCGGCAAATCGGGCAATGCGTCACGCAGGGCCCGGGCCGACCCGAAGCGCTGGCCCAGGTCATCGGTCATCGCGGTTTGAATGGCAGCCACCACGTCGGGCGGCAAGTCGGGCCGAAGTTCGGCGAGGTCGGGCACGCGCCGGGCCTGGAGCGCCCGCAAGGTCGCCCCCTCGGTGTCGTCGTCGCCGAATGGCGCGCGCAAGGTCGCGAAGTGAAAGAGCGTCGCTCCCAGGCCGTAGACGTCGGCGCGTTGGTCGACGGCTTCACCGAAGAGTTGTTCGGGGGCCATGTAGCCCAGCTTGCCCACCACGTTGCCGGGCGAGGTGTTCGCGCTTTGGTCTCGCATGCGCGCAATGCCGAAGTCGGTCAGCTTCACCGCCCCGTCGGTCGACACGAGCACGTTGTGTGGCGTGACGTCTCGGTGCACCACGTTCAGCGGCTCGTCGTTGGCGGTGAGCGAATGCGCGTGGGTGAGCCCGTCGCACAGCGCGCGCCCGACCCAGGCCACGACTTCGGCCGACGGGGGCTTCTGCGCCGACTTCAGCGCCTTGATCAACGCCGACAACGACGCCCCACGCACCAGTTCCATCGCAATGAAGTAGCGGCCCTCGCGAAACCCGACGTCGAACACCTGGGCCACGTTGGGGTGGCTCATGCGCGCCGAAATCTTGGCCTCGTCGAGAAACCGCGCCACGGCCCGGTCGTTCTGAGTCAAGTGGGGCAACAACAGCTTGACCGCCATGGGTTTGGCGAAGTCGCCAATGCCGCCGCGCACGGCGATGTACACCTCGCCCATGCCGCCGGTGGCCAGCTTGCGCACCAACCGGTATTGGCCGAGCACCAAGCCCTGCGACATGGGGCCCACTACACCAGAAAACCTTTCGCCGCGCCCAGGCAGCGGCCACCCGCACCCGCCCGGCTCCGTTGTCCTTGACGTGGTGCACCACGCCTTCGAAGATACGGCGTTCTTTCCCCTTGCTGGTTCGGAGTCTGTCGATGCGCCTCATTGCACGCCTCATTCGCCCCGCGCTGCTGTTGGCCGCGGCGTCGATTGCCGCCGGGTGTGGCCCGTCGGGGCCGTCGTCGCTGCAATTCGTTGAAATTTCGCCCGCCCAGCCACGGCTCGGCGAAGTGGTGACGGTTCGTTTCGCGCTGATCGACTCGCGGGGGCTGCCGCTCGCCGGCCAGCAGGTCGACTTCAAAATTCAAGGTGCCAAAGCAGGCGTTTCGTTGTCACCGACCCAAGTCGCCTCGCTCCGAGGCTCGGGCTTCGCCGAAACCCAGCTCGTCGCCACCAGCCGGGTCAGCTCCGTCATCGTCGTGGCCACCGCCGGCGACAAGACCGTGCAGTCGCCACCCATTTCGTTCGCCGGAGCCGTGCCCAACGGTCGCCAATTCACGTTTCAATGCGGCCCCCTCTCGGGCGAGGGCTCGGGCGGCCGCCACGCCATCGGCGCGTATGACCCCGTCCGTGGCCTCATCGCCGGCGTCAGGCTCGAATGCACCGCCCACTTGGGAGACCGCAACGGCGACGGCGTGGCCGGCGCGCTCGTTTCATTCGAAACCGAGGCCGGCACCATCACGCCGACCCAAGCCTCGAAGAGCGACGGCATCGGCAACGCGACCGTGCTCTACAAGACCTCGTACCCGCTGCCCAAAGACGTCGAACCCGACAAGTTCACGTGGTCGCCGCCGCTCGGGCCGACCCAAACCGGCCAATACATCGCCCCCTTGTGGATGCACCCGTTCTCCTGGGTACCCGACCCGACGGTCGTGCCGCGACCGGCCCCCGCGAACAACCCCGCCGAGCCGTTTCGAATCGACCCGATTCGCCGGTCGCAGTCGAACGCGCAGATCACCAACAACCCGCGCGACAACCTGGTCGCCATGATCGCGGTCACCAGCGGCGAAGAAGGCTTCAGCGACAACAACAACAACGGCAAGTACGACGAAGGCGACACGTTCGACCCCGACTTCGACGACACGACCGAACCGTTCGTCGACGCCAACGACAACGGCACCTGGGACGCCGACGAGCGCTACATCGACACCGACGGCAACGGCCACTGGGACGGCAAGAACGGCGCGTGGGACAGCAGCACCCTCATCTGGGCCCAAGAACGCATTCTGTGGACCGGCGCGCCCACCACCGAAGACACCCGGCCCCCGAAGCCGATTCTGGTCGCGGTGAACCCGGGCGGCGTGGCCCTCAAGTGCCCCACCGGCAATACCATTTGCACCCAAGCCGGCCCGCCCACCGTCGTGCAGTTCGTGCTGTCTGACCCTTGGTACAACACCATCGCCCAGAACGCCGACGGTGACGGGTGCACGGTCGCCGACACCGACGGCTCTCCCGTCAAGTCGAGCCCGAAGACGATCAACCAGGGCGTGAAGTTCACCTACCCCGCGGGTGACCTCATTGGCATTCTGGTGCGTGACGCGCGCGACCCGCTCGCGGCCCCCGCCGACCAAATACCTCCGCGGCGCCCCGACCCCGAATCGTTCTCGGTGCCCGTGGTGTGCACCATGACCGCGTCGGCGCTCGACGGCCACGTGATTCAAATCAACGTCGGGTCGATCACCGGCACCATTGAGTGAGCAGTGGCGAGGTTGAACCCGTCTTGAGTGATGTGACCGACCCGAAGCCCCCGCGAACCGCGAAGGCCCGCCGTTCGACGTCGACTCGCGCCGAACGTGAAGCCGACCGCCGAAAAACCATATTGCGCGCCGCGGTCGAAGTGTTTTCGAGAAAAGGCTTTCACGGCTGCCGAATTGCCGACGTCGCCCGCGAAGCCGGCGTCGCGTACGGGCTCGTCTACCACTACTTCAAAGACAAAGATGAGCTGCTCGAGTCTGTCTTCTCCAGCGGGTGGACGGGGTTTCTGTCTCGCGTGCAAGACGCCATTTCGCGTAAGACACACATTGAAGCCCAAATTCGCGGTGTCGTGACCGTGGCCTTCGAGGCGTACAAGCGCGACCACCGCGGCGTCAAAGTGCTGATTCTCGAGGTCGGCCGGAGCCCCGCGGGCGGCGCCGTCAACCGCGGCAGCGCGTTCACCCACGTGCTCGAGCTGTCGGTCGCCATGTTTCGTGACGCCCAGGCCCGCGGCGAAATGCCTGCCCACCTCGAGCCGTTGCTGTGCGCCACCATGCTCTTCGGAGCAATTGAAATGGCCCTCACCGCCGTCGTGCTGGGGCTGGTCGACCGAAAGAACGAAGCCTTGCTCGACCGCGCGCGCGACCAGGTCATCGAGACGTTCTTGCACGGGGTCGTTGGCGCGAAGCCGAAGGAGCCGTCGTCATGACCGACGTTCGCTATCAGGTCGACCCCAAGACCCACGTCGCCACGCTCACCATTGACCGCGAGGCCGCTCGCAATTCGCTCTCGCCCGAGGTGCTTCAGGGGCTGCGCGCGTCGCTCGGCGCCGCCGAAGCCAACCCCGAAGTGCGCTGCGTCGTGCTCACCGGCGCGGGTGACCGCGTGTTCTGTTCCGGGGCCGACTTGGGCTCACTCGGAGGCGACGGCTTTCTCGCCGGCCACGACGGGCGGCGCGCCTTCGGAGAACTGTTGGTCGCGTTCTCGGCGCTGCGCAAACCCACCGTCGCGCGGGTCAATGGCCACGCCCTCGCGGGCGGCCTGGGGCTCGTGCTCGCCTGCGACTTGGCCGTCGCCACCGACGCCGCGGCGTTCGGCACGCCCGAAATTGACCGCGGCCTGTTCCCCATGATGGTGATGGCGCTGCTGCACCGCCACCTCGGCCGCAAGCGTGCCCTTGAATTGGTGCTCACCGGTGAACGGTTCTCGGCCGCGAAGGCGCTCGAATGGGGCCTCGTGAACCGGGTCGTGCCGGCGGCCGACCTCGACGCCACCACCGCCTCGCTCGCCGGGCTGCTCGCGGCGAAGTCGCAAGCGGTGTTGGCGCTCGGTCGCCGCGCATTTTTTTCGAGTGAAGACCTGCCCCTCGGCCCCGCCATGGAACTGCTGGCCGCCAACCTGTCGCTGAGCGTCTTGAACGAAGACGCCGCTGAAGGCGTGAGCGCCTTTCTCGAGAAACGCCCACCGAAGTGGCACGACCGCTGAGCGGTTTTCAGAACGGCTTTCGCCAAAGCGTGCTCGTGGCTCCTCAAAACCTCAGTCGAACAGGGCGAGCAGGTCGTCTTTGGTGAGAGACGCCGCACCGGCGCCACCGTCGAGCGCCGCTTCGAAGAGCGCTCGTTTCTTGTCTTGAAGCTGCAGAATGCGCTCCTCGACGGTGCCTTGCGCCACGAGCCGGTAAATGAACACCGGTCGGTCTTGGCCGATGCGATGCACTCGGTCGGCAGCCTGGGCTTCGACCGACGGGTTCCACCAGGGGTCGAGCAGAAACACGTGGTCGGCAGCGGTGAGGGTGAGCCCGGTGCCGCCCGCTTTGAGCGACATCAAAAGCACGGTGGGCCCGTCGGCAGCCTGAAAGCGGGCCGTGACTTCACCACGGTTCGGTGTCGACCCATCGAGCCGCCCGAATGCCAGCCCGGCCCCCGTGAGTGCTGGTTCGACCAAATCGAGCATCGATGTCCACTGGCTGAAGACGAGGGTGCGGTGGCCATCGCTGGCGACGGTCTGCAGTGCCTCGACCAACGTCTCGACTTTCGACGACGTCTTCGCGGTTTGGCCGGGTACCAGCGCCAGGTGACAGGCCGCCTGGCGCAGCCGCAGCAGCGCCTCGAGGGCTTTGAGCACGCTGCCGCCGTGGCCCAACAACTCGACGATGTCGGCTCGGGTCGCCGCGTGAATCGCGTCGTACACGGCCCGCTCGTTGTCGCTCAAGGTGACGTAGCGAATCGCCTCGGTCTTTTCGGGCAACTCTGGCGCGACGTCTTTCTTGAGTCGGCGCAACACGAAAGGCGCAATGGCTTTTCGCAGCGCCTTGGTGGCTTCGCCGCTGCCCGCTTCGATCTTCTGCGCGACGTTCTCGCCGAAGGCTCCGCGCCCGCCGAGCAGGCCGGGGTTGGCGAAGTGCATCAAGCTCCACAGCTCCTCCAAACGGTTCTCCATTGGAGTGCCGGTGACTGCGAGCCTGAAGTCAGCCTTGAGGCGGTAGGCGGCGCGGGCGACTTGGCTGTCGGGGTTCTTGATGGCCTGCGCTTCATCGAGCACCACCGCTCGCCACTGTTTGGCGGCGAGCAACTCGACGTCGAGCCGCATCAAGGCGTAGGTCGTCAAGGTCACGTCGGCGTCGGTGAGCGCCCGCGACGGCCCGTGGTAAGCGCTCACGGTCAGCGCGGGGCGAAATCGCGCCAGCTCCGCTTTCCAACTGGGGAGCACGCTGGTGGGGCAGACCACGAGCGTGCCTTTCTCAAGGGCGCAAATCGCCTGGAGCGTCTTGCCCAGACCCATGTCGTCGGCCAACACGCCTCCGAGCCCAGCCATCTTCAAGAACTCGAGCCAATCGACGCCGTGGCGCTGATACGGGCGCAGCGTCGCGACCAGGTCTGGCGGCAACTTCGCCTGTGGCAAATGCTCGAACCCCAACGCGAGGGGGCGCAGTTTTTCAAGACCCAACACCGGCGGGTATTCGAGCTCACGCGACAGGTCGGCGAGCAGCGGCAGCGCGTGGTTGGCGACGGTGCCGTTCTCGGCGCGCGCATCGAGCAGGGCCTGCACGCGAGCGCCGTGGGTGTCGAGCCAGCTCTGGGGCAACGGAGCCCACCCCCCGCCTTCAATGGGCACCAGCCCGAGCCCCTGCTGCCAAGCGCGCAGCACGGCTTCGGCGCTGACCGTGGTGCCGCCTTGGGCGCCTTCGACGTCGAAGCGTGCATCGAGGGTGGCGCGGGGCACTCCGTGGGCATCAAGCTCGGAGTGGATTTCGAAGCGAGGCTTGAGCGAGAGCCCTGAACCCACGACTTTTCGCGCGTCTCCCGACAGA
>JBGAIY010000288.1:0-10258 GCA_044225205.1 Myxococcaceae bacterium | reverse complement strand
CACGGTGAGGCCCTCTTGCAGCTTGATCTGCCGCGGCTTCACGCGCGTCACCGTCGCGGCGAACACCACGTCGCAGCCCTCGCGCAGCCCCTCGTCCCACGCCTTGCGCACCTCGTCGAACGCCTTCTCGACGGCGTCTCGCGAGAACAACGCGTCGTCTTTCGCGCGCTCTTTGTCGTAGAGCTGGTTGAAGCCGACGGGCTCCCAGACGCGCCAGCCGAGGTCGCGGCGCGGGTAGGGGTTCGGCGCGCGGCACGACGACATCGCGACCGAGAGCGCGTTCATGCTGCCGGCGGACGCTCCGGTCACGACGCGCACCTGGCCGGTGGGCTTGAGCTTCTGCGCTTCGCCGTAGAGGTACAGCGCGCCCGCTTCCCAGGTGCCGAGTGAGACGCCGCCGGAGACGGTGACTCCGAGTGGAGCGCGGGCGTCTTGCGTCAGACCGACCGAGCTGATCAGCAACGCCGCTGCAAGCACGAGGCGCATCGTCACGCGCGCGACCGTACTGCAGCCTTGTCGCCTGCACACAGCGGCATCTACAGTCGCGCGGCCATGGCTCCTCCCGTCGTCGGCATCGATCTCGGAACCACCCACAGCCTCGTCGCAGTGATGAAGGGAGAGCGCCCCGAGCTGATACCCAACCGCTACGGCAAGCGCCTCACGCCCAGCATCGTCGGGCTCGACAAGAACGGTCAGGTGCACGTCGGCGAGTCGGCGAAGAACCAGCTCGTCTCGGCGCCCGACCGCACGGTGCTCGAGGTGAAGCGCCTGATGGGCAGCGGGCAGAAGGTTCAGCTCGGCGACCGCACGTACACGCCGCAGGAGATCTCGGGCTTCATCTTGAAGGCGCTGAAAGACGACGCCGAGCGCGCGCTGGGCGAGACCATCGTCGAGGCCGTCGTCACCGTGCCCGCCTACTTCACCGATGCGCAGCGTCAGGCGACGAAAGACGCGGGCGCGCTCGCGGGCCTCAAGGTCGAGCGCATCTTGAACGAGCCGACCGCGGCGGCGCTCGCGTACGGCATCGACCACCTCGACAAAGAGCAATTCGTCTTGGTGTACGACTTGGGCGGCGGCACGTTCGACGTCAGCGTGCTCGAAATGTTCGAGGGCGTGCTCGACGTCAAAGCCTCGGCCGGCAACAACCGCCTCGGCGGAGCCGACTTCGACGCCGCGCTCGTCGCCCACTTGGCGCAAGTCGCCCACGAGCAACTCGGCGTCGACCTGCTCAAAGACCCCAAGGCGCGGGCTCGGCTCAAGGCCGCCGCCGAGCAGGCGAAGATCGAACTGTCGTCAATGCAGACGACTCAGGTCAACGTGCCGTTCATCGCCGTCAAAGACGGTGAACCCGTGTCGCTCGAATGCGAGCTGTCGCGCCCGCACTTCGAGTCGCTCGTCGGCGGCTTGCTTCGCTCGACGCTGGGCCCCGTCGTCACCGCGCTCAAAGACGCCAAGCTCGACAAGGCGAACATCGCCGAAGTCGTGCTCGTCGGAGGCAGCTCGCGCATACCGCTGGTGCAGGCGCTGCTGACCGATTTTTTCGGCAAAGCCCCGAAGACCGGAGTGAACCCCGACGAAGCCATTGCCCTGGGCGCGGCCATTCAAGCGGCGCTCAAGTCGGGCGCCATCAAAGCGAACCAAGGCATCATGATCGCCGACGTCGCTCCGTTCACCTTGGGCGTCGAAGTCATGGGGCGCGCCCGCGACCAAATGGTGTCGGGGTTGTTTTCTCCAATCATACCGCGCAATTGCAAAGTGCCGGTCTCGCGCAGTGAGACGTATTTCACCACGAGCGACAACCAGAAGAGCGTCGAGGTTCGCATTTTTCAAGGCGAAGACCGCTTCGTTCGCAACAACGTGCTGCTCGACTCGTATTCGGTCGAAGGGCTGTTACCCAAGCCGGCCGGGCAAGAGAGCATCGACATCACCTTCACGTACGACATCAACGGGCTGCTCAACGTGAAGACGCGCGTCAACTCGACCGGCAAAGAAGCGGCCCTCGTGGTCGACAAGCGCGCGCAGCGCATGTCGCCGCTCGAGCGCGACGAAGCGAAGGCTCGCCTCGAACGCGAGTGGGCCCCCGGTGGCCGGGCGCCCTCGGCCACCCCGCCCAAAGGTGACGACAAGTTGCTGGCCGCCGCCACCACCGCCCTCGCGTCGACTTCGCTGGGTGACGAGCTGCGCACCAAGCTGTTGGCCGCGGTCGACGCGGTGAAACGCGCGCGGCACGAGAACGACCCTGCTCGAGCGGCCAAAGCCGAAGCCGACCTCACCGACCTGCTCATCGACGCTGGCGTATAGGCGCTTCACTCCGCAAAGCCCAAGAGGGCCCGCCCGATGCTCAGCTCGGCGCTGGTGCGCCCCAGTTCAAACAGGCAGTGGGCCGCGAGCGCGTCTTCGAGCGTGCCGTCAACCCGAGGGGCGCCTGCGCCGAACATGCTGAAGGTGGTGCTGCCCACGAGGCCTACGCCCCGGCGCGGTTCATCGCCGGCAGTCGCCGGGTACTCGTACCGAAACAAGAAGAGCTCTCGGCGGTCTTTCGTCGGTGGCCAATTCATGACCCGCCGTTCCCACAGCGCAATCGACGTCGGCGGAGCGCCAAATTCGAACCCGCTCGAGAGCCACTTCACCATTTTGCGCAGCGCGATGGCCTCGGGCTGCAGGGCGGCGACGAGTTCAGGGCCCCGTTCAGGCGAGCGAGGATCAGGCAACAACAAGTCGCCGTCCAGCCAGTCGGCTGGAACCGCCCACTCGCTCCGCTCGGGCGGCGCCGTCGCGCGATGACGCGTTCGACGGCCGCCAAGTACGCCAGGAACCATGCGCCGGTCGATCGGCCAGGCCGCCCTTGGCACCAGCAGCACCGATTGTCGGCGAACGTCGTCGATGCCGACGGTACCTTGCTCGGTTTTCCACCGTACGGCGTCGAGCGACACCCAGATGCCGCCCGTGCGTTCGCTCGGAGGTTCGCCCGCCAACATCAGCGAAAAACGCTCGTCGGCGCCGACGAACGGAAAGACCGGGGCGATGGTGGTGGTCAACGCTTCAAGGGTGCTCACGCGCATGGTCGCCTGAGGTGGTGGCACACCCGTGTTTTTTTGAAAATCTCGAATCGTCGGTTTTTTCGTCTCGACAGCGAAGCGTTCGACGCCGCTGACGTGTTGCAGAACGCCCAGCTCTCGTCGGGCTGGTGCGCCGTTTCTCTGCAACCCGTCTGGCTGAGCGAGCGGCACCAAGCCCGTCGACCGGCCCGCCACCAACGAGAGCCACCGCCCCAAAGGCAGTCACAACCCTTGCGGCGGTCAGCGCCTTTCGAGGTAGCCTGCGGGCGCTGCACGACCTCCCGTGACGCTCCAGGCCCTCAAACGCGCAGTCATCGAAACGCCTGACGACGCGCAGGCGCGCTTCGCCTTGGCCGAGGCCTTCTTCGCGCAAGGTGACTGGTCTTTGGCCGAACGTCAGCTCGCCAAGGCCCTCGAGTTGTCTCCGCTGCACGCCAACGCGCAGCGCCTGTTGGCGAAGGTGTACGAAGCCACCGGGCGCCTGGCGACCGACGCTGACCGGCTGCCCCAGAGCGACCGAGAGCGGGCGACGCGGGCCGCGGCCGAACACCGCCTCGACGACGCCATTGTCTACGGGCAACGCGCCGCGACCGAGGCCGCCACCGATGCCGGGTTGTGGGCCCAGGTCGCCGAATGGTGCCGCCAAAAACAGCTGTTCGACCGCGCCAAAGTGGCCTTGGGCCACGCCCTGCGCATTTCGCAGTCGCACGCGACGTTCGTCGAAGCACGCGACGCGCTGCTCGAGCAGCTGGGCGAGGCCGACTCGCTTGACCTGGTGTCTGAATCGGTCGGGCAGGGCGAGTCGTTGCAGGCAGTCGCGAGCGCTTTTTTGCGCGGCGACGTGGCGGGCATGAAGCGCGCCCTGGTGACCGCGTCTCCGCGCGAACGGGCGCTCGGGCACGCCGAACGCTGGTTGGGCGAACTCAAGCTCGCCTCTCGCGACCACGCGTCAGCGGCCAAGCACTTCGAAGCCGCGCGCGCGAAAGACCCTCGCCCCTATGCCGAGGGTCGCCGCGCGACGCGCCTTGCCTTCGACGAGCCCGGCCGCGTCGGTGTCTTGGGGTGGTCGCCGGTGGGCGGCGCCGTCTCGCCGATGGAAGCCGTCGCCGTGCCTGGCCGTGGCGTGCTTCAGTTCACCGGCAACGTCGGTGAAACGGGCAAAGAGGCCGGCCTCGTCGCCTTCACCTGCCTCAAAGCCATGAGCCCTGGTCTCGGCATCGAAGGGCTCATCACCGCGTTCGACCTGCACTTTCATTTCACCGACATCGAGTTCGGCAAAGAGGGCCTCTCGTCGGGCCTCGCTTTGACCTTGGCCGGTCTGTCGGCGTTTCGTCGCCGGCCGCTGGTGCCCCGCCTCGCCGCGACCGGCGCCATCACGCTCCACGGAGAAGTGCAGCGGGTCGAAGGCATTTACGAGAAGTTTGTCGCCGCCGTGTTGGCCGGCACTCGCCGCGTGCTCTACCCGCGCGGCAACGCGGCCGACGTCAGTGCCCTGCCGTCGTTTGTCGGCGAAGCGCTCGAGCTCGTCGCCGTTGGTTCACTTGAAGAAGCCCTGAAACACGCTGGTTTCGACTGACCCCACGACGTGGGGAACAGAGTTCTCGCTGCAACTGTCGGAGACAACATGACTTTTCGTGACGCGGTGCCCAGTTCGCTGGTGTTGACGGTGTTGTGCGCCCTTGGCGCTCGGGCTGAGGCGCCGCTCAGCCTGACGGCGTCTGACGGGAGCGGCCTTTCGCTCGTCGGCCTCGAGGCCAATGCGGTCGTCACCGAGCCCCTCGCCTTCACCGAGCTGCACTTGACCTTTCAGAACCCGGCCGAAAGGGTCATCGAAGGCCAATTTCGCATTGTTTTGCCTCAGCATGCGGTCGTCAGCCGCTTTGCCATGAAGCAAGACGCGCGCTGGCAAGAAGGCGAAGTCGTCGAAAAGCAGGCCGCCCGCCGCGCGTACGAAGACGCGCTCCACCGCCGGCAAGACCCCGCCTTGCTCGAACAGGGGGCTGCCAATGAATTCTCGGCGCGCGTTTTTCCGATACCGGCGCGGGGCACGAAAGAGCTCATCATCAGCTACTCGCAGCAGCTCGTCAGCAGCCAGACCCCGTACGTGCTGCCGCTCAAGGGGCTGCCTCAGGTCGCCAATTTGAGCGCCACGGTGCACGCGGGCGGGCCGCCCGTCACGCTCAGCAAGACCGCCTACGTGCCGAACAGCGACCTGGTCGTGGCCCTGCCCCCGGGGTCGCACGCCGGGTTGCGCACGGGTGACTTCGCCGTCATTCGGGTCAAACCCGTGGCCGACGCCGCCGCCCAGTCGCTCGACTCGGTGCTCTTCTTGGTCGACTCGAGCGCGTCGCGGGCGCTGGGCTACGCCGCTCAAACCCAGTTCCGCCGTCACCGTCGTGGCGTTCGACCAGCTCACCCAGACGATCTACGACGGGCCGGCCAGCGGGTACGGCGCCGACGCGAAGAAGCTGTTGCGCGAGCGTCGGGCACTCGGCGCTTCGAACCTCGAGGCCGCGCTCGCACTCGCGCCGAGCCTCAAGCGAACCCGGGTCGTACTCGTCAGTGACGGCGTCGTCACCGCCGGCACCGACGGCCCTGACGAGCTCGCCGCCAAAGTGAAAGGGCTCAAAGCCGCGGGCATTGTGCGGCTCGACGCCATTGCGGTGGGCGGCCTTCGCGACGACGCGATGCTGCACCGCTTGGTGACCGCCGGCCTGCCTCAAGACGGCGCCGTCATCGACAGCGACGCCGGAGAAGCCGACATCGTTCGCCGGCTCGAAGCGACGACCCGCTCGAAAATACCGGTCGCGGTCGAAGGCGCGACATTTCAATGGCCCAAAGTGCTCGACGCCATGCAGACCGGCGACGAAGCGCTCATCTTCGCCGAGCTGCCCAAAGGCCAGCCGGTTCGAATCAAGGTCGGTGGCCAAACGGTCGACACCGGCGGCCTCGGCGAAGTCAGCGTCGCCATGCTCGAGCGCGCCGTCGCCCAAGCCAAGATCGAGTCACTGACCGACGCCATGAACCGCGCCGCCGACGGCCCGAAAGACAAAGAGCGGTACAAGGCCGAAATCACCGGCCTGTCGACGAAGTACCGCGTGCTGTCACCGTTCACCGCGCTGTTGGTACTCGAAACCGAAGCCGACTACGCGCGCTTCGGCATCGACCGCAAGGCCCTGGCCGACGTGCTCGGCATCGAAAATGGGCGCGTCATCGCTCGCCACCGAGCCCCCGAACCCGAGGCGCCGAAGGTCGCCGTCGCATCTCCGAGCAAGCCCCAGCCAGCCAAAGCGCCCGTCGAGAAGAAGGCCATGAGGCGCGAGGCGGCCCCGAGCGCGGCCGCCGCGGCCACCGACGACTCCTTCGGCTCGCCCAAGGGCGGCGAGGTCGAGGTCGCCGAAGAAGAAGCGTCGAAAGAAAAAAGAGATGAATCGACCATGGCCGAGTCGGCGCCCTCGCTCGAGGCGCCCAGTGCACCGCCACCTCCGCGGCCTTCGGCACCCGCGCCCGCGTCTTCGGCCCGCCTGGGCTCCTCGGCTGGAGCGCCGGGTGGGGGCAGCGCGGGGGGAGGCGTGCGGGCCGAACGGCGAGCGGTCGCGTCACCCCCGCGCGACGAAATCAGCGACGGCGAGGCCAGGCCGGAGACACCAACGGCGACAGCGAACGGCCTCAGCACGGCCCGCCCCCGTACACCGGCCCTCAAAAGACGTGATGGCGCTCTTGTCGGCCAAAAAAGCAAACGGCTCATGACCAAGGCGCTCGGTTGGCGCGAAGAAGACCCGGGCGACGTGTTGGCCCTCATTGCCATTGGCGAGGCCGCCGAGGCGTTGCACGACCTCGACCGAGCCGCCCGCGCGTATGGGTCGATCATCGACCTGTTTCCCGCTCGGGCTGACCTGCGGCGCTACGCCGGCGCTCGGTTGGAGCGGCTCGCCAACGGCTTGGGGCTCGCCACCGACACGTTTCGGCACGCCCTCGACCAACGCCCCGACCACCCCGAGAGCGCGCGGCTGTTGGCGTACGCCCTGCTCAAGCAAGGCAAAGCCGAGCAGGCGTTCACCATTCTCGCCACCGCCCGCGCCCGCAGCTACCCGAGCGGCCGCTTCGCAGGCATTGAGCGAATTCTGTCTGAAGACCTCGGCCTCGCCGCCGCCGTCTGGGCGAAGCAGTCACCCGGCCTCAAAACAGACATCGAAAACAAGTTAAAACTGGCTAAAGGCACTACAGAGGCCGGTAAATCGATTCGCTTTGTCTTGAATTGGGAAACCGACGCCAACGACGTCGACTTTCACATCTTCGATGCGAAGGGTGGGCACGCCTTCTACAGCCAACCACATCTGCGCACGGGCGGTGACCTCTACGCAGATGTGACGACAGGGTATGGGCCGGAGTGTTTCACCATACGAGGTCAGCGCACAGGCCCTTACACCCTGCAGGCGCACTACTATTCGCGGGGCCCCATGGGCTACGGGCTGGGCAAGTTGGAGATCGTGGAACACGACGGCCAGGGCACGTTGAAGTTCGAAGAGCGCCCCTTCGTGGTCATGGTCGATTCGGCGTTCGTCGACTTGGGAACTGTGCGCTGAATTCACTACTCGTGCGCCCAATTCCTACATGTAAAGGTATTTATCTCTTTCAATGTCTATAATTGAGTCGAATTTTCCGACATGTCGCTGGGTGTCATCCTGAATGAAGTCAGATCAGGTGTGGCCTGAGGGCTAACCGGCACGATTTACGAGTCTCAGTTTTGGCCTGGTTCTTGATGATGGGGCGGCGACCGTTCACGCAGCACGAGTTTCGCCCCGCAGTTCAAAACCACAGAGGCAAAAGCATGAATCGTAAGTGGCTGGTTGTAGTCGGAGCGCTCACCTTCGTCGGGTGCTCACAGAACGAATCGTTCGTGGAGTCGCCGAACAGTGATGCCGAAGACAGCGTGAAGAGCGACGACGTGCAGAGCGCGCTCAGCGCCCTGCCCAACGCCGAAGTGCTGAGTGTCGGCAGAGGTGGCACGCCCACCTTCATTCGTGGCAACTTGGGCAAGGTCGATACGAACGTCGCCCAGCTCACTGCCAGCTCGAGCGACTTTCGGGCGGGCCTCGACCTCATCGCTCCCGTCTTTCGCCTCGACCCCAACCAGCTCCAGGCCGCTGGGTCGACGACCGACGAACTCGGGTCAAAACACCTCAAGTTCACCCAGACCAAGAACGGCTTGCGCGTGGTCGGCGGTGAATTGTCGATTCACGTGAACAACGAAGGCGTGATTTACGCGGCGCACGGCAACGCGCGTGACGGCATTTCGTTGTCGGCGCTCCCCGCGGTCGACGCGAACGCGGCGGCCTCGAAGGCGGCGGCGGCCCTCGCCGGCGTTTCGGGCGTTTCGGCTGGCAAGGCGAACCTCGTCTATTTCATCGACGACACCGGAGCGATGTCGCTCGCGTGGGAAACCAAAGTCACGGGCCAAAAGGGCGACCTGCCGGTTCGCGACCTCGTGTACGTGAACGCCCGCACGGGTTCGTTGCTCGCGCGTCACCCGCAAATTCACAGCGCGCTCAACCGCAAGATGTACACGGCCAACAACAAGACCTCGACTCCGGGCACGTTGAAGCGCACGGAAGGCGGCGCGCCCGACGCTGACGCGATCATCAACACGAACTACGATCGCTTGGGCGACACGTACAACTGCTACAAGAACTTGTTCAACCGCGACTCGCTCGACAACGCCGGCGAGAACCTGATCAGCAGCATTCACTACAGCGTCAAGTACGTGAACGCCTACTGGAACGGCACGCAAATGGTGTACGGCGACGGCGACGGCGTTCAAGCCGACAACCTCGCCAAGTCGCTCGACGTGACGGCGCACGAACTGACCCACGCGGTCACCGAGCGTACCGCCGGCCTGATCTACTCGGGCGAATCGGGCGGCTTGAACGAGTCGATGTCTGACGTCTTCGGCAACATCTGCGAAGAGTTCCGCGATGGCGTCATCTCGGCCAACACGTGGATGGTCGGCGAAGACATTTGGACGCCGGGCACGCCGAACGACGCGCTCCGTTACATGAACGACCCGGTGAAAGACGACTACTCGATCGACACCTACGCCGACTACCCGAACCAGACCGAAGTGCACGGCAGCTCGGGCATTGGCAACCTGGCGTTTTACATGGCGACCATGGGCGGCAAGCACCCTCGCAACCGCACCACGGTGCTCGTGCGTGGTCTCGGCATCGAGAAGACCCGCCAGGTCTGGTACCGCGCTCTGACGACCTACATGCAGTCGAACACCAACTTTGCCGGCGCGCGCACCGCCATGGTTCAAGCGGCGACCGACCTGTACGGCGCGGCTGATGCCGCGGCCATTGCCAACGCGTGGGCCAGCGTCGGCGTCGGCTCGGCGGTCGTTGACCCGGGCGCTGACGGCGGCACCGGCGGCGGTACGGGTGGTGGCACCGGCGGCGGCACGGGTGGTGGCACCGGCGGCGGCACGGGTGGTGGTACCGGCGGTGGCGGCGGCAGCGGCGACACCGTGTTGCAGAACAACGTTCCGGTGACTGGCCTCTCTGGCGCTGACAGCTCGTTGACCTACTTCGTCATGAACGTGCCCACGGGCCAGAGCAGCCTCTCGTTCACCATTGCTGGTGGCACGGGCGACGCCGACCTCTACGTGAAGGCCGGCACCAAGCCGACCACGACCTCGTACACCTGCCGGCCGTACAAGTCGGGTAACGCCGAGACGTGCACCTTCACCAACCCGGTGGCCGGTGCGTGGTACGTGCTCCTCCAGGGTTACTCGGCCTTCAGCGGGGTTTCGCTGACCGGCAAGTACTCGGCGGCGAGCGGCGGCCCGATTGTCTTGACCAACGGAGTCGCGGTCACCGGCATCTCCGGCGCGGCCAACTCCACCACCGCCTACAAGATCTCGGTGCCCTCGGGCTCGGGCACCCTCACCATCGCCATCTCGCCTGGCTCCGGCGCGACCGGCGACGCTGACCTCTACGTTCGCAAGGGTTCGGCTCCCACGTCGACCACCTATGACTGCCGGCCGTACAAGTCGGGCAACTCCGAGACCTGTACGTTCACCGCGCCGAGCGGCGACTATTACATCAACCTGGTCGGCTACAGCGCCTACACCAAGGTCACGCTTAAGGGTTCGTATTAACTCTTAGTTTCTGAGAAAACGCAGTGAGGTCGCCGACGGCACT
>JBGAIY010000287.1:0-10044 GCA_044225205.1 Myxococcaceae bacterium | reverse complement strand
CGCCGCGGTAATGAGCGCGCCCGTCTTCAGGCGGTGCAGGCGGAGCAGGTAGTCGAGCTCGGCCGGCCGGTCTTCGGCGATGTCGAGCACCTGGCCACCCACCATGCCCCCCGCCCCGGCGGCGCGGGCGAGCTCGGCCACCAACCGGCCGCGAAGCGCCTGCTCGGCCGCCGCTCCCGAAGCGAGCAGGGTAAAGGCGTCGGTCAGCAGCGCGTCACCGGCCAAAATGGCCATGGCCTCGCCGTACACCTTGTGGTTCGTCGGCCGGCCGCGACGGAGGTCGTCGTCGTCCATCGCGGGCAGGTCGTCGTGAATGAGCGAATAGGTGTGAATGCACTCGAGCGCGCAGGCGGCGTCGTCGGCCGGCGCCCCACCACCATGGCTTGCGCGCGACACCGCGTCGGCGAAGGCGAGGCACAACACGGGGCGCAGGCGCTTGCCGCCGTCGAGAAGCGAATACTTCATCGCCTCGGCCAGGCGCGCGGGCGTTCGCTGCGCCAGGTCGGCCATGCGAGACGCCAACAGCGCTTCGACACGGGTCTGCTGATTCGACAACCAGGGTTTCAAGTCAAAAGCCATGGGCTTCACCATCAGGTCAAAATGGCACGTCGTCTTCTTCGGGCGGCGGCGCGGGCTTGCGCGGCACCGCGCGCGAAGCCATGGGGGTCGCGAGTGAGGCCTGCGAGACGGCGGGGCTCGGGGTTTCGGCGGCCGATTCAGGCACCTTGAGCGGAGCGGTTCGGCCGTCTTCGCCCAGCAACTGCTCGATGCGCTTCTCGGCATCTGACAACAGCTTTTCGCCTTGCTTCACCAAGAGCACGCCCTCGCCGAACCGCTCGAGTGACTCTTCGAGCGACAGTTCGCCCTGTTCGAGGGCTTCGACGATCTGCTGCAGGCGGCCGACGACGTCGCCGTACTGCCCGGGGTTGGGTTTGTCTTTCGCCACGCGCGCTCTATACAGCAACCCGCTGCGGTGCTCCATCGTCGCCGTCTTCTGGGTGCTGGTACTGCTCAGGCGCCGCCGCGCAGACCGCACCAGGCTCGTTCTACTGGTGATCATGGTGCTGGCCCTGTCGTTCTCGTTTTGGGCGAACGTGAGCCATGTCGTTGCCGCGGTGGGTCACGCGCCCGCCAAGGAACGGTCGACGATCTTGGCGGTTTCTCTGGCCGAAGCCCTGACCGCGGCCACACTGGGGTTGGTCGAATTGCCGGTGATGCTCGTCGCCTGGTTCGTCGATCGAAAGCTTCGGCCGGCGCCGAAAGCCAGCCCCCAGTCGGCGGCCAGGGCATTCGGTGTGCCACGCACGCGCAAACCGCCGGGGCTTCGTCTGTCATCGGTGCGGGTCGTTCATGTGTGGAGTTCGGCGCCGACCCGACCCAGTGCCCGCAATGCATCGCGATGCATTTGCGACCCCGCCCTGAGCGCTCAGCCGCCTCCAGGTTCTTCGGCGTCGAACCACGCACGCTTCAGTTCTAATCGTTGCTCGTGGGTCAACAGCGTCAGCACCGCGCTCAGCCGACGAACGTGGGCGCCACGCACGTCGGCGGCCCGAAAGTCGCTGCCGTTGAAGCTCGAATTGCGAAGTTCTGCGTCGCGCAAATCGGCACGTTCGAACCGGCACTTCGTAAACGTCGACCCGCGCAAGTCGGCGCCGCGAAGGTCGGCACCCGAAAAGTCGCAGTCGACGAAGTCGTTCCAGCACAGGCGTGACTCGCGCAGGTCGGTGTCACGAAAATCGACCCGTTCGAGCAACGAGCGACCAATGAAGGTGCGCGGCAGGGTCAACACCGCGAATGACGTGTCGAGCACCTTCGTGCGAAAGAATTCGAAACCGAGCGTCTCGTCATCGAACGAAGGCATCGCCTTGGGCACGTACGGCCGACCATTTCGTCTTGGAGGAGCAAAGCCCAGCTGCTCCAAATATGACCACGTCGCGTCGAGGTCTCGCCGCGCGGCACGGGGCGCGGTCATTCTTCGGCCTTTCGGTTCGACGTCACCGTCGCGAACAGTTCGTCTCGCTCGGCCACGGTCACTTTGATTTGGCCGCCGACGGCGACGTCGGCCGCGCGACGAACCACGTGCCCGTCGGTGGTCTGCACCAGGGCATACCCGCGCCCAAGCACGCGCAAGGGGCTGAGCGCGTCGAGTCGGTTGACGGTTGAGCCGAGGCGTTTACCAAAGCTCGCGGCCCAGCGCGCGGCCGGGCCACGCTTCGAGCCGTTCTCGGAGGTGCTGCAGGGCTTGCTGGCGCCGGGCGACGTCGGGGCGCGGCGAAGCGCGGTGCAACTCGAGCCCTAAGCGGCCGAAGACGTCTCGTTCTCGGCGCAGGCGCGCGCGCATGGCGGTAACCAGCCGCTCGGCCCAGGTCTGCCATTCGGCCCGACGCGCCGAGAGCTGAGCCTGGGGCCGGGCGCGCTGCAACCGCAGCGAAAGGCCGCGCAGCTCGTCGGTGTTGCCCCGCAGGTGCCGGCGGAGCACGCGCGCCATGCGGTCGGCCATATCGCTGAGCCGCAATTGGTGTTGGGTCAACGCGCGGCGGGGGTCGCCCAAGCGGGCGCCCAGGGCGCGCAATTCGTGGCGCTGGTGCATGACCCGGCGTTCGACCGCGCGGCGCAAGCGGGCACGGGTGGCCTCGAGCGCGAGCGCCAAGTCGGCGACGACCGGCACCACGGTCTCGGCCGCGGCACTCGGCGTGGGCGCGCGCACGTCGGCGACCAGGTCGGCCAACGTGGTGTCGATTTCGTGCCCGACGGCCGAAACGACCGGCACCGGGCTCGCAAATATCGCCCGCGCAATGGGTTCTTCGTTGAACGCCCACAGGTCGTCGACCGACCCTCCCCCGCGGGTCACCACCAGTACGTCAATCGCCACTTTCTGAAACGAGCGAATCGCGCGGGCGACTTCGTACGCGGCGCCTTCGCCTTGTACGCGCGCGTCGGCGACCACGACGCTCACCCTCGGGTGCCGGCGGTGAACGACTTTCAAAAAGTCACGGAGCGCGGCTCCGCTCACGCTCGTCACCACCCCGATTCGCCGAGGCAACAGCGGCAGTGCCCGCCGCGGCCGGGTACGGCGCTCGCCGATCAGCCCCTCGGCCGACAACTTTTGTTTGAGCTGTTCGAACGCCAACGCCCGCGCGCCCACCCCCTCGGGTTCGATTCGCTGAGCGATGACGCTGTACCGCCCTTGCGGCTCGTAGACGTTGATCGCGCCTTCGATGACCACCGACAAGCCGTCGCGCAGCGCGAACTTGAGCGCCCGGGCTGTGCTTTGCCAAATGCGAACCTCGATCGACGCGAACGCATCTTTGATTGAGAAATACAGGTGCCCGCGCACGTTCGGCCCACGAAACCCTGACACTTCGCCCCGCACCAGCACGCGCGCGAACGTCGGCTCGAGCACGTCTTTCACCTGCGCCGTCAGCTCCGAAACCGACACGACCCTGCGTTCGGCGACCGGCTTGCGCCACGCGGGCTTCGGCGGGGCGGGCGGCTTCGGGTCGAGCGGCGTGCGTTCAGACGCGAGCAACGGCGGTTCGGTGGGAGGGGGCGGCGGAGGCGGTGGTGGCTCGGCCGGCGGTGGGGGCTCGGCCGGCGCGACGCTCTGTTGGGGGCGTTCGGCTGGTGCCGAGTCACCGAACAAGTCACCCTGCTTCATTGTTTTTGCAGCTCTGCCAAGCGCGCGTCGGCCTTTTGGTGGTACTCGTCGTCTTTCGGGGTCATGCCAATCACTTCTTTGAACAAGCGGGCGGCTTCTTCGGGGCTGTTGTCTTTGAGCTGGTAGCCGCGCAAGTACACGTCTCGCGCCTGGTTGCGGGCCTCGGCGAGCAAGTTGACCGCACCGGCGTGCGCGGGGTCGGCCTGGAGCACCCGACGCGCATTTTCGATGGCTTTCGACCAGTTGCCGGTCGTCTTCGCTTGAGACGCTTTCATATAGAACTGCGCGGCCACCCGAGTGCGAATGGGCTTCGACAAGTCGCTCGACTGGCCGCCCGCGATCTTTCGGTCGAGTTCGAAGAGGTTGTACAGCTCGAGTTCTGGCAGTTGGTCGAGCGTCTTCAACTTCGAATCGAATTCTTTGATTTGCGCATCGAGCGTTCGGCACTGCGCGTACTTCGCCGCGCACGCTTCGGCGAGCGACACGGCGCCCGACTCGTCGCCGGTTCGAAAGCGGCTCTGCACTTCGAGCCAGGGGGTCTCGGGCGTCGCGGCGGCGACGGCGACCGGGCTTCGAATGCGGGCCATGGCCAACTCGGCCTGCCGCTTGAGCTCGAGCGCTTCGCGATCGTCGGGTCGGGCGGCGATCAGGTCTTCGGCGAGCGTTCTCAGGGCCTCCATTTTCTGAAGGTCGCCCGAGTTGCTCAACATGGCGCGCCCTTCGAGTGCCTTGGCCCGCACTTTTTGCTCGAGCTGCTCGATGAACGCGGTGCGTGCGGTTTCGGTCGGGCCGAGGGTCGGCGCGATCTTCGCGATTTCGGCGGCGGCGGGCCCGAGTCGACCGGCGGCGAGCAGCTCTCGCGCGGCGGCCAAAATGGCCTGGTTCGGTATTTCAACACCCGCGCGCTCGAGGTACTGCTGAACCGACTTCGGTTCGTAGTCGGGGTCGGCCGCTTGAAGTTCTTCGAGCTTCGCCTTGGCGTCGACCCACTTGCCCTCTCGGGTCAGCCGCTTCGCTTCTTGAAAGGCCGCGTCGAGCTCGGCTCGGTCTTGCGCCATGGCCTGTTCGAGACCCACTTGCTTCGCGCGGTTCTTGTCTTGAATCGCTTTCCACCCGACGGCGAGCGCCAGGGCGATGGCCAAGAACCCCAAAAAGCGAATGAGCACCCGGCGCAAGCTCGACGCCTTGGGGGCCGGGGCGCTTTGGCGACGAGCGGGCCGAGCCCGAGCTGGGGCGTCGGGGGCATTGCGGGCCGTGCGCACGGGCGGGCGGCGCGCGGGCACGTCGCGACTGGCGGCACGGCGGGGTCGAACCGGTTCAGGTTCAGGTTCGGGTTCAGGTTCAGGGTCGTCGGCTTCGGGCTCTTCGGAGCGCTCGGTCTCGGTGTCGACCGTCTTGTCGGCGACCTCGGCATCGACGGGCGGCGCGGCGGGCTTCGCGGAGGCACGCCCCCCCAGCGAAAACCTGAATTCGCTGTCGCCCATGACGATGACGTCGTCGGGCGAGAGCGCCATTTCTTCAGCCACTTCGGCCCCGTTGAGCAACGTGCCGTTGCCAGAACCCAAGTCTGAAATGGCCCAGCCGTCTTCGGTCTTGCGCACGAGTGCGTGCTTGCGAGACATCGACGTGTCGCCCGTCACGGCGATGGTGGCGTCGGCTGAACGACCAATGACGACTTCGTCGACCGACAATTCGAACGACTGCCCCTCGAGCGGCCCGACCGTGCAGACCAATTTCGACGACGCCCCGGCCGGTCGAATGGCGCCCTTCGTCGCTCGGCGTTGGGGGGTGCCCGTCATGGGTTACCCGCCCGCTCCGTTGAACATGAAGGCGAACACAATGGGGCCGAAGAGCACCATGAACACCGTCGGAAAGATGCACGCGATGAGAGGAAAGAGCATTTTCACCGGTGCTTCATTGGCCAGTTTTTCAGCACGCTGGGTGCGTTCGATGCGCAGCTGGGTCGACTGAATGCGCAGCACCTTGCCGAGGCTCGTGCCCATTTTGTCGGCTTGAATGAGCGCCGTCACGAACTGGGTCAGCGCCTGCAAGTCGACCCGGGCGATCATCGACTTGAGCGACTCTTCTCGGGTCTTGCCCATTTTGAGTTGCTTGAGCACGAGCGACAGCTCGTCGCGCAAAGGCCCCGCCTTGCCCTTGCGAACCACGGTGTCGAGCGCCGCGGTGAAGTCGAGCCCCGCTTCGACCGACAGGGTCAGCAAGTCGAGGTTGAACGGCAACGCGCGGGTGATTTGGAGGTGCCGCTTGGTGACCTGGTCGTTCGCCCAAATGAGCGGGTACATCATGCCAATGAGCGCCCCCAACGACCCCCACGCGAGGTTTTGCTTGAACGCGTTCGCGGCGATCAGGCCGAACACCAACCCCACGACGAACCCAATTTCTTGGAGCGCCATGATGTCTTCGGGCAAGAACGCGTGCGGCTGGCCGGCGCGTACGAGCGTGCGCCGCATGCGGTCTTCGTAGCCCGGCCACATGATGCGCCGGTTCACGATGCCGAGCCGCTTGATCGCAATGGTACCGGCCCCCGAAGCGCCCCCGCCCGACTCGTCGCGCACTTCGACGATGAACTGCTCGAGCAGCGTCGCGTACGCCCACATCGCGAAAAACGCGACCGACCCCGCGATGCCCGCGGCCGAAGTCACCAAAAGAGGGAGCGTCACGTCCACAGTTCAGAACCTCGTGTCAAATGTCGATGTTGGTGATGCGCCGAATGAGCAACACGCCCATCACCTCCATCACCATGATCACCGCCACCAAAATGTAGCCAAACATGTGGTCGAGCATCGGCTCCATCAGGTCGGGGCGCATGTAGTTGAGCACCACTCCCAAAATGAGCGGCATGGCCGACACCACCCACCCCTGCAGCTTGCCCTGCGAAGTGAGCGCGTCGATCTTGCCTTCGAGCCGAAAACGCTCACGAATCGTCGTCGACAACGTCTCGTACATTTCGGCCATGTTGCCGCCGAGCTGCCGAGCGATGTTCGTCGACACCGCGACCAAGTCGAGGTCGTCAGACCCCACCCGCCGCGCCATGTTCAGCAACGCCTCGTCGGGTTGCACGCCGACTTTGAGTTCTTTGACGAACAAACCGAATTCTTGGCTGAGCGGCACCGGCGCGTCTTTGGCGATTTGCTCCATCGCTTGCTGAAAGGTGAGACCGGCTTTGAGTGCGTTGGCCATGGCTTGCAGCGCGTCGACGAGCTGGGTGTTGAACTTCTTGATGCGTTTGACGCGGTAGTGCTTCACCATGAGCATGGGCACGAAGAAACCGAAAATCGTCAGCCCCACCGCCACGAGCGGGTTGACCATGAAATAGCCGAACAGCCCCAACAGGCACATTGACGCGACGTTGAGCGCCAACATTTGCCGAGGGTCGATGAACAAGAACATGTCACTCAAGTCGTTCATCGACTTGACGATGTAGCGTTCTTGGTACTGCTCGTACGCCTTCGACAGCACGCCGAAAATGACGATGCTGAAGAAGAACACGCAGCCCGTGATCAGCAGCGCGACCAAGCCCTCAAGCATGCGGCACCTCCTGGCGCTTCACGGTCGAGCTCACTTCTCTTCTTTAGGGGCCGCGGTGCCCGACCCACGGTAGATGGTGATGCCCAAATCGTTGCGCACCTTCTGCAGCGCTTTGACCCGGTCACCGGTAATGAGCGTCTTGATGTCGATGTGGCTGCGCTCTTCAATGTTGCTCACGTCTTCTTCGTTGCGCAGCGCCAACGTCAGCGACCCGACTTCGCGCGCCAGCACGAGCAGTTCGACTTCGTCGGCGTACAGCTGCAAGGTCACGTCGTTGTACGTGCGCTCGGCCTCGCCGAGCAGGTTGATGTTGGTCGTACCGGTGATCTTGCCCGTCGCCAGCACAATGACGTTCTGCATGAGCGTCACGGCGATGGTCTGGTTCGTGTCAGGGTCTTTGAACGTGCCGATCACGTCGACGTGGTCGTTCGGGCGCACCCACCCACCGACCGCGGTCACGCCTTTCGCTTCGAGCGAGACGGCGCGACCCTTTTTCAGAATTTTGGTCGACAGCCGTTCGGCGGCCCGGGTCGTCTCGAACTGGCTCCACAACAAGGGGTCGCCCGCCTGCAGGGGCATCAACACTTTTTGGTTGATCACGTACGGAGCCGAGTCGGGCTTGATGACCGATGACGTGACGAACTGCTCGGGCACCATGCGCTGCGAAATCATTTCCATCGTCACGACCGAGCCTTCAGAAATTTCGGCCGCGGCGACCACGACGGGCACCAGGTTCCACCCCTTGCGAACGTCTGATTCTTTCTTTTTCAGCGCCGACCAGGCGACGATGCCGGCGAACACGCCGAGTGCAACGGCGATGAGAAGCGGGGTCTTGCCCTTGAGCATGAGTGCGGCACTCCAAAAGTCGTGAAGGGAGCGGTTTCGACGGTTTTCGTCGAAAAGCGCACGAAGATGCTAGCTGAATGAAAGGGGTGTGTCTCAATGTACAGCACCCACCCACATCGACCTACTCGGCTGAGTTCATGGGCGTGATTTTCGGCGTCTTTGAGGGGGGCTTGGCCGCCTTCTTCTTGGGCGAAGAACGAAGCTCAGGCGCACTGAGACGCACGGCCGAGCGGCGCTGCGCGACCTGCTGGGCCGCCGCCGTCGAGCCGAATTCGGCCAACAACTTCGCACAATAAGGCTCGGCGCTGTCAGGCCGCCCCAACGCGTCGTACGCGTCGCATACCCGCTTGAGCGCTTCGGCGCGTTGGTAACCTTCGGCGCCGTCGTTGAGCACCACGAGGCTCAACTTGAGTTCGCCCTGTCGGTCTCCGCGGTTCGACGCCGACCGGGCCGACGCCAACAGACCTTCGAGGTTCGCGGCTCGCTCTTTTCGCTGGGTCTCGGCGTCGCGGCCGGTGCCGACACCGGTGACCTTTTGCTCGTCTTCGGCGACGCTTTCTTCGCTTCGCGCGAGCTTCGACTTGGCGTCGAACGCGAGGCTGTCTTTGGGCTTCTGGAGGGCACTCGGAGTGACCTCGTCATACGCCGCAGCGGCCTGGGGTGGCACGGCCGCGGGTGCCGGCGCGGCGGGCTCAGCCACGGGCTTCTTCGCCTCGCCGTAATACATCGGCTCATCGTCGCGGTCTTTCTTGGCCACTTGACGCGGCGCGGGCTTGACCGCCACCGGAGCCGACGCGGTGCCCGGCCCTCGACCGGGGGCGGTCGCGGCCGTTTCGGTCAGCGGGGCCGTGCCACCGGCACCACCGGTCGGGCCGGCAACCGCGAGGTCGGCCTTGCCCCCGCCCCGCGTGCCGGTCCCAGTGCTCAACCCGAAAATGCCCGTCGAGACCGAGTTGCCCTCCATGGCCTGCTTGGCGCTCGTGCCGTCGTTCATTTCGCGCGACCGGGTGCCGACGTTCGAATAGTCGGCCTCGAACGACTTGGAGTTTCGCTTCGCGATTTTCGGCGCGGCCGCGGCCCCCGAGCCCAACGCACTGGGGGCGTTGCCCGCCCCGTACCCGACCTTGCCCAGCGCCGCCGTCTTCGACGGGCCGAGCGTCAGCCCTTTCAAGTCGTCGGCCTGCTTTTCGGCGGCGTACTCCTTGTCGGCCGCGGGTTCGACCGGGGGCGTGGCGGCGACCGCGCCCGGCGCTTGCGGCGCTTTGTTGCGCTCCTCGGCCTGCGCTTGAGCGACTGGCAACGCCGCGCGTTCTTCTTTTTTCTGCTGAATGGCCTCGGCCTCGGCCTTCGAGAACGCGGCGGCGACTGGGTCGGGCTGGGCCATGCGGCTGACCTGCAACGACACGACGCCCACGACGAGCAACGCCATGACCGGAGACGCGAGCAGAATGGCGCGGCGCCACCAGGGAGCGGCCTTCGTGCTCGCGTTGCGAGCGGCGTGCTGTTCGGCGAACGCGAGCAGCGAGTCGAGCCCGTCGGCCGGAGCAGGCTCGTTGGGCAGGGCCTGCATGGCCTGCCGCACGGCGGTCATTTGCGAAAGCGACTCAGCACACCGAGTGCACCCGCGCACGTGCGCGTCGACGGCCTCCGCTTCGTGCGGTTGCAACTCGCCGTAAGCGAACTCGAGGAGCTTGTCCTCGAACTGGTGCACTGCGGGCTTCATGACGCTTACGCCACCGTCCTTCCGGTACTCGAATTGGGGTTCAGGGTGCTGCCTGTGGGTTCGGCGTCGCTCTGCACACCGAGTTCTTGAAGTCGTTTGCGCAAGCCCTCGAGCGCGTACCGCATTCGGCTTTTCACCGTATTTTCATTCACGCCAGTGACCTCGGCGATTTCTTTGAAACCAATGCCTTGGTACTCGCGCAACAGAAACACTTCGCGTTGTTCGTCGGGCAGTGCCCGCAACGCACGTTCAAGCAGCGGGCGTACCC
>JBGAIY010000286.1:0-10562 GCA_044225205.1 Myxococcaceae bacterium | reverse complement strand
GGCGACGGGCTCATCGACATCACTTCTGAATACCGTGCTGTACGAAAACACCAACCGAAGAGCCGTGTGCGGGAAAACCGCACGCACGGTTCTGAAAGGAGCCTCAGCTGGTCACGCCAGCTGAGGTTTACTTAATGACCACTCCACGTACCATTTTCGTCGCGGGAGCCACCGGCGCGACGGGGCAACGCTTCATGGCCATGGCCGCCACGAAGGGCGTGGCGACGGTCGCGCACGTCAGGCCCCAAAGCGCCGGCAAGGTCACTTACCCCAAGCTCGCCGCGTTCGAGTTGACCGACCGCGACCAGCTGGTCGACGCCCTGAAGGCGTGCACCACCGTGGTTCAACTCATCGGCACCATGCGCAAGCGCTTCGCCTCGGGAGACACGTACGAGACGAGCGACATTGGCACCACCCGCCTGCTCGTCGAGGCCGCGAAAGCGAGTGGCACGGTCGACCACCTGGTGTTGCTCAGCAGCGTGGGCGCCGGGTCTCCGCGGGGGGCGTACCTGAAAGCCAAAGCGCAGGCCGAGGCGCTCGTGCGTGACAGCGGGTTGGCGTACACCATTTTTCGGCCGTCGGGTTTTGAAGACCGCGAAGGCCAGTCGATGGGCGGTGTTCGCGCGGTGACTCGTTTCTTCGGTCTCCAGCGCTTCGAGCCCATCACGCTCGACGAGCTGGCGTCGGGGCTGTTGAACGTGGCCCTCCAACGCGCGCCCCTCAACGTGGCGCTCGAAGGCGCGAGCCTCTGGGCCGAAGTCACGGTGGGGCCGTACGCCCAAGCCCGCGCGCGGTGAAGCGACGAACCACGCGGTGCGAATTGCAGAGCAAGAACCGGGGTGCGCGGTGGCCATGAGGGCCGCCAAGGTGTGGCCATGAACAACTACTTGCTCATTCACGGGAGCTGGCACGGAGCCTGGTGCTGGTTCAAAGTCGCTCCACTGCTTCGACGACACGGTACGGTCGCGGTGGTCAACTTGCCGGGCCGCGGCCGAGACCCAGCGCTGCCGCATTTGGTCACCCTCAACCGAATGGTGCGGGCCGCCGCCGCGCTGCTGCCCCCAGAAACGAAGACCACCATCGTCGTGCACAGTCGGTACGGCGTCGTCGCGACCGCGCTGGCCGAGCGCTACCCGCACCTGGTTCGTCGCGTCATCTACCTCGCGTCGTACCTGCTGCCGAGCGGCCACCGGGTGGCTGACCACTTTGGGCGTGACGCCGACTCGTACATTCTGCCGTTCGTCGAAGTGAATCGCCTGGGAGCGTGGGACCGCCTCGCCCCCGAAGCGTACGTCGAGGGTCTGTACGCCGACTGCTCGGCCGACGACGTCGCGCTCGCCCAGAGCCTGTTGTGCCGAGAACCTTCGCTGCCGGCATTGGCGCGGGTCACCACGACCGAAGAAAACTTTGGGCGGGTGCCGACCGCGTACATCAAGCTCACCCAAGACCGCGCGGTTTCACCCGCGCTGCAAGACCGGCTCATCGCCGCGAGCAAGCCGCAGCGGGTTGAGAGCCTGGCCGCGAGCCATTCAGCGTACTTTTCGCAACCCGAGCGCCTGGTCTCCACCATCGCCCGACTGGAGGCGCCGTGAGAACGAGCCGCGTTGAACGAGCCCACGCCGTCACCAAAGACCCGCGGTGGGCCCTGGTGTGCGCGCGGTCTGACGGGGCCGACGGGCAGTTTTTCTTCTCGGTGAAGACGACCGGCGTGTTTTGCCGACCGTCGTGCTCGTCGCGCCGGCCCAGACCCGAGAACGTCGAGTTTCACCAGACGGCCGACGCGGCGAGAGCGAGCGGCTTTCGGCCATGCAAGCGGTGTCGACCCGAGCGGCCCGCGAATGAAGCGAGCCGAACCCTCGTCGCCGAAATGTGCCGGCTCCTCGCCGAGAGCACCGAGCCGCCGAGCTTGGCCGAGCTCGCCCGGGCCGTCGGCAAGAGCCCATTTTACGCACACCGGCTCTTCAAGGCCGCGACCGGGCTCACCCCCAAGGCGTACGCCGCCGCGCACCGGGTGAACCGCGTGCGCGCGGCGCTGCACCGCGGCCCCACGGTGACCCACGCGCTCTACGAGGCGGGCTACGGGTCGGCCGGCCGGTTCTACGACGAAGCGAAGCGGGCGCTGGGCATGACGCCCACCCAGTTCAAAAGCGGCGGGCGTGGCCTCCACATTCAATACGCGGTGCGCACCTGCTCGTTGGGGTCGGTCTTGGTTGCCGCCACCGAGCGCGGGGTCTGCGCCATTTTGTTGGGCGACGGGCCGAGGGCGCTCGAGCGCCAGCTCGCCGCGACCTTTCGCCACGCGCACTTGAGGCGCGGTGGCCGGGCGTTCGAAAAGGTCGTGGGCCGGGCGGTCGCCAAAGTCGAGGCCCCCGGAGAACCGTTCGAGCTGCCGCTCGACATCGTGGGCACCGCGTTTCAGCGCCGCGTCTGGCAGGCGTTGAGCGCGATTTCGCCAGGCACCACGAAGACTTACGCCCAAGTCGCCCGCGAACTGGGCGCCCCCACCGCGGCTCGGGCCGTGGCGAGGGCCTGCGCCGCGAACAACCTCGCGGTCGCGATACCGTGTCACCGGGTCGTTCGGGGCGACGGGCAGCTCGCGGGGTACCGCTGGGGGCTCGGCCGCAAGGCGACGCTGCTCGAGCGAGAAGCGGCGGTGGTGAGTTCGTGAATTCATGGCCCCAGCGCGACCCTCGCGCCGCGACCGATGCCGAGTGCCTTCGCCGATTGGGGTCTCCCTGCGAACTGTCTCGGTTCCGGAAATGCAAGCCCGGGTGGCCGGGCGCCGAACTCGCCCGACGAGGCGACCTCATTCACGGCGGCCCGTCGTCACCTACCGCGAGCGCAATTCGGCGAGCCGGCCCTTCGTGCCGTATTGCTGTTCGGCCGGCATCTTGGCCTGCACGTAGGCGACGGTGTCGTGGAGCGTCTCGTACACATCGCGCGCGACGAAGCCCAACTCGCGTTCGGCTTTCGACGAGTCGAGCCAGAACCAGTGCTCGCCCACCTCGACTTCTTGCGGGTCGAGCGTCACCGATGTGCCCCGCCACTTCGCGAAGCGCTCGAGCGCATAGGCCCCCAAAATGTTGACCTGCTTCGGCAATTTCACTCGGGGCGCGGGCACGCCGGTGAGCCGCTCGAGCCGGGTGAAGAACTCGGTCATCGACAAGTTGAGCCCCATCAGGTGTCGGCCGTACACCTCGCCCCGGGTCAGCGCGTTGAACGCCGCGTCGGCCACGTCGCGGGCGTCGGCGAGGCTCATGCCGCCCCCCGGCATCGCCGGTATGTCGCGCTGTAAGAACTTCACCACCGTCCACGTCGAAGACAGGCGGTCGTCTCCCGGGCCCATGAGCAGGCTGGGGTTCAAAATCACCAGCGGCAGCGCGTGCTTCTTGCAGAAGTCGAGCGCGAGCTTCTCTTCGTAGATTTTCGACAGGTAGTACGGCCAGCGCCCCACCGTTTCGATGGGGTAGTCGTCGGCCTCGGTGCCGACGCGCTCTTCTTTCGACACGGCGATGGTGCCCGACGTCGACGCGAGAATGATGCGCGGCTTGAGCGGCAACTCGCGCACGTCTTTGAGCAACTCGCGCGTGGCGTCGACGTGCAGCTCGTACATGCGCCGCCCGTCTTCGTTCTTGAAGCTGACCAAGCCCGCCAAGTGGTACAGCGCCTCGACGCCGGTGAGCGCCTTGCGCACCGCTTCGCGGTCATGCAGGTCGGCCTGAACGAACTCGACCTTCGACCACGCGGCCGGCGGCTTCGAGCGGCCAATGACCCGCACGTGATGCCCGGCCGCCACCAGCTTGGGCACCAAGTGCGAACCCAAGAACCCGGTTCCTCCGGTAACGAGAATCTTCATACGTCGTGGCCTCCGTCGGCGCCTCGGCGGGCGCGCACCGGCACCGCGGGCACCGGCAAAGCGTCGGGGCGGTACACCTTGCCCGACGCGAGGGTTTTGACGGCCTCGGCGATTTCGAGCGTCGGCCCGATGCGCACTTCGAGGTCTTCGATTTTCGGCCACCACGAGCCCTTGGGCAGCGCGTCGTAGGTGCCCTTCAAATACACCGGCAACACGTCGACCCCCGAAGTGAGCGCCAGAAAGCCCGTCGTCGGCTTGAATTCTTGCAGTTCGCCGTCAGGAGACCGCGTGCCCTCGGGAAAAATGAGCAAGTTGAACCCCTGGGTCAGCGACTCTCCCGCCAAACGCAGCGACTCGCGCAATGAACCCGTGCGGTCCATCGGTATGAGGTTGGTGAAGTTCTCGAAGTACGCGCGCTTCCACGGGGTGTCGAAGAAGTAGTCGCGCGCCGCCAACGCCACCAAGCGTTCACCCTGCTCGCCCATGGCGATTTTCACGAGGCCCATGTCGAGGTGGCTGGCGTGGTTCGCCACGACCAGCACGTTTCGGTTCTGCGGTATGAACGCCTTGCCCGTGACCTTCACGTCGAACAGGCGGCCGTAGAGCGCGCGTTGCCCTGCGTTCAACATGGTTCGGCCGGCCTTGGCCATGAAGTCGGGCAGCGGCACTTCGAGCTCGGTGTCGGCCTCACCCGCCCGCTCGACGTTGAGCTCTTTCGCCTTCACGTCGACGGTCGGCTTGCGACCGAACGCCGAGACCACCTTGCGCAAGTCTTCGACGGTTTGAATTTTCGTGAGGTCTGACACCGCGCTCGCCGGCACGCCCGCGGTCTCGAGCGCGCTGCCCAACTCGGTCAGCATCAGCGAATCGAGGCCGAGGTCGAACGCGAGCTTCGCGTCGGGCCGAATGTCGGCCACCGGTTTCTGCACGACGTCGGCGATGATCTGGCTCAGCCAGTCGGTCGACTCGTTGCCGCCCGCCTGGTCGTGCTTCGCCTTCTGCGCCGAAGCAGCGATGCGCTCGAGCCGCTTGAGCTCTTCGACCACGAGCGGGCGCTTGACCTTGCGCGTCGACGTGCGGGGCAGCTCGCCGTCCCACAGGCGCAGCACTTTGATTCTTCGGTAGAACGGCAAGTCGGCCGACACCACCCGAAAGTGCTCTTCGAGCTCTTTGCGCACTTCTTCGCGCGGGCGCTCGCCGTAGTCGGGCACGCACAAGCACGCGACCTTTTCGCCCCCCGCGTCGTCGGGCAGGCCGACCACGCTCAGCTCTTTGACGAGCTTGCTGGCGCCGTACACGTCTTCGAGTTCGTCGGGGTACACGTTCTTGCCGTTCGCGTCGATGATGACGTCTTTCTGGCGGCCGACGAGGTAGAGGTTGCCTTCGGCGTCGATTCGGCCCAGGTCGCCCGTGTAGAGCCACCCGTCTTTGAGCACCGCCGCGGTCGACTCGCGGTCTTGAAAATACCCGGCCATCACGTTGGGGCCCTTGGCAATCACCTCGCCGATGCCGTCGTTGTCGGGCGCGTGAATGCGCAGCTCGACGCCGGGCAGCGCCTTGCCGACCGTGCCCGCCTGGCGCTTGTGGCCCGCCTTCGTCACCGTCAACACCGGGGCCGCCTCGGTCAGGCCGTACCCCTCGTTCAAGGTGAAGCCGAGCGCGTGAAACGCCTTGTGCACGTCGTCAGGCAGCGCCGACCCCCCCGAAATCAAGAAGCGAATGTTGCCGCCGAACTTGCGGTGCACGGGCCAGAACAACAACTTGCCCAGGTTGAGCCCGCGGCGATTTCGCAGTTCGGCGTTCGCCCCCATGAGCGCTTTGAGCGCCTCTTCGACGAACTTCGGGCGCGACGCGAATTCTTGAGTGATTTTGCGGTGAAACAACTGCCAAAGCGCCGGCACCCCCACCATGCTGGTGATGCGGCCCGTTTCCATCACGTCGCCAATGCGGTCGGCGGTCAGCTCGTCGATGTAGCCGATTTCGGCCCCGCGGCTGAACGGCGTGAGCAACCCGGCGCTGAACTCGAACGTGTGGTGCAGCGGCAACACCGACAGCACGCCGTCGCCCAGGCCAATGTCGAACGTGCCGGCGAGCTTGGCGACCAGCGAGGTGAAGTTTCGGTGCGTCAGCATGACGCCCTTCGGGTTGCCCGTCGTGCCCGAGGTGAAAATGAGCGACGCCACGTCGTCGGGCGAAGCCGACTTCTTGAACGCGCCGATGCCGTCGGGCTGGGTCGGGTCTCCGGCCATGGCTTCGGCGAAGAGGTGCACGCGTGTCGAAAGCTTGGCCTCGGCCAACGCTTTCGGCAGGTCGGCCAGCTCTTCGAGCAGCTGTTCTGAAATGAGCAACACCGCCGCGTCGGCCCGCCGGGCGATGTTGACGACTTCGTTCGTCGACAATTCTTTGTCGACTGGCACCGCGGTGGCGCCGGCACGCAACACGCCGAAGAATGAAATCGGCCACTCGGGGCGGTTTTCTGACAACAGCATCACTCGGCTGCCCGCCCCCGCGCCCTTCGAAACCAAGAACGAGCCAATGCGCGCCGCGTAACGCGACGCCTCGCCGTAGGTGAAGCGCTGGTCGTCGGCGTCGACCTCGTACATGCGAAACGCGACCCGGTGTCGCCACGCATGCACCGACGCTTCGAACATTTCGAGCAGGTCACGGTACGCGGGTATGACCTTGCGGCGCTCGGTTTCGGTGTCGAGCCCAGGAAACACCCACTTTTCCAACCCGGGCACGTGCACTTCGAGAAAGTAGCGCCGCCAGTCGATGCTCTCGGGCGCCCACGGTATTTTCGCACGGTCGTGCGCGGGCATGCCCGCGTACAGCGAGCGGGTGTTGTCGCACCGAAAGACGTACCGATTTTCCCACAAGAAGGGCAGAAACAGCTCGACGAGGTTGTTGATGCCGTCGGCTTGGTCGACGACGTCGTTGAGCTGCTCTTTGGCCTTTTCGAGCAACGCCGACACCCGCGGAGCTCCCCAGGTGGGCTTCTGGTCGTCGATGAGGTTCTGGAGGTACTTCGCGCCTTTCGCGAACAGGGGTGAGCTGCGCAGCTCGAACGCGGCCTTCGAAATGGCCTTGGGCTCGAGGCGGCTCCGCAGCGAATTGAGCGTCTCGTTGCCGGTTTCTCGGTTGCGGTAATAGCGGCGCTTGTACAAGCCGGTCAGCTCGACCGCGCGCTGCGCTTGAAACGCATTCGAGTCGCCCGACGCCTGTTGGTACACCCGCCGCTCGTTCGCGCGCAGCGACTGCGCGACGATGGCGATGAGCGAACCCGCGACCATGTCGACCGGTATCATGTCGAGCACGGCCTTGTTGCCGGCGGGCAGCGCGCCCTGGCCTTTGATCAACCCGTAAATGATGGGGGCCGACGTCGTGAACCCCTCGTTCCACCCGGGAAACGGGTAGTGCAGCGCGCTCTCGACGATGCTCGGCCGAACAATGGCGTACCGCAGGCCCGGCGTCTGGGCGATGACCTGCTCTCCCAACGACTTGGTGTAGGTGTACGTGTTGGGCCAGCCCCAGTGGTGCGCTCGGTTCATGCCGGCTTCGACCAACTGCCCCGACAGCCACAGCTTGCGCTCGCGGCCAATGGCCAGGCGCAGCGCCTTTTCGTCGGCGAAGTCGCGGCCCTCGTCTTTGAGCCGGTCGAGCGCCTTTTGCCGAAACTCGCTCGCGAGCGCTTTGTCGTCGGCCATTTCGCGCAGCCGGGCGACCGCCTTTTCACAGTCTTTGAGCTCTTGTTCGAGCGAGAAGTCTTTGCCGTCGATTTCGTCTTTGCGGGGAAAGTAGCCAACGACGGGTTCGTCTTCGAACACCAGGCCCGACCGGTTGCCCGCGACGAACGCGGTCGACATGTGCACCAGCGGCACGCCCCAGTACAAGCAAGCGTCGACCAAGAACTTCACGCCGTGGGTGTTGACGCTCAAGCCCACTTCGAGCGACGGGTTGAACGACACCAGGCCCGCGCAGTTGATGACGACGTCGATTTCGCCTTTGAGCGCCCGGGCGACGTTTTCTTCGAGGCCGACCCACGGGTCGGTGATGTCGCCGTCGTGCACGTCGACCTTCGACTTGAGCCACGCCGTCGCGCCCGCCGCCCCGTCGTACTTTTCGCGCAACGGCTCGAAGGGCTCGCTCGAGGCGACCTTGTCGTAAAAGCGCGTCACGGCGTCTTTGCTCGAGCCCTTGCGCACCAACACGTGAACCTTCGCCAGCACGTCGCCGTAGCGGTGCAGCAGCATCGACAACGACACCTTGCCGACGAAGCCGGTCACGCCGACGAACAACACGCGCTTGCCGGTCAAGGTTTGGGTGACATCGAGGGGCTCAGCCATGGCCGAGGCGTGTAGCACACGGCCAAAAGGGTGCACTCTCCGGAGGCCCCCCGACCGAACCGATGGGGGTTGACCCGCGGCCGATTCAACGGCATCTCTGCCGCCCCTCGTCTTCTGACCGGAGTCATTCGCTCATGGGTGTTGAAACGGTCGTCGAGCTGCCGGAGGCACGGGTCGGCACGTGTGGGGTGGTGGTGGTCTCGTATTTTCGCCAGGCCGCAACCATGGAGGCGATGCGGGCGCTCGACGACGTGCAACAACGAACGGTCGACCGCTTCGGGGCGCTCGTCGGGCTGTCGATCATCGGGCAGCTGGGCGCCGGTTTTCGGGTCGACGACGACGTTCGCCAAATGACCGTCGACATGAGCGTGAAATACGAAAAAGTCGGCCGCGGCACGGCCATTGTCGTGCTGCCCAAGGGCCTGGCGGCCATCGCCGTGCGGGCGTTCTTGACGGGTTACTTCTTGGTTTCACGGTCGACGGCACCGTCGAAGACGTTCGGCACCGTGACCGATGCCGCCGAGTGGGTCAAAACGCTGCCCAACGCCCCCGTCACCGACTTGCCGCTCAGCGGCGCCGACCTCGAGCGCTTCATCGCCTGACGGGCGGCGGGCCTGGCCCGGCCACTGTGACTGCCGTGCTCACGGGCTCAACCGGGTGCGCGCACCCAGTTCGATGTCTTGACCGGGCTCAACGACGAGGTCGGGCGTGAAACGCCAGCGGGGCTCGTCGTTCAGGTCGTACACGGGTTCTGCCGAGAACTGAAATCGCACGCCGGTGCCAGGCAGGCTGACGGTCTTCACCGCGGCGCCCAAGCCCATCATGCGTTCTCCGACGACGACGGCTCTCCCCAGCCCTCGCAGGCCCATGGCGAACCCTTCGGCCATGCTCGCGCTGAAGCCATTGACCAACACCGCGAGGTCGCCGTCGTAGCGAAAGGGGCCGCGAGGCGCGACCGACTCGACCCACGGGGCCGACAACCCCCGGCCTTCGCGCTTGCGCATGCGGGCGTAGGGCGCGGTGGTGCGAATGAAGCGCCCCATGATCGGCCGGGCGACCGCCGTGTCGCCTCCCCCATTGTCACGCACGTCGAGCAGCAAGGCCCTGCTCTTGCGAAGCGCGGCCAAGGCACGGTCGAAAGCGGGCACGACCTCGGGGGGCCCGAAGGTATGAATCGCAATGAGCCCCACGCCGGGGGCGACTTCTTTCCATTCGACGGGCGGTCGTTCGGGTGTGTTGGTGAAGCGCAGCGACAAGCGAAGTCGGTCGTCGTCGCGCTGTACGTCGAAGAGGCGTTCGGCGCCACGGCGCCCAGACAGCGCCGTCACCACCGCGTAGCGTCGCGCGACCGGGTCAGGCCGAAGGAGACACTGGGCCTCGAGCGCGGTCGCGGCCTGAACCAAGGTCACGCCGTCGACCGCTTGCACGACGTCTCCAACGAGAAGGCCTGCGAGCTGGGCGTCAGACCCCGACTGCACCGCGGTCACCCGGGCCCCGCCGTCGCGGTCTTCGTCGGCAATGACGTCGAACGGAGGAAAGCGCGGCGTGCCGGCCGGCGTGTCATGCACATGGGTGTGCGCGTCGTAGAGTTCGGTCAACGCCGCCTGGAGCACCCGTTTGAAACCGTCAGGAGACTCGACGAGCGCGCAGCGCCGTGCGTACTCGTCGCGCACTCGAAGCCAATCGGTCGTTTTCTCGGCGAAGAAACAATACTCGCGGTCAAGCACCGCCCACGCTTCGAGCCAGTCGCTCAAGGCGGCTTCTCCAAAACAGCGCCCCACGCGAGGCCCCGCGACCGCCTGCGCCGAAGCGGCCGCTCCCAGGGCGATCAAGCGTCGACGCGAAAACCGGGTCATGAAGGGGCACGGTACCTCACGTCATCGACGCATCGCCGGCTTGCGCTCAGAAAGCCGCAGAATGGGTCCCAAGCTCCCGGTTTCGCTGATGATTTCGAGCGCGGCGAGTTCGCGGCAAACGGGTGGCCTCGCGAGTCTCGCGCCGGTCGTTCCGCTCGCCGAGGGGCGTCGCAGCGAAGCGAGCCACGCGCGTTTCGCACTGGCGCAGCCCCGTTCACCGCAGCGTCGCAGCTCGCTACGACTGAGCCGCCCAAAGCGAGTCTCGCGCCGGGGCATTCCGCTCGCCGAGGGGCGTCACCGCAGCGACCGAAGCGAGCCACGCGCGTCTCGCGCTGGCGCGCCACGACCGAGCCGGCCGAGCGAGTCTGGTCACGTCCCGTCAAGTGGTGTCCGTCGTTGCGCCACCCTTTGCGACTGCTACGCGGTTTTTTTCAGCGGCTCACTTGTGATGCGTTTGACGTCGCTGGCGTCCACCTCCTTCACGGTTGGTACCTCAAAGGTCATGTA
>JBGAIY010000285.1:0-10047 GCA_044225205.1 Myxococcaceae bacterium | reverse complement strand
CGAATCGTCGTCGGTGCCGCGCACGACTCGCCGGCCCGCGGCCGCGTCGCCCACGCCAATCGAATCGTCGTCGGTGCCGTGCACCACCCGGCGCCCCGCGGCGGTGTCGCGCACGCCAATCGAATCGTCGTCGGTGCCGTGCACGACCCGGCGCCCTTCAGAGACCTTGGTGCCAGTGCGACGCGCTGGGCTGAAGTCGCTCGCGTCTGAAAACCCCGGCAAGTCGTCGCGCTCGCTCGGCCCTGACGGCGTTTGGCGTGCGGTCGTGGCGGCGGTCGTCTGCCCGGTCGTGGTACGCGTCACCGGCAACTTTGAATCAATCGGCATGGCCGGCGCAGTTTGCCACGACTCGACACCCCGCGTCTTCTCGAAAACATAAGTAAATTCAATTGGTTGAGTCGGTCGGTTTCGCGCGTGGCTGGGCGAGGCCCAGGCGGCTGCCCTCGCGAATGACCGGAGTCGAATAGAAAGTGCCTCGCCAAACGACGCCTCCGCGCCACAGGCCGAGCGCCGCCGAGCGAATCAACGCGGCGGCGAGCGGCCAGGCGCCGAACCAGGGGTACAGCGCGGGCAGCGCGCGAAGGTGGAGCCACCGGCCGTTGCTCCATTGGGCCCACATGGCGGTGAGGGCGGCGCCGAAGGCGAGCAAAGTGGGCCAGCCCCCGCCGACGAAGGCCGCCGCCAAGTAGCCCGACTCCACAGTGACGAGGGCGAGGGCGCCCGCCACCAGGGCCGGAAACGGGGCGCTCGCGCCGTTCTTCTCGAGCGCGCGCGCCATGACGCGCCACGACGGGTAAAAGTCGAGCGCGACCGCGTCTTGCCCGATGACGACGGCTTGGCGGGCCCCGGCCCGTTTGAGCATCGCTCCGAGCGCGACGTCGTCGCCGATCTCCATTTTCAGCCATTCGAGGCCGGGGGTTCGGTCGAGCGCGCTGCGCCGAAACAGGTTGAAGGCCCCGACGCCGATGAAGACGCGAGAGTTGGGGTCGGCCACTCGCCACAGCGGCACGGCGCTCGTGAAGACGCGAAAGAAACTCGCGAGGGCCGCGCTCACCAGCGGCCCGGGTGAGCGAATCGCCGGCATGACGGCGACGTGGTCGATGCCCGCGTGTTCGGCCCAGCGAATCAGGGTCGTCAACGTGCCCGGTGCCAGCTCGACGTCGGCGTCGCTGAAAAGCACCCACTCGCCTTTCGCGTGCTCGAGGCCGCACTGGAGGGCGTTCACTTTGCCCAGCCAACCTTGCGGCAGTTCGCGAACCTGGGCGAGGGTGACGCGGGGGTCGCTCGCGGCGAACGCGCTGGCGACGGCGAATGTGTCGTCGGTCGAGCGGTCGTCGACGACGACGAGTTCGAGCGCCGGGTAGCCTTCGGCGAGCTTGGCTCGAAGACCCGCGCCCAGGTGCTCGGCTTCATTTCGCGCCGGCACGACGGCGCTCACGGTCGGCCAGCGCTGAAGCTCCGGGCCGGTCAAGTCGTGAATGACCGGCACCCGCGCTCGTGCCTGGGCGTGCATGAGCGCCTGCGCCACCCACCACAGCGTGCTGACGACGACGACCGCGGTCAGAAACGAAGTCATGTCGGGCGGGTTTTGCAAAGCACAGACCGCCGAAAAGCCAAGAGAAGACGCCCGCCGGCACCGAGCGCTTTGCCAGAATGGCAGGCCGAACGGGGGCGCGCGAACAACCCCGTCGATTCGGCGATTTGCGGTAGCGTTTGGCGGTGGTGAACACCATCGGCCGCTACACGTTGCTCAAGCGCCTCGGGGCCGGAGGCATGGGCGAAGTCTTCTTGGCGCAAGCGTCGCCTGATCAACCGCCGGTGGTCATCAAGCGGGTGTTGCCGCACTTGGTCGAGAACCCCCGCTTTTTGCGCCTGTTTCTCGACGAAACGCGAATCGCGGCGCGGCTCAACCACCCGAACATCGCCCGCATCATCGAACTCGGCGAGGCCGACGGCGCGTGGTTCATCGTCATGGAGCACGTCGAGGGCAAAGACTTGCGCGAAGTGCTTCGCCGAGCCCGCGAACAAGAAAAGCAGGTGCCGGTGAATGTGGCGGTCAAGGTCGCGCTCGACGTGGCGCAAGGCCTCGCGTACGCGCACTCGGCGGTCGACGCGCAGGGCCGCAACTTGGGCATCGTTCACCGCGATGTGTCGCCGCACAACGTGCTGCTCTCGAAGCGGGGCGAGGCCAAGGTCATCGACTTCGGCGTGGCCAAGGCGACGAACAAGAGCGTGCACACGGCCGCGGGCATTCTCAAAGGCAAGTTCCCCTACATGGCGCCCGAGCAGTCTCGCGGCAAGCCGGTCGACGCGCGCACCGACGTCTTCGCCCTGGGCATCGTGCTGTGGGAAATGGTGTCGGGGCAATTTCTGTTTCGCGGCAAGACCGACGCGGCGACGCTGAAGTTGGTTCGCACGAGCGCGGCGGCCCCGTTGCGTTCGCTGCGGCGCGACGTGCCGGCCGCGCTCGACGACGTGGTGCTCAAGGCGTTGGCGAAAGAACCCGACGAGCGCTTTCAGACCGCGCTCGAATTTCAAGAAGCGCTCGCGGCGCTTTCGGCCGAATTGCCGACGGCCGACGTCGGCGCCTGGCTCTCGCTGTTCGACGACGTGGGCGGCGTCGACGGCTTCAACGACTTCGACGACGAGCCCGACAGCGAAGTGGCCTCGGCCGAAGCCGCGGTGAGCCAAGACCCCGACGCCACCGTGACGGGGCCGTTCGAAACGTCGTCGGGCCGAGGCGCGTTTTCGGTGTCGCGCGACGACGAGACGGTACCGTTGTTGTCTGATCAGCTCGCGTTGCCCACCAACATCGGCCCGCAGCCCACGAGCTTCATTGGGCGCGTGGCCGAACTGGCCGACCTGCACCAGTTGTTTCAACACGGGTCGCGGCTCATCACCTTGTTGGGCCCCGGGGGCACGGGCAAGACCCGGCTGTCGCTCCAGTTCGGCGAACAGCTCGTCAGCCACTTCAGCGCGACCGGTGAAAACGGGCGGCGGCGGGGCGGCGTGTGGTTCTGTGAACTCGGCGAAGCGACCGACCTCGACGGCCTGGTGACCGCGGTCGCTCGCGCCCTCGGCGTGCAGCTGGCGCCGGGAGACACCGTCGAACAGCTCGGTCACTCGCTCGTGGCCCGCGGCGAGGCGCTGCTCATTCTCGACAATTTCGAACAATTGGTCGGGCTGGCCAAAGACACGGTCACGAAGTGGCTGACGGCCGCGCCGAAAATTCGGTTCGTGATTTCGAGTCGCGAAGTGTTGCGCGTGCCGAACGAGATGATTTTCGAAGTGCCGCCGTTGCGGTTGCCCAAGCCCGGCGAGCGCATTCAGAGCGCCGAAGCCGTCGAGCTGTTCGTCGAGCGCGCCCGCGCCGTTCGCCCCCAGTGGGAACCGACCGACACCGACGAACCGGCGATCGCCGAAATCGTCAAGCAGCTCGACGGCTTGCCGTTGGCGATCGAACTCGCCGCCGCCCGCATGAGCGTGCTGAGCCCCACCCAGCTCGTGCAGCGGTTGCCGCGGCGGTTCGAGTTGCTCATCGACAAGCGGGCCAGTTCGTCGCGCCAGGCGACCATGCGCGGCGCCATCGACTGGTCGTGGAACATGCTGACCGAGGCCGAGGCGTCGGCGCTCGCGCAGTTGTCGGTCTTTCGCGGGGGCTTCAGCATCGAAGCGCTCAACGCGGTCGTGAGCGTCGCCCACCTGCCCGAGGCCCCGTCGCCGCTCGAGGCGCTCATGGCGTTGCGGGCGAAGTCGCTCGTGCGGGCCTACTTCGCGAACGGCGACGAAGGAGTGCCGCGCTTCGGCCTGTACGAGACCTTGCGCGAATACGCGAAAGAGAAGTTGCTCGGCCGCGCCGAACAAGAACCCGCGCTCGAGCGCCACGCGAAATACTACGTGACGCTCGGCACCAAGTTGGCGGTGAACGCCGACAGCAGCCTCGCCAAACTCAACGCACTCGACGTCGAGCGCGACAACCTCTTCGCCGTCTTTCAGCGGTCGGTCGACCGCAACGAATCGGGTGAGCGGCTGTTGCAAGTCGTGCTCGCGCTCGACCCGCTGTTGAGCATACGGGGCCCCTTCGCCAGCCACCTGACGATGATCGAATCGGCCTTGCACGCGGCGGGCGCTGACCAGCGGCGGCAAGCCCTCGCCCTCGACGCCCGGGCCCGCGCCCGCCAAGCCCGCGGCCGAAGCGCCGACGCGCTCGCCGACCTGCACACCATGCTCGAGTTGGCGCAAGCACTGAAAGACGAGGCGCTCGAAGGCCGCGCGCTCGCCTACGCGGGCCTCATCGAACGGGTGCAGGGCCAACGCAGCGAGGCCCGGGCCCACTTGACGCGCGCCCTGACCTTGTTGCGAGCGACCAAAGACCGGTTGATGGAAGGGCGCGCCCAGTCGTTTCTGGCGTTCTTGCTGCACGACCTGGGTCAAGAGACCGAAGCCATTGCGGCGTCGAACGAGGCCTTCGCGATTCACCGCGAGGTGGGCGACCGCCGCTACCAGGGCATCACGCTCACCAACTTGGGCGTGCAACAACAGTCGCTCGGGCTGCTCGAACAGGCGAAGGCGAACTACGTCGCCGCCCTGGCCATTCACCGCGAGCTCGGCAACCGCCGCTCAGAAGGCATTTCGCACATCAACCTGGGCGACCTGCAGCGAGACCTGAAGCGGCCCCGCCAAGCCATGACGCACTACGAGCGCGCGTTGCACATCGTGCGAGAGGTGGGCGCCCGGCGCACCGAAGGCATCGCGTTGTTTTCGGTGGCGTCGCTGCACCACGAGGTGCTCGCGCTCGACGAGGCGCGGGCCGCGTACCAAGAAGCGCTGGTGGTGTTGAACGAGGTGCACGCGACCCGTCACGAAGGGCTCGCCCGCGCCGGCCTCGCCGCCGTCTGGGCGCTCAAGGGCAAACCGGTTCGCGCCGAAGAGGCGCTGCTCGAAGCGACCAAGCAGTTGACCGAGGTCGGAGACGCCGCGTCGCTCGACGCGCTCGACGTGTACCGCGGCCAGGTCGAGCTCGGCGAGGCCATGCATGCCCAGTCGAAGAACCTGGCCGCTTCGTTGCTCGCGCGCGTCGACCGGCGAATCGAGCACGCCGAACGCGCCCAGGGCACGCTGTCTCCGTCGGCCCGTTCTGACGTGGTGCGGGCGGCGCTGCGCGGGCTCAAGGCGGCGCTGGCGAAATTCAAGGCCGCGTCATGAAACGGTGGTGGCCGTGGTTCGTGGTGGTGGCCGTGCCCCGGGTGGTGGCGTTCTTCTTCACCGAAAACATTCACGGAGACTCTGCTGTTCGCACCTGGCTCGGCGCCGCGTGGGCGAAGGCGCCCCACGTCATTGGTTCGTTCGACCAGGGAGCGGTGCAGTTCGGCCCGCTGCACATTTATGTGCTCGGCTTGGCGAGCCTGTTGCCCATGCCTTTGGCTGACTCGGGGCGCTTGGTGAGCCTGGTCGCCGGCGTGCTGACCACGTGGCCGTTGCTCGAGTTGACCGCGCAGCTCTTCGGAGACCGGGCGACGAAGTTCACCGCCTTGGCGTTTGCGTTCTGGGGCTTGCACATTCAGTTCTCGACCACCGCGTCGGGCGAGGCGCTCAACTTGCTCTTGGTCTTCACCGCGTGCTGTTGGCTTCAGCGGTGGTTGGTGTGGCGAGAACGCGTCTGGTTGCTCGCGTCGGCGCTGATGATGAACCTCGCGTGCGCCACCCGGTACGACTCGTGGTTGCTCGTGCCACTCATGGCCGCCGCGGTGTGGTGGTACGCGCGGTCGCTGCGCCCGGCGCTGCTGTTCGGCGTGGCGTCGGTGGCGTTCTGCGCCGCGTGGGCGTTCGGCAACTGGGTCGACCGCGGCGCGCCGCTGTACCCGTTCTCGTACATCGATGCGTTTCACCGCACGTGGTACCCGTCTGAAGCGGCCATGTGGGGGCCGTGGTACCGCTGGGCGACGCTCGCGTTCTGGCCTGGTACCGCCGTCATGACGCTGACCCCGTTGGTCGCCGTGGCGGCCGCGGTCGGCGGGGTGCGGGCTTGGCGCCAGACGCCGAGCAGCCGGTGGCTCATCGTGCTGATCGTGTTGCCGGTGGCCATGTACGGCGTTCGGTCGTTCTTCTTGGCGAGCTTTGTGCCCCTGGCCCGCTTCACCGCGAAAGAAGTCGCCTTCTTGCTGCCGTTCGTTCAACCCGGCTTCGTCGCCATCGCTGAACGGTTGCGTTGGGCCCGGGTGCGCGAGGCGGTCACCGCGTTGACCTTGGCGATGCTCGTGGCGTGGCCGGTGTGGTTGGGTTGGTTCACCTACCGAACCGACGGCGCGTGGCAGAACACGCTCCGCGCCATTGCACCGGTGACCACGAATGCTCCGCAGCTCACGAAGGTGGCCCGCTGGCTTTCGGCCCGGGCCGGGGGTGGGGCGGGTCTCGTCGTCGCCGTCGACCCGCGCGGGTACGACGACATTCAACTCACGTTTGCCTCGGGGTTCGCGTTCGAGCGGGTCGCCCGGGCGCGTGCGCCGTCGTTCGAGCAGCGGCTGCACGACAACGATGTGCGCTACCTGGTGCTCTTCGACGGGGGGGCGCTCGCTTCGACGAACCAGTTCGTGAACCGCACGCTGCGCGGGCGCTGGCGTTTTCACGAAGTCGGCGGGTTTGACCCGCCGTTTCACGTGTTCGAGCTGGCGGCCGATTGACGCGGTGACCGACAGCGCGGTACGAGAACCGGGCATGGCACCGAGCACCATTGGCCCACGCTTCACGCCCGGGTCGCGCGAGAACATCACCAAGAGCGACGTCGATTCGTTGGGCAAGGTGAGCGGGTTGCCAGCCGCCGACCGCGAGACGCTCAGCCAGTTGCTCAAGACCCAGCCCGACCGTTTCGAACCGGCGGCTCGTCGGGCGCTCGAACTGGGGTTGGGCGTCGCGGCCATCAACAACCCGACGCTCGCCAGCCTCGTGACGTTTGAACCCGCCGACAACTGGGGTGTCACCTTTCGTGAAGTGCCGAACGGGCAACTCTACGTCGACGGCATTTCGGCGGCCGACGTATCGCAGGGCAAATTGGGTGACTGTTTCGTGCTCGCGGCGTTGGCTGGGTTTGCNNNCCCAAAGCGATCTCCGACGCCATCACCGACCATGGCGATGGCACGTACAGTGTTCGCTTCTACGAAAAGCTGCCGACGTACGGCGTGCAGACGGTCGTCATGCGCGTCGACGGAACGATGCCGACCGATTACGACGGGCGACTGCGCTACGCCAAGGCCCCCGAGGGCGAGCTGTGGCCGGCGATCGTCGAAAAGGCCTACGCGAAGTTCAAGGGCGGGTACGGGGCCATCGGCAGCGGTGGTTCACCCGACGACTTCGTGTTCGCGCTGACGGGGCAGGAGAGTTCCGTGCGCTGGGTTTCATTGGCTTCGGCCCAGTCGACGTTCGAGCGGCTCAAAGCCGCGCTCGACGCCCGGCACGTGGTGACCGTCGCCACGATGCCCGAACTGCTCAGACCCAAAGGCCTCAAGCTCGAGGGGCTCGATGCACTGCACGTCTGGTTCGTCTCCCGGGTCTTCGAATCGGAGGGCCAGAAGTTCGTCGAATTGGCCGACCCGATGCCGTCGGTCGCGACTCGGGTTTCGACGCCTCGCGGCATCCTCAAGCTCAACCGCCACGGCAAAATGACGTTCACGATTGACGAATTCAAGGCCGGTTTCCCCTTCGCGTTCATCACGCGCCCTGAGCGCTGAGCGAATTCGCAGCGTCACGTTTCCCAACCCGCTCAAAAGCCAGTATGGCCGCGCGATGCGCTTTTGGTCATTCGTCGTTGTCGTCGCGGGGCTGACGGTCACCGCATGTGGTGGAGCCGAAGTGGTCGACGCTGGCACCTTTGGCTTCGGCGGCGGTACCGGTGGCGGCTTCGGCGGTGGGGGTGGTTCGACCTCGAAAGACGCGGGCCGAGGCGACGCCGGGCCTGGTGATTCGGGCTCGGTCACCGACAGTGACGCTGGACCACCCGCCGACTCCGGTGCCTTGTCAGACGCGGGCAGCGGTCGTGACGCGGGTACGGCCCATGACGCGGGTGCGGGCAATGACGCGGGTGCGGCCCATGACGCGGGTGCGGGCAATGACGCGGGTGCGGGCAATGACGCGGGTGCGGGCAATGACGCGGGTGCGGCCAATGACGCGGGTGCGGCCAATGACGCGGGCACTCCGGTGAATGACGCGGGTACTCCGGTGAATGACGCGGGTACGGCGAATGACGCCGGCACCGCCGCCGACGCTGGTCAGTCGCACGTGCTGACTTGGGTGGCGCCCAGCGGCCCGCGTCGCGGGCCAATCGAACTCCGATTCACCACGACCAATGATTTCACTGGGTATTCGCTGCAGGTCGACAAAGGTGCCGGCTTCGTCGCCGCGCAGGTGATGTCGCTCGAGGCCGGTCAAACCGAGGTCGTGGTCGTGTGGAATTCGTTCGCCGACATTTCGACCGATTCGACGGTAGCGCTGAAGTTGGTGGGTACGTTCGCCGGCAGCGGTACCCGCGAAGCCGCGGCCCAGCTCGACGTGCGAAACGGTGTCAACCCCAGTCGCCTCGTCACCGTCGCGCACGGTTTGGTCGACAACGGGAGCGGCAGCGCGGTGAACGAGGGCACCGACGTTTCGGTCGTCAATTGGTCGAGCACCGCGAGTGACGGAGGTGTGAAACGGTTGGTCACGGTGGCCGCGGTGCAGAAGGTGCGCGCCGCTCCGCACGGTCGCTCGGTGGCGGTACTGGGGTCGGGCAGCGTCACCTTGGTCACCACGCCGCTCGACGCCGACCAGACCAAGGCGGCGGTCATCACCGCGAGGGCGTTGCCGGGGGCTCCGGTCGACCTGCATTGGAGCCGCGACGGCCGCTCGTTGTTCGTCTTGACCGGCCTCGACAACGGCCGTCAACCGACCCTCGAAGCGTTGTCGGTGAGCGAAGATCAACTGACGCTCGGCGCTCCGTCGACGGTCGTGACCTTGAGTCGGCCACCGCTGCGCTTCGACGTCGACCGCGCGAATGACCGAATGGTGATCGTCGTGGGGTCGGGCCCGTCAGCGAGCGTGGGGCAGTTGTTGCTCGTCGAACGTGACGGCGGCGTACACCCGCCGCTCGACTTCGACTTCGGGGTCACCAATGGTCTCGCGCTTTCGGCCGACGGCACGGTGGTTGGGCTCAGCAGCGACCTGTTCGGAGACCAGCTCTTCATGGTGCCCGTCTTCGCAGTGGGCTTCGGCACTCCGCTCGAAAACGACACCGTCGCGTCGCCCTACGACCTCGTCTTCGACCCTCGGTCGACCTCGAGCAGCGAGCGCTTCGTCGTTTCTCAAGTGAGCGCCAACGGCGTCACCACCGGTACGGTGGGCAGCAGCCTCACCGTCAGGCCCATTGTCACCGGCATCCCCCTCGCCTCCGAAATGGACTTGGTCGAGCGAGGCACGTCGGTCGGTGTGGTCTTCGTCTCGGCGGTCGAGAAGTTGATGGCGTTCACCCTGGCTTCGACGGGCGAGGCGCAGTCGGTGCGCACCGTTCACGACTTTGGGGCCGGCACCCAGAACCTCACCACCGGCATCGCCGTGCAACGCTGACCGGCTCGGCCCCAAGATGATTCGGGTTTTGGCGAAGGCCCTCGACTTCGACGAACAACGTGGCCTTCACCTCTTCGAGGGCGAGCCGTTCACCGGTGTCGCCTACACCTTGTCGAAGGCGCAAGACTTCGACAAGTCGAGCATCGAATACCGGAGCGGCCTGCGTTGGGGCGCGTGCCGAGAATGGTACGCGCCCGGCCAACCCATGGTCGAGTCGACGTGGTTCCAAGACGCGCTCCACGGGCGGGCTCGCGAGTGGCACCGCAACGGTCAACTCGCCGAAGACGGTGAATACGAATACGGCATCGCCCTGTGGGAAAAGCGGTGGAACGAAGCGGGCGCCCTCGAGCACGACCATCGGCTCGCCGAGACCGACCCGGGTTACGCCCGGCTGCTCCAATTTCGGGCGCTGTACGGTACCCCCACTCCCCCCAAGTTCGCCTGAGCGAAGCTCTG
>JBGAIY010000284.1:0-10061 GCA_044225205.1 Myxococcaceae bacterium | reverse complement strand
GCAGCGGCGCAGACGCAGGCGGCGCCGCAGACGCAGGCGGGCACGTTGATGGCGGGGGTCAAGGCGATGGCGGCGTCGGTGGCGATACCCCGGTCACGGGTTGTGGCTGCAACACCAGCGACGGCACCGCTTGGCTCGGCCTCTCGACGCTGCTCGCCTCGTTTGCCAAGAGGCGACGGCACCGCGGGCGCCACACCCCGAAAGAATAAAGGTCGGCGCGCTTCACCGACGAGAGCGTCGCCTTGTTCGCGACGCTCTTCGAACCGAACGAGTGGCGACTGCTGCTGCTGCGAACGCGGGCCAGCCGTTCGCGGGGCGCTCCGCAACGCCGCCAAACGAGTCGAACGCTATTCTCAACTCTGCAGAATTCTTACAACTTGAGACGAAATAGTTCGAAACTCGCCCCCACCACTGACCGATAAGTGAACAGCGACACAACGCACCCTTTTCGGTTTCTGGAGATCACCTCAATGACGATTTCAATTCAGCGCGGTCGGCAGTTCGCGGTTGGCGACTCACCGGTGTTCGACGAGAACGGCAAGGCCGGTGGCTACCTCGCGAAGGTGGGCGACCAACTGGTGTCGCAGGGCATCACGGTCAAAGTCGGTACGACGACCCTCGCGACCAAAGCCGACTGGAAGGCGTTCATCGCGGCGAACGCGGCGACCGACAAGAAGGCGGCGACCTTCGGCACCAAGTTCGGCATGACCTTTCAAGACTTCTTGAACGTGGTCGACGACGTGGCCGTGGCGCCTGACAAGGGCTACACGCTCGACCTGTCGACGAAGAGCCCGCTGCGCAAGCAGCTCTCGCTCGACAAAAAGAAAGACGACTACGCGGCCGGGCTGAAGAAAGACGACAAGATCACCATTGCCGGCACCGGCGCGACCCAGGTCGAAGCGGTCGCCGCGGGCGTGGCCACCATCGGCCCCGACATTCTCAAGACGCCGATCACTTCTGACTGGGAGCGCGACCGTTCAGAACAAGAGAGCTGGGAAGACTTCAAGCTCGGCGATGGCGCGGGCGGCAAGTTCAAAGACCACACCGGCCCGCAACCGTTCGCGAAATTGTTCAAACCTCAGTGGAACGACCCCGAAGCCATGGCGCTCGCCAACCGCTTCACGTTGCCGTTGGTGCTCGAGGTCGACTCGCAGCCGAACGCGGGTCGCGAGCCGAACCTGGTCATACCCGACCCCACGGCCCCGAACGACCGCTCGAAAGACCAGAAGATCTTCTTTCAAGACGGCTACGAAAACTTTCGAGACACGTATTTCGACGACGTGAATGGCTCGCTGCAGAAAGCGGGCGCGTCGGTTCGCAACCGCGTGCGCTTCGACAACAAGCCGCCCAACTTCGCGCAGAAAGACGTGCGCGTGCAGGCCAAAGAAGGCCGCGTCATCACCGGCACCGACAGCGCCGTGCACAAGTTCGAGAAGCGCAGTTTGAACAACGAAGACGAAGCCGCTCAAATGCTCGTCACGGGCCAGGAGACCCCCGACCAACCCCTGTTGGTCGCGCAGAAGCTCTACAAGCTCGCTCAAGACAAGAAGACCTTGCCGGCCGACGGCCAGCTGACGTTGCAGCCGAAGTTCACCGTGTTGCAGAAGCGCCGCCGTACCCACTTCAACCTCGACAGCGTCGACGTGCTCAAGACCCGCGCCGCGGGCTTGCAAAAAGAAGCCGCCGACCTCAAGGCCGCCGGCAAGCCGGTGCCCGCCACGTTGACCGCGTACCAAAAGAAAGTCGACGGGCAGATCAAGTTCTTGACCGACGCCGACGCCATGCTGACGAAGTACGGCCAGTTCATGTCGACCTGGGGCGACTGCTTCATCATCTCGGCCGACCGCTACAACGTGTACGACCCCACCGCGCGCAAGGGCAAAATCAACGACATCGACGACGAAGAGGGCTTGTTGGGCAAGGGCCCGCTCCACGTCGAAGCCGAATGGGACAGCGCGTCGTCTGACGTGTTCGAAAAAGCGCTCGACGAAGCGAAGAAGCGCATCGCCGACGCGAAAGCGAAGTTGGCGGCGACCCCGGCGCCCAACGCCACCGACAAAGCCGCGCTCGAGAAGACCCTGGCCGAAACCCAAGCCGACCTGAAGACCATGACGGCCATGCGCGACACGTTCCTCAAAGACGTGGCCATGACGGTCGAAGTCATCAAAGAAGGGTTGGTGGGCGCTGGGCTCAAGCTCGACAACCAAAAGCTGTCGAAAGACGACCGCGCGAACGCCATTGCCGCGAAGCCGCGCCCCGTCTTCTGGCCGTAAACCAAGCCGTCACGATGCGGGTTGGCCCACCCGGCGTTCACGGGCGGCCGACACCGCTTTCGACGCGTCGCGCGAACGAGGCACCGAGAACGAGAAGGTCGCGCCTCCGCCCACCGTGCCCTCGGCCCACACCCGCCCGCCGTGCCTCGAAACGATGCGCTGCACCGTCGCCAACCCAATGCCGGTGCCGGGAAATTCGGCGCGGGTGTGCAGGCGTTGAAAAGCGACGAAGAGTTTTTGCGCGTACTCCATTGAGAAGCCGGCGCCGTTGTCTTTCACGAAAAACGAGTGCTCGCCGTCGACGTCGCGCTCTCCGAATTCGATGCGGGCGCGCGGGGTCTTGCTGCTGAACTTCCACGCGTTCGAGAACAGGTTTTCGAGCAACGACCGCGCCAGCGTACCGTCGAGCCGGGCGTGCAAGCCCTTGGCAATCACGAACTCGACGGCGCGGTCAGGCTCGGTCGCGCGCAAGCTTGCGGCCACGTCTTCGGCCATGGCCGACAGGTCGAGGTCTTCGGGGGCCAAGTCGCTGCGCGAGACCCGCGAGAGCGACAAGAGCGCGTCGATGAGCCCGCCCATGCGCTTCGCGTTTTGCATGATCTCGCCCAGGTATTTTTGGCCCTCGGCGTCGAGCGAGGCGGCGTGGTCTTCGAGCAGAACCTGCGCGAAGCCGCTCATGCCGCGCAAGGGCGTGCGCAAGTCGTGGGCGACCGAATAGCTGAAGGCCTCGAGTTCTCGGTTCGCGGCTTCGGCGGCGTCTTTGGCCCGCGTGAGCGCTTCGGCGGTGCGAATGCGAGCGGTGATGTCGCGCGCGACCTTCGACACCCCGACGATCTGCCCTCGCCCGTTGCGCACCGGAGACGTGGTGACCGACACGTGCACGGTCGAACCGTCTTTTCGCCGGCGAACCGTGTCGAACCGCTGCGGCTGGCCCAATTCGAGCGTCAACCGCACCTCGGCCGCGCCTTCGTCGGGCGGCACAATGACCTCGATCGGTTGCCCCACGACTTCGCTCGCCTGGTAGCCGAAGAGCACTTCGGCCCCGTGGTTCCAACTCGTGATGACGTTGTCTCGGTTGGTGCCGATGATCGCGTCGTCTGAAGTGTCGACAATGGCCGCGAGGTCGGCGCGTTGCCGCTCGGCGCGTTTGCGTTCGGTCACGTCGCGAATCGCGTTCGACACCAACAGACCGCTCGAGGTGCGCAGCGGGTTCACGCTCACTTCCATGGGGAACAAGGTGCCGTTCTTGCGGCGCCCAAAGAATTCTCCTGGGCCCAGCAACAGCCCTTCGGGCTGGCCCGGCTGCGGTGCCACCAACACCCCGGTCGAACGGCCCACCAATTCGTCGCGCCCATAGCCAAAGAGCGCTTCGACCCGCGCGTTGACGAGCGTGATGACGTTGGCCTCGTCGGCAATGACCATGGCGTCGGGCGCGCCTTCGAGCAGGCTGCGAAACTTCGCGTCGGCTTCGTGCGCCCGCTTCATGCTGGCAATGACCGCTTGGGCCTCTTTTCGTTCGGTCAGGTCGAGCACGAACGAAATGCATTCTTGGGTCTCGGCCGAGATCATGGCCGAGCCCATCATGACCGGTACTCGGTGGCCGTCGCGGTGGAGGTATTCTTTCTCACGCAGTTCACCGATGCCGGTCGTGAGCAACTGCTCGATGGCCAGGCGGTCGACGTGGGCCCACTCGGGTGGCGTGAGCGAGCGCCAGGGCACCGCCCCCGAAACGATGTCTTCGCGCGAATGGCCGATGAGCTTGAGCAGCATGTCGTTGACTTGAACGATGCGCCCGTCGAGGTACCCGACGATGACACCGATGACCCCCGAGTCGACCAAGTGGGCAAATCGTGCCTCCGAAGCCCTCAGCGCCTGGGTGGCTCGCTCGGCCGCTTCACGCGCCTCGCGCTCGGCGGCGTACGCGCGCGCGTTGCTGAGCGACAACCCGGCGTAGTCGGCCACGCTCTGAACCAGCCGCACGTCGTCGGCGCCGAACGGTGCCCGGCCCTCGCGCCGCAACATCGTGGCCACGGCGACGAGCTGGTCGCGGCTCATCAACGGGAGCGCCATCAACCCGGAGACGGGAAACCGGTCGAACAACGCGCGGTGTTCGTACCCCGCAGCGTCGGCGAAGGCGGCCGGGTCGAGCCCGTTCAACAGCACCGGCGCGCGCTGCTCGGCGGCCTTGCCCGAATGTCCTTGCCCGAGTTTCTGGCGGGTGGCGGGTACCATCGACGCCGCCACTTCGCGCAGCTCGGCGCTCGGGTGGTACACGGCCCCACGGCCTTCGACCCACTGGCCGTCGGCCGACACGTGGCGAACGACGCACAAGTCTCCGGTCAGGTCACTCAAGCGGCGAGCCACCGCGGCCAACAACCGGTCGACGTCAGACGTCGCCAGCGTGAAGTCTGACGAGGCCTCGGCCAGCGCTCGAAACTGGGCTTCGACCCGCTTGCGTTCGACAATTTCGCGATGGGCGTCGGCGAGCAGCCGCGCATTCGAAATGGCCAATGACGCCTGGCGCGCGAGGCCCTGGGCCAAGTCGAGGTCGTGTTCGTCGAACTCGGGTCGGTCGCTGCGGTAGCGAGCCAAGGTCAAGACGCCGAGCACCCGGCCGTTCGCGAGCAACGGCACCACCAACATCGAGTGCACGCCGATGTGCGCACCGAATTGAGCCCCGGTGGAACTGGGAGCGGCCTGCCGCATGGCCTCGAGCTGGCCCTGCGAAATCATCAGCGATTCTTGCGTGTGCAGGGTGTACCGAAAGATCGGGTGGGTCGCGGCGACGATTGGCTCCGACAAGGCCCGTCGCGCTTGCGCCAACATTTCTTCTTCGGGGCTGTAGACCGCCGCGAGGGTGAGCGTCGTTTCGTCGTCAGAAACGAACTGCACCACGCAATAGTCTTGCAACACCTGGGCGACGCGCCGGGCGATCGTCTCGAGCAAGGAGTCGAGGTCGACGGTCGCTTCAGCGAACGCCGCCGATGCGTCGGCCAACACTCGCAAACGTTGCTCGAGTCGTTCGGTCTTCGCCTGCCAGTCGCTCGAGTCGCCCACGGCCCCTCCCCGGTCGAGACTGTAAGCCGGCTGCAGACCGAAGCACCTTGTCAGTTGCGTCAGCCCTGTCGTACATGCACGCACACGATGAATCGAGCGCTCGCAACGGCGGTGGTGGCGACTTTCTGGAGCTGCGGCCCCAGCGCCGTCGAACGAGCCGAGGCCGCCAGTGACGACGACGCCACGCAGGTCGACGGCCGCATTCAGGGAGGCCAAACCGACCCAGGTCACCCCGCGGTGGGCCTGCTCTGGTTCGTCGGTGGCGGGTTTTGCACGGGCACGTTGATCGCCCCCGACGTGGTGTTGACCGCCGGCCACTGCGTGCAAAACCAAATCGACGGCTTCTACACCGGGGTGGGCACGCCGACCTCGAACCTGGGCGGCATACCCCCGCAGGGCATGACGAAGCACCGAGTTACGCGCGTGGCGGCGCACCCGACGTACCGTGCCGGGGGGTGCCCGAACCGCACCTTCGACCTGGGCCTCGTGCAGCTCGAGGCCCCCATGCTGGGCCTTTCTCCCATGACGGTGGCGCTCGCGACCGCGGGCGCGCCAGCGCTCAACACGATCTGCGACGCGGTGGGCTACGGCACCCACACCGTCGGCACCGACGAATTTTACGAAGAAAAGCGCACCGGCACCGAAGTCGTGATCGGGGCCGACCCCACGTTCGTCACCGTGAAGTTCGTCACCGCCGTCGCCGACCACGGTGACTCGGGTGGCCCGTTGATTTGCGGCGACGTCGTGGTGGGCGCCACGTCGTGCCACAACGACGGTGACTGGCCGTCGCACCAAGTCGAGTACTACGCGCGGCTCGACACCGCGGCGCCGTGGGTCAACGAGACGCTGGCCGCGTGGGCTTCGGGCGACGCCGGCACGCCGCACGAATGCACCCACGACGTGTGCACCTCCGGCGCGCCGTTGAACGGGAGCTGCGACACGTGCGCGGCGGCGGTCTGCGCGAAAGACCCTTCGTGCTGCACGAGCGCCTGGGCCAGCGCCTGCCTGTCGCTCGCCAATTCACAGTGCGGGCAGAAGTGCGCTTTCGACGCCGGCGTGCCCCCGCAGTGCACGGCGAATGGGGTGGTCGTCAGCCAGGTCTTCGGCGGCGGCGGTGGCAAGGGCTCGAAGTGGGCCGGCGACTACGTCGAATTGCACAACCGCGGCGCGACCAACGTCGACGTCGGCGGCTGGGCCCTTCAATACGCCTCGGCCTCAGGTTCGTCGTGGGCGGTGTCGACTCTGCCTGCGAACACGGTGCTCGCCCCGGGCGGCTACGCGCTCGTGTTCTTTGCCCAAGGCACCGGGCCGACCCCGGCCGGCGCCGTCATGCCCTCGGGTGTGCTGCGCCTGGCGGTGGGCTCGGGCAAGGTCGCGCTGACGTACAACGATACGCCGCTCACCGGCACGTGCCCGACCGCCGCCGGCAACGTGGGCGACTTCGTGGGCTACGGCACGGCCAATTGCAGTCTGGGCGGCCCCGCGCCGTCGGGCAGCACCACCGAGGCCATTGCCCGCCGCGACGACGGGTGCCTCGTCAGCACCAACGGCGCCGACTTCGCCAAGGTCGACGCCCAGCCACACTCGGCTTCTTCGCCGAACGTGTGCACCGTGCCCTGCCCCTGAGGGCAGGTTGGGCAGGGGCGTGCGGCCGTCACACCTGCTGTTCGCCGGTCGGCGCGACCGGCGGGCAGAACGGCCGCTGTCAACCCCAGGGTGACGGCACCTCAACTTCTTGGGCGTTGTGTCGGCCGCCGGTGTGCGTAGGGTCGCCGCCATGAACATTGGCATTCTCGGCACTGGGGCGGTCGGTCAGACCATCGGCAGCAAACTCATCAGCCTGGGCCACCAGGTCAAGCTGGGCGGGCGCTCGGCCAGCAACGACAAGGCGCAGGCGTGGGTCAAGACGGCCGGGCCCAAAGCCTCGGCGGGTACGTTCGCCGACGCCGCGGCCTTCGGAGAGTTGCTCTTCGTGTGCACCGCCGGCTCGGGCACCCTCGACGCGCTCAAGTCGTGCCCGCCCGCGTCGTTCGACGACAAGGTGCTCATCGACATCACCAACCCGCTCGACTTTTCGAAAGGCATGCCGCCGACCCTTTCGGTGTCGAACACCGACTCGCTCGGAGAGCAAGTGCAGCGGGCGCTGCCCAAAGCCAAGGTGGTGAAGACGCTCAACACCATCAACTGCAAGGTCATGGTCGAGCCGTCGCGGGTGGCGGGCGGTGACCACGACGTGCTCATGAGCGGCAACGACGCCCAGGCCAAGGCCCGGGTGGCCGAAGTGCTGCGCGGCTGGTTCGGCTGGCAGCGCGTCACCGACTTGGGCGACATCACGACCGCGCGGGGCACCGAAGCGTACCTGCTGTTGTGGGTGCGCTTGTGGGGTGCCCTCGGCACGGCCGACTTCAATGTGAAGTTGGTTCGCTGACCCTGAGCTGGGCCCATTCGTCGTCGGTGAACAGCCGAGAGCGGGTCAAGAAGCGCACGCCCTCGGGGGCTTCGAGCGAAAAGCCCGCGCCCCGGCCCGGCACGACGTCAATGGTGAGCTGGGTGTGCTTCCAATATTCGAATTGTTGGGCGCCCATGTAGAACGGCACGCCCGCGATTTCGCCCAGCAGCACGTCGCGCGAACCCACGCGAAATTCTCTTCGCGGGTAGCACATGGGGGCGCTGCCGTCGCAGCAGCCCCCCGACTGGTGAAAGAGCAATTCACCGTGCTCGCGCTTCAGCTTCGCGATCAGTTCGGCGGCCAACGGCGTGACTTCGACTCTCGCGACGGTCATGGCGGTGGCCCCTTCGGTGGTCGAACGCCGTTCAGAAGAAGCCCAACTTCTTGGGGCTGTAGCTGACCAGCAGGTTCTTGGTCTGCTGGTAGTGGTCGAGCATCATTCGGTGGTTTTCGCGGCCGATGCCCGACTGCTTGTACCCACCGAACGCCGCGCCCGCGGGGTAGGCGTGGTAGCAGTTCGTCCACACGCGGCCGGCTTTGATCGACCGGCCTGCGCGGTAGGCGGTGTTGCCGTCGCGCGTCCACACTCCGGCGCCGAGGCCGTAGAGCGTGTCGTTGGCGATGGCCATGGCGTCGTCGAAGTCTTTGAACTTCGTCACCGACACCACCGGCCCGAAGATCTCTTCTTGAAAGACCCGCATCTTGTTGTGGCCTTCGAGAATCGTCGGTTTGATGTAGTAGCCGTTCTTGAGTTCACCTGAATGCACCCGGCGCTCGCCGCCCGTCAGCACCTTGGCGCCCTCTTTTTTGCCAATGTCGAAGTAGCTCAAAATTTTCTCGAGCTGGTCGTTCGACGACTGGGCGCCCATCATCGTCTTCGGGTCGAACGGGTCGCCTTCGATGATTTCGCGAACCCGCATGACCGCGCGTTCGACGAACTTGTCGTAAATTTTCTCGTGCACGAGCGCGCGCGACGGGCACGTGCACACCTCGCCCTGGTTGAGCGCGAACATGGCGAACCCTTCGAGCGCCTTGTCGAGAAAGTCGTCGTTCTCGCTGAGCACGTCGGCGAAGAAAATGTTCGGCGACTTGCCGCCCAGTTCCAACGTGCTGGGTATGAGGTTTTCTGAAGCGTATTGCTGAATCAGCCGACCCGTCGTGGTCTCGCCGGTGAAGGCGATTTTGGCGATGCGGTTGCTCATGGCCAGCGGCTTGCCGGCCTCGACCCCGAAGCCCTGCACGACATTCACCACTCCGGGGGGCAACAGGTCGGCCATCAGCTCCATGAACGCCATGATCGACACCGGCGTCTGTTCGGCCGGCTTGAGCACCACGCAGTTGCCGGCGGCCAACGCGGGCGCCAACTTCCACACCGCCATGAGCAGTGGAAAGTTCCACGGTATGATTTGGCCCACGACGCCCAAGGGCTCGTGAAAGTGGTACGCGACGGTGTCGTGGTCGAGCTCGACGATGTTGCCCTCGTTCGCGCGAATCACTCCCGCGAAGTAACGAAAGTGGTCGACCGCGAGCGGCAGGTCGGCCGCCAGGGTCTCGCGAATGGGCTTGCCGTTGTCGGCCGTTTCGATGACCGCCATCGCCGTCAGGTTGGCTTCGAGCCGGTCGGCGATTTTGTTGAGAATGTTCGAGCGCTCGGTCGCCGACGTCACGTTCCACTTCACGGCGGCTTTGTGGGCAGCGTCGAGCGCGCGTTCGACGTCTTCGGCCGTGCCCCGCGCCACTTCGCACAGGGCCTCACCGGTCACCGGGGTCTGGTTCGTGAAATATTGGCCCTTCACCGGCTTCACGTATTCGCCGCCAATCCAATGGTCGTAGCGGGCGCGAATGGGCAACTTCGGTGAATGGCGAGCGGCACCTTGTGGCAATTTGGCTGCGGTCATGGGTCGTCTCCTCGAATGAAGCGGTCAACGGGTGTGCGGCGACCTTGTGCATGAGCCCGGCCAACCGGCGCTCCCACGGGGCATCGACCGCGCGCGCGACATTTGTCGCGTCGTGCCCAAGACAGCTGTCGCACCATGACGCGCTGCGCGAGGGACAGCCGTCGCGCCGGCACTACACTGCCGACCGTGAGCACACCTGAACCTTCGAACCTCCCGTTCGCCCGCGAGGCCCAGCACCGCGTCGAACGCAGCCTCGACGCGCTTTTGCACGGAGCCGGGCACGCCGTGGCTCCTGACGTACGGCCGATGGTGTTCGAGTCGTGGGAGCGCTCGCAGCAGCAAGGCGTGTCGCCCACCCTGCCGCGCGCCCCGTTGGTGTGGTCT
>JBGAIY010000283.1:0-10603 GCA_044225205.1 Myxococcaceae bacterium | reverse complement strand
GCCTCGAGCGAATGTCGGCGACGTCGGGGTTGGCCAGGGCCGCCTTCGTCAACCCGACGACCGTCAGCACCTTGCCGCCGCCTGCCTTCAGCACGATGGTGCTCGTCGCACCATCGACCGCGGGGGGAGCCGCGGCGACGGCACGCGGCGCGACGAGCACGAGACCGAGCGTGACCGCCGACATCGCCACGAGCCGACCCAAGCCCATGACCGCGGGCGGCCGCGAATGGCTCATGGCTTCGACCCGGCGGGCGAGCGTCGACGAGGCCATGCCGGCCGCCTGCCAAGCCGGTTCGGCCCGAGTGGCTTGGGCCAAGTCAAGCAATAAGTGCGCATACGAATGACGGTACTCGGCGGGCACCGTCGCGTCGACGGCTTCTTCGCGCGCGAAAGCGAGCTCGCGGGTCAACCACCCCGCAGCCGAATGAGCGGGAAACAGCACCCGCCACCATGCGCCGACGGCGGCCCACAATGCATCGCCGCGCACGACGTGGGTCAGCTCGTGCCGCCACATGAATTCGCGTTCGTTCGCGTCGAAGCGCGAAGCCAACGAGGTCGGGCACACGAGCACCGGGCTGAGCAAGCCAGTGACGAACGGGGTCTGCACCGCTTCGCTGAGCCGCACGGGCACCGCCGGGGCCTGCATCGCTTCGGCGACGCGGTCGATTTCGTCGCGCAGCTCGGGGCCCACGGGGCGGGCGCCGCGCACGACGAGCGCCATTCGCAGCGAGCCGACGAGCTGCCAAACGACTCCCACGCCGACGCCGACGACGGCCAACACCGTCGACTCCGGGTGGTCGGGGGCGCGGTCGAACGAGGGCAAGCTCGTCGCCGTTCGCTCATTGAAACTGCATGGTGGTTTCGACGAGCGACCCGGCGGTGAAACCAGCGAACGACTGAGTGACCGAGCGGCCGTCGACCGAGGTGAGCGTCAGCGTGAACGGGCCGTCACCGAAGCCGTGGTCGTCGGTGTACGTGCCGTCGGTGCCCCGTCGAAGGGGCGTGGCCGAGGGGTGTTTCGCGCTCTTCACCGCGACGGTCGCGAGGGGCACGTTCGAGTTGCGCACCCACAAGCTCGACCAGAAGGCGTTGGCCTGGGTTTGGTACTGGAGCCGAATGGCTTCGCCCGAGCCGCAGGGCGCGAGGTGCCAGATCATGGGGCGTGGGTTCTGAGGCGTGCCTTGCGGGTCGTCTTGGTGGAGGTCGGCGTAGGCTTCTGGGCTCAGGTCCATGTCGCCGGGGGCGTTCGACGCGCCGGTGGTGACGATGCGAACGAGCCGCGACTTGCCGAGGCGGGTGGTGACGAGCGCGCAGGCGTCACACAGTGGCCGTTGCCGTTGAGCGACTGGTCGACGCCCGCGAGGAAGCGCTCCCCGAGCGTTTGCACGGCTGCCGGGTACGGCCCGCACGAGTTGTGAAATTGGCTCTCTTGCCAGTCGACCGGCCCGAGGTGGTAACTGCTAGAATGCACCTCGTTGAGGGAGGCGTTCGACGGTGCGCCACACGCCGCTGTCAGCAACAACGCGCCCGAGAACACTGGCCAATTCACGGCCCTGGGTTGTCGCACATGGGCGGTGCCCTGACGAGCGACCGCGGTGTCGCTGGGTTGCGCTGGCGCTCACCTGGGCCAGGCGATCAACTCCACACCCCAAGCTGCGTTCAGCGTGCTGCTGCGGTCTTCACACCAAACGCGCCGAGCCGGTGTCGCCAGACCAATCCAGACTTTTCGGTGCGCTGGCGTCGTAGAACAGGTCGCACTGGCCCGTGCAGCCGATGGTGCCGCAGATGTAGCCGGTGTCGACCGGAAGGCGATGAACCGGCTGTCGTGCGACCAGACGGCGAACGCGGTCATGCCCGTGTCGGTCAGCTGCGCGAGCCCAGACCCGTCTAGCTGTGCGACCCACAGGTCGGCTTTGTTGGTGCCCCCGTTGGGCAGCGAGAGCCGAACGGCCAGCATCTTGCCGTCGGGGCTCGCCCACACCGGGCCAAAGCTGTAATTCTCTCCGACGCCTTGAAAATCGAGGTGACCAATCTTGGTTTCACCGTTGGTGGCCAACGTGGCCTTGAAGATGTCGCCCGCACCGTCGACTCGAATGTACGACCCGTCGGGCAACCAGCTGAACCGGCTCGGGTCGGTCACCGTGCGCAACATCGTCAAGTCAGACAACTTCATGAACACCCAGCGAGGAGTCGAAAAACGCGTCTCGCTCAGCGTGAAGCGGGCAATGTCTTTGTCGACTGGTGAAGGGTCTGCACCGCGCATGTAGCCGGTCACCCAGCGGTCGATGAGCATGGTGCTCGAATCGCGGTTGAAGACCTGAAGCAAGGTCGTGTCATCGGTGGCGTCGAACTCGGTGCGTACGAACTGGCGCCCGTCGGGCCACGGCGTGAGGTCGACTTGAACTGAGACGCGCTCCGGGGCCGCACCGTCGAGTGAGGCAATCTGCGTGCCGGTGATGATGTCGACCGCATAGTTGGTGTGCCACAATCGCCCAGTCGGGTTGCTCAAATCGGTTGCGACCGTGCCGGTGCCACCGCCTCCACCGGTGCTGGTCGCGACGCCCCCGCCCCCTCCGGTGGAACCAGCGTCATCGGTGCTGCTCGACCCACTGCCGCTTCCGGTGTTTCCATTTCCGGTATTGGTTGGCCCGCAGCCAACGCAGAGCGCGACCGCAATCGTGGCAATGAAGCGATTCACTTTCGGGTCGAATGGTCGTGAGTGGCTCATGGCGTCAGACATGTAAGACAGCTTGAATTGACACTGGTTGCACAACAGGGCCCGGTGTGGGTGCAAATCATTGGCATTGCTCATGTTTCGAGAACGAGCTGGGAGCGCGACCCATTGAGGTCGACCCTGTTCGAGCAGCGTGCGTTGGAGTCGGAGGCCAAACACCCGGAAGTAGGGCCGGTTCACCCCGGGGAAGGTGCCGACCGCGTGGGGGAAATGAAAATCATGCGCAGCCCCATCACCTCTCACCGTGGCGTCGGCGAGAGCCTCGTCCTCGTGCTCGCGCTGGTGGTGCTGGCGGCACGTTCGGCGTCGGCCCAGCCGACCAGCATCGAGTGCGCGCGAAGAGTGGGCACGGTGCTGAACCTGACGTACTGGGGCAGCGAAGCGGCGCGTGCCGACGCCGGCACCATGCAAGACCGGGTGCCCAGCTTCATGCAGCGGGGTGAGTTCGTCGCTCGGTGGGGCGCGTTCGTGAGCAGCCGCGTCAATGCCCAGCCGGGAGAGACGGCCGAAGACGACGTGATGCTCGCGGCGATTCGGTTCGTCTTCGAAAACAACCGCCCGTGGAAAGACGTGTTCGTCGGTCGCTTCGGCATGAAAGGCCCGAGCGGGTACCCCGTGGTCGTCGACGCGCCCGACCAGCCACCGTATGGGTTCTTCGGCCTGGCCCCGTGGCTCAAGCGCTACGCGGGCAACGCGAGCGACGGGCACTTGTTGCAAGCGTCAAACCGCATTTTGCTGGCGACGATTGGCTTCAAGCTGACGCCGTCACCGCAAAACGCCATCGGTGACAACGGCCGCACCGGCCGCGAACGGGCCGAGTGCCGTTCGTGCCACTACGACAGCCCGTACGCGCTCGACCACGTGGCCGCGTTGTTGCCGTGGGCGCGAACGCTGGCGAACGGGCAGGTCAAGGTCGTGCCGCAGACCCCCACGCCGCAGGTCTTGTTCAACGGCCAGACCTTCAACTCTTTCGACGAATTGCTGCAAACGTTGGTCGGTTCTGACGCGTTCTTGTTCTGGTCATGCCGGTTGGCGTTCGAATTTTCGGTCGGTCGCCCGGAGTCGGGGTGTGAAGCCGACCTGTTCGACCGCTGTGTCGACACGCTCCGCGAGACGCAAGACATTCGAGCGGCGATCGCCAGCATCATGCAGCACCCGTCGTACTGCTCGGAGCTCTCACCGTGAGCCGCGCGTTGCTCGCCGTGGCGTGGGTCTGCTGCGCCTGCAACGGCGTCATCGTCAACGGCACCGGAGCGCCGGCTGAAAGGGGCATTTCGGTCGACCCGACGAATTCGAGCGAAGCGACACCGGCGTTGCCGCCGGCGAGCACGTGCCACGCGACGGCGGTGGGCCGCAGCTACCGCGGGCTCGCGGGAGAAACGCTCGAACGGAGCCGCCTCGACGTCGACCCCGCGTTCGACCGACTCCGGCCGTTGCCAAACCGCAACATCAGCAACAACTGGGAACTGTTGGGCGCCATCGAGCGGGCGGTCGGCGGTGATTACCACTCGGTGCCGGCGCTGCGAGACCCGTCGGTCGGCAACACGTTCGGCAACGTGCCTCCGCGGTGGTACGCCGAAGCCGACATCGGCGCGTTCTCGCTGAGCCTCTCGTTCAATTTCGCTTTCGAAAGCTGCGTCTACGCCTTCAAAAACCAGCGCCAATATTGGAACACGAAGGGCTGGTTCGAACTGACCGATGCGCCACCAACCCCCGACACGGCGAAGCAGTTCTGCTCGCACTCGGTGCCCGCGGCCCTCTCGAGGCCGGCCAAGCCACAAGAACTCGCGGCCTGCGTCGACACGATTCTCGAGGTCGCGGCATTGGGAGAAGAAACCGAAGCGCCGCGCATTTGGGCGTACGGCTGCGCGGTGCCCATCGCCACTCCCATGTTTCTCACCTACTGAACGGTTCGGAGCGATTCATGATTCGACTCACCCGACGAGGGTTCTTGGGAGCGGCGGCGGCGAGCGCGCTGGCGCCTCGGGTCGTGAAGGCCGCGCCGAGCGGCGAACAAGGCGCGGTCGTCGTCATCTTCTTCGCAGGGAGCTACAACGCGCTCTTCTCGGCCGCTGACGCATACGTGCCTTCGGGCCACTTCGCCGTGACCGCCGACAACGTGCTCGACGTGGGTCACGGGGTGGTCGTCGACCGTTCGACGCTGGGGCAACTGCCGCCGCTCGCCCTGACGTCGATGTGCACCGCCGGGGTCGCCCACGGGTACAGCGACCACGTGAGTGGGCAACGACAAATGTTCGTCGACCAGCGGGGCAAGAGCTACCCCGTGCAGCTCGCCGCCGCTATGGGCGGCACGAGCGCGTTTCGGTGCGCACACTTCGGCCCCACCCTGCCTGGAGACCACCCGGCCCTCGACGGCGTGTCGATGGTCGGCGTGCCCGACTTGTCGATGCCCATTGCGCTGGCCTCGAGCGGTAACGCCGGAGCCGGGCCCAAACGAACGTCGGCGGCCATTGCGTTTCGGCACATCGCGGCGGCGTCGCAACCGCACTTCGAAAGGAACCCCGCGTCGCTCCGCCACACCTACGAGGGCATGCACACGTTGATCAACGCACTCGAGCAGCCTCCGCCTCCCGGGGTCGCGTGGGCCGAAATCGCGAGTGCGTACGGGCTCGACCCCGCGCAAACGGCCGCCCAGACCTTCGCGTCGCAGCTGGCGGGGGCCGAACTGATGATTCGCGCGGGTGCGAGCGTCGTCACGATTCAATCAGTCAACTGGGACACCCACGCCGGGTGGGAAAACGCGCGCACGCGCATGGCGACCGAGATCATACCGGCGCTGTCGGTCTTCTTGACCCGCACGTTGTCGATGGCCGGGCGCAACGTCGTGACGACACTCACGGGCGAATTCGCGAGGCGCGGAGCACGACTCGGTCAAGAGTCTGACCACGCGGGCGGCTTGAGCGCCTCGGTCTTCGGCAAGTATGTGTCTCAGGGCACGACGGGCCGACCCACGATCACCGCGAACGACGGGGGCTACCACTTGCCCGCAGGCACTCCGGCGACGCGCGAGTTTTGGGGCTTGCTCAGCGCACTCGCTCGGAGCCCGAGCGAGCCGTTCGGCCCGAATGCCCACCCGTCGCTCGTCGTGACGGGGTGACGCGCCGCCGCACCCGTTCGCTCGTGCGAAACCCACAGCTCCCTCGACGCGCTCGTACCTCAGACGCGAGGAGCACTGGGCGCAACGGCCACTCGAGTGCGCGAGACACGCCACCCTCGAGCTCGCGCGTCGCGCCTGAGGGCACATTTGGAGTGAGGCCTCCGCCTCCCTCCTCGACCGGGGCGCACCCCGGACCCGCCCACCATCCCCCAACTCGCGAACCACGCTGGCCGGCGACTCCAACCTTCGCCCCTTCGGCTCTCCCTCGGTAGCCGGCGAACCCTCGCCGCCGCTTTATTCGAACGGTGAGTGGTTGGGCCCTCTGTCCCTTCGCGACACCTCCCCCGCCACCTCTTACGACCAACGCCGTGCCCTTTCGAGGTTCGACTCGGCGTCGTCAGCGCGTCAGCGTACTCAGTCGCCTCGATCGGCTTCTTGGCCGAAACACACCGTTGAACCGCACGTGGTTCGCAATGAGACCAATTCGGTCGCACTTCACCAGGCACTTCAATCGCCGCCAGACACCACGGGCACCAAGCCCAACGCCCACTCGTGTGCGCGAAACACGCGCGCCTCGTCGTACACGGTGGCCTCAGCGACCGCGCCTTCATCACCCAGACGCAACGCGCACTGGGAACAGCGCCGTGGTGACCCCCAACAACGCTGTCGTTCCTCCCGCGCAGACGCGATCGACCCTGGGCGCAACGACCGTTCGAGTGGCTGAAAAGTTCAGGGCGGCCCGAGCGACGTTGTTGCCTTCCCCTCCCGCGCAGACGCCAGGCCGCACCCGCGAGACACTCCGCCGCCCTCGCGCACGAGCGCGCCGCCACGACGTACGCCCACGGCGTGACTGACGGGCCCCCAGGGCTCAGTCTTGAAGAGTTGAACTCGCCAAGCGATGGAGTCGGGCGCGCGGGTCACGCGGCGCCTTCGTGCATTTGACGGGCGAGCGCTCGGTCAACGCCCCGTTCGCCCAAACGAACCACGCCGTGTTCGTCAACGAATGCGCGTACGACAACGACGCACGGGCGCTACCATTCGCGTGAGCAGAACACGTCGCCAGACGTCGCCACGCAGCGGCCCCATGGGGCGCTCGCGCACGCCGCTCGCCCATTCGCCGTCAGGCATTGGTAGCCGCACGCCCCGACTCCGTTCGCCGTGACGCACGCGACCGGCTCGGTCACGCCCGCCTCGAGCGCAGCCCACGAAGGGTCTCCGCAGAAGACCCGACCGGCGGCCGTCACGCAGCGACCGAGTGGCGTCGCCGCGCACGAAGCCTCTCCGCCCGCCGTCGCGCAGTGGTACCCACACGCCCCGGTGCCGTTCGCGGTGACGCATTCGACCGGCTCTCTGAACCCCGCGAGCAAAGCCCCCGGAGCAGGGTCGCCACAAAACACCCGGCCGTTCGTCGTGACGCACCGGCCCCAGGGAGTGCTCGCGCAGGCAACTTGGCCGTTCGCACTCAGGCAGTGGTACCCACACGCCCCGGTGCCGTTCGTCGTGACGCATTCGACCGGCTCGCTCACTCCCGCTCGGAGCGCAGCCCACGACGGGTCACCGCAAAACACGTTGCCATTCGTCGTGATGCACCGGCCGAGAGGCGTTCGCGCGCACGCGGCCTGGCCGCCCGTCGTCGCACACGCGTACCCACACGCGGCGAGACGACCAGAGGTGACGCAAGACGGGTCAGCTCCGATGACGACAAGCAGCGACATGACGAGCAACATGGTGGCCTTGACGCAGCGTGCGCCGTTGTATTCAGGGCCGTGCGTACGCCTCGTACCGAGCGCCGACTTGCGCGACGGGCCGCGGCGAGCATCGGGGCGCTCCACTCGGAGGAAACCTTGCTCGTCGAGGCGGCCGGCACCGCCTGGTTGAAAATGCATGTCCGATTTCGGCGAGACCGCGCTCAAACCGGTGGCTATGTCTCCCAAACCGATGAACGCCGAACTCGACATTGCCGCCTGCCACGCCGCGGCCGACGCGAGAGACCGCCGCGCCGACGGTCGCTTCTTCATCGGGGTGACGTCGACCGGCATCTACTGTCGCTGTGTCTGCTCGGCTCGGCTGACGAAACGCACGAATCGCCGCTTCTTTCTTTCGGCGGCGGCGGCCGAGAAGGCGGGGTTTCGACCGTGTTTGCTGTGCCGGCCCGAATGCGCCCCGGGCGTCGCGCCGGTCGACTCGAGCGAGCGCCTCGCGCACATGGCGGTGAAACGAATCGAAGCTGGCGTGCTCGAAGAGCACGGGCTCGGCTCGCTCGCTGCCGAGCTCGGCGTGACCGATCGCCACCTTCGCCGCATTGTCTTCAAGACGTTCGGCGCGGCGCCGGTCGACATCGCCCAGACGCATCGGTTGCTGACCGCGAAGCGGCTGTTGAAAGACACGCGCCTCCCCATGGCCGAAGTCGCGTTCGCGTCGGGGTTTCGGAGCCTCCGCCGGTTCAACGCGTTGTTTCGTGAGCGGTATTCGATGCCGCCGTCGCGCGTTCGGGCTCGGACGAGCACGGCCGCTCTCCTTGGCGCACTGACGTTCACGTTGGCCCCTCGCGGGGCTTTCGACGGCACGGCGCCCCTCGCGCACGTTCGGCTGCGCAAAGTCGCGCGCGTCGAGACCGAAGCGGGCCCGACGTCGTGGGCGCGAACGTTCGCCGTTGGCAAACACGCCGGGTGGCTCGTGTTCGAGTTCGGTGGGGCCGCGCCGACCCTGACGTTGTCTGAAGAGCTGATGCCGGTGTTTCGCCAAGTCATCGCCGGGGCTCGCGGGGCGCTCGACCTCGATACCGACGTCACCGTCATCGACGAATTCTTCGCGCACGACTCACACCTGAAGCGAAGCGTGAAGGAGGCGCCCGGGCTTCGCTTGCTGGGCTCGCTCGACGCGTTCGAGTTGGCGGTGCGTGCAGTTCTCGGCCAACAGGTCACCGTGAAGGCGGCGGCGAACTTGGCGGCGAAGCTCACCGAGCGGTTCGGCGCACCCGTCGTGACGCCTTTTGAAGGCGTCGACCGCCTCTTTCCAACGGCCGAACGACTCGCCGAAGCCGGAGCCGACGCCATCGCGGCGATGGGCGGCCAGCCCCGAGCCCGGGCGGCCACGGTGCACCGACTCGCGGTCGAAGTCGCGAGCGGTCGCCTCCTGCTGACCCGCGGCGCCGTCGCCGCCGGCCGCGAAGGCCTCACCCGCATTTCGGGCATCGGCCCGTGGACGACGGAGTACGTCGCGCTCCGCGCCCTCGGAGACGCCGACGCCTTTCCACTCGGAGATTCGGCGCTGCGGTCGGCGTTCGGTGACCGTGACTTGAAGGCCGCCCAGGAGCAGTGGCGACCGTGGAGAGCGTACGCCGCGACCCGACTCTGGCATCGGTTCTCAACCGAGGGAAAAGCGCAATGAGAAAGCTCGTTCACGAAACCGCCGTCGGCCGCCTGACGCTGCTCAGCGACGAAGGGGCGCTCGTCGGGTGTCACTTCGAGCGGCCGACCTGGCCTGACCGAATGGCCATGGCCGAAGAAGGCACCGACCGCGTGCTCGACCGCGCGCGAAGTCAACTCGACGAGTATTTCGCCGGCTCCCGCACGCAGTTCGACCTCGAACTCGCACCACGCGGCACGGCGTTTCAGCGGTCGGTGTGGCGTGCACTCGTCGAAATACCCTTCGGCGAGACGCGCCACTACGGCGGCATCGCGAAGCGCATCGGTCAGCCGACGGCGTCGCGTGCCGTCGGGGCCGCGAACGGCCAAAACCCCATCGCCATCATCATTCCCTGTCACCGCGTCATTGGCGCCGACGGTTCGCTCACGGGGTTCGGCGGCGGCATCGAACGAAAAAAGTACCTCTTGCAGCTCGAGGCGTCGCAGCAGGGGTTGTTCGACCACGCATGAATGCTCGCCCTATCGCCCGGTGAACACCGGGTCGCGCTTTTCAATGAAAGACGCGAGCGCCTCTTGCAGGTCTTCGCTGGGAAAGAAGGCGGCGTTCCACAACGCCACGGCATCAAGGCTCAACGCCGCGTCGCGCTCGCTCGTGAAGTTGAGCACCTGCTTGACGCCTTGCACCGTCAGGGGCGGGTTCTTCGCAATTCGAGAAGCCATCGCGCGGGCCGCGGCGAGCAGGCCTTCGGTTGACTCGTACACCTCGCTCACGAGCCCCAAGCGCAGCGCTCGGGCAGCGTCGAAGTCGTCTCCGGTGAAGGCGAGTTCACGGGTCGCCCCCTGACCGATGAGGGGCGGCAGCCGCGCGAGCGTGCCGACATCGGCGACAATCGCCAACTTCACTTCGCGAACTGAGAATTTCGCGTTCGCGGCGGCGAGCCGAATGTCACACGCCGAAATGAGGTCAACCGCACCGCCGATGCACCACCCGTGCACCGCGGCGATGACGGGCTTGCGGCAAGCGGCGACCGCGTTGTGGGTGTGCTGCAGCCGCTTGACCAACGCCAAGAACTGGGTGCGGGTCGCGGCGCGCGCGTCGGGAGCAGCGACTTCGGCCAGCGCGGGCACCATCGCCACCAGGTCGAGGCCGAAGCTGAAGTTCTCGGCCGGTGTGTACAGCACGATCGCTCGCACCTGAGGGTCGGCGTCGAGTTGGCCGAAGAGCTGGGGCAGCTGCTCCCAGTAGTCGGGGCCCATGCGCTGCGCCTTGCCCGACGGCGTCAGCGCGACCTCGGCCACCCCGTTCGAAACCGTCACCTGCGCGCATGAATATTCGGTCATGGCGCTTTGTAGCGAAGGCGTCGCACCGTGCCCAACGTTTAC
>JBGAIY010000282.1:3920-10466 GCA_044225205.1 Myxococcaceae bacterium | reverse complement strand
GCTTCGGTCGCCGCGAAGCGGGCGACGAGCTCGTCCATCTTTTTTTCGGCGGCGTCGGCTCGAACGGTGTCTTTCTCGAGCATCTCCTTGAGCAGGGCGATTTGCTGAGGGTATTCGGCCGCTTTCTGCAGTTCGCCCAGCACGCTCACCAGCTGCTGCTGCATGCTCATGGCCGCGACGCGCAGCTGCTGGGCCTCTTGGTCGACCGCCGCGTAGAGCGAGCGCGCGCGGGCCAACGCCTCGTCTTTGCCTTTGACGATGCCGCGAAACGCTTTGAGTTTTTCTTCGGGGTCGGCGCCGGCCGCCAGGCGAGGCTCGGGGGGCTCGGCGAAGGGGTCGCCGCTGGGGCGCTGCACCATGCCCGGCAACTGCGGTATCGAAAGCGTGGGCACCGGCGACGCGCTGGCGTGGGGCCCGGTGGCGGGCTTCGGCGGAGCGGTAATGGGCGCTGGGGCGACGACGTTGGAGCCAGCCGCGGGGGTGGCGCCCGGGGGCAGGGGGCCCGTTCGCTTGGGCAAGGGCGGCGGCAAGGCGGGCGGCCCCGCGAGCGCGCCGGTGCCAGCGGCGGCTTGAGGCCTTTGACCCGTGGCGGCACGCGACCCCGCAGCCGCAAACGCGCCCGTCGCCTTCTGAGGCTTGGGCGCGGCAAACAGCGGTTCGTCTTCGTCGCTCAACTCTTCTCGCAATTCGAAGAGGGGGTCGGCCTCATTGACAGCCATCGGGTGGGTGTACCCTATCGCCCTTCTTGCATGACCGCGATCATGTGAACGCCAACGCCGCGCGGGCCGCGCTACAGGTTGACACCCCCCTGAATGGCGCTGATCACGACCCAGGGTCGCCCCGCGGGGCGCGGCGGTTCGACCGGGTGGGTCAATGTCGGTCTGGTCGTCGAAGAATGGTGGGTTCTCCTTCACAGACGGGGGCGTCGGTGAGAGCTTGCCGGCAATGCCCACGCGTTACCGCCTGCCCAACGGCCTCACCGTCGTTTTCGAACCGAGTCACGCTTCGCGGGTCGCCGCGTTTCAGGTGTGGGTGAAGGTCGGGAGCGCCGACGAGCTGCCCAACGAGGTCGGCCTCGCCCATTTGCACGAGCACATGTTGTTCAAGGGCACGGCGAAGCGCGGGTTGGGCGAAATTGCGCGCAGCGTCGAAGCGCACGGCGGCGAAATCAACGCGTGGACGAGCTTCGACCACACCGTGTACCACGTGGTCATGGCGAGCCAGTACGCCGAGCAAGGGCTCGACGTGTTGGCCGACGCGATTCGCCATTCGGCGTTCGACGCGGGCGAACTGGGCCGTGAAATCGAAGTCGTCTGCGAAGAAATCAAGCGCAGCCTCGACATGCCCGCGCGCCGGGCGTCGAAAGAGCTGTTTTCGCGCGCGTTCACCACCCACCCGTACGGCCGACCCGTCATCGGCTTCGAAGAAAACGTGCGCGCCCATTCACGAGACCGCGTGCTCGCGTTCTACGAAAAGCACTACCGGCCCGAAAACATGGTGCTCGCCGCGGCCGGCGACTTCGAAGAAGCCCAGCTGCGCGAATGGGTCGACCGGCTCTTCGGCCAAGACTGGGGCCGCCCACCGCGCACCACCGGCCCGAAGACCCGCCTGCCCGAGCCGCCGATGACGGGGGTGACGACCAAGCTCACGCCCGACGAGGTGAAAGAAGCCTACCTGCACCTTGCCTTTCACATACCCGGCGTCGCGCACGAAGACACGCCCGCGCTCGACGTGCTGGCCATGTTGGTCGGCCAGGGAGACGCTTCGCGGCTCTCGTTCGAAGTGCGGCGCAAGCGCGGCCTCGCCAAAGAAGTGTCGGCGTGGGCCTACACTCCGCAAGACCCGGGCATCTTCGGAGCGACACTCGTGGCGCCCGCGGCCCAGCTCGGCGAGGCGTTCGACGAGACGTTGCGCGTGCTCGCCACCATGACCGCCGTCGAGGTCGACCCCGACGAGCTCGAGACCATCAAGGCGCTCATCGAAGCCGAGGCGGTGTACCACCGCGAAGCCGTGCAAGGGGTGGCGCGCAAGCTCGGGTACTACGAGGCCGCCGCGGGCGGCATCGAACGCGAGGCCCAGTACTACGAAGCCATTTCGAAGGTGACTCCGGCGAAGTTGCGCGAAGTCGCCCAGCGCTACCTCACCTTCGACCAAGCCACCGTCACGGGGTTGCTGCCCGCCGACGCGAAGTTCGACGACGCGAGCGTTCGCTCGGCGCTGCAGCGCGCGGCGGCGCACCGACCGGCTCCGCTGCCGCTGCGAAAGCTCGCGCCGAGCACGACGATTCGCTTGTCGGCTTCGTCGAAAGCCGCGAAGCCCGGGCTCACCATCGAGCGGCTCCCGTCGGGGGCGACCATCATCGTGCGTGAAGAACGGGCGGCGCCGCTCTTCGCGCTGCGCGGCGCGTTCTTGGGTGGGCTGCGCTACGAAAAACCCGAAGAAAATGGGGTCACTGCGCTGCTCACCCGAACCCTGGCGCGCGGCACGACCACGATGGACGCGGAACAGATTTCGCACCTCACCGATTCGCTCGCGGGTTCGGTGTCGGCGGTCGCCGGGCGCAGCTCGGTCACCGTGCGCGGCGAATTCTTGTCGAAGCACTTCGAGCGAGGGTTCGACCTCTTCGCCGACGTCGCCACCTCGCCGTCGTTCGTCGAAAGCGAGTTCAGGCGCGAGCAGAAGCTCATTCTGCAAGACCTCCTCGCCCGCGAAGACCGCCCGTCGTCGATCGCGTACGAGCTGCTCGCCAAGTCGCTGTACCAGGTGCACCCCTACCGCATGAGCACCATCGGTGAGCGCGCCACGGTCGAGGCGCTCACGCCCGACGTGCTGCGCCGCTACCACCGCGAATACCTCAACCCCTCGCAAATGATGCTCGCGGTCGTCGGAGACGTCGACACCGAACGGGTGCTCGACAAGGCCCGCCAAGCCTTCGGCGCCCCTCGCCCGGGCGCGGCGCCGGCCCCCGCGGTGCCGACCGAGCCCGCCTGGTCGGGCCCCCGCGAAGCGCGCAAGACGCTCAACAAAGCCCAAACCCACTTGATGCTCGGGTTCATGGGCGCCCGCATTTCTGACCCGTGGCGGCACACGCTCGAAGTCATGGCCACGTTGCTCTCGGGCCAGAGCGGGCGGCTGTTTCTCGAGCTGCGCGACAAGCGGTCAATGGCGTACAGCGTGTCGGCGGTCACGGTCGAAGGCGTCGACCCGGGCTACTTCGCCATTTACATGGCCACCAGCCCCGAAAAGGTGACCGACGCCATCGCCGGCATTCGCACCGAATTGTCGAAGCTGCGGGAGACCCGCGTCAGTGACGCCGAGCTTGGGCGCGCCCGCGAGAACCTCATTGGCTCGCACGAAATCGGGTTGCAGCGAAACACGGCCCGGGCTGGCGTCATGGCGCTCGACACCCTGTACGGCCTCGGCACCGAGCACTGGCGCGAATACCCTGACGAAATATCGAAGGTCACCGCCGAAGACGTTCGCGAGGTCGCGCAACGGGTCATCGACTTTGAACGTTCATCGCTCGTGGTGGTCGGCCCATAGTAGCTTCGCGCACCATGTCGATTGCCTGGTCGAGCCCCAAAGCGATTCGCGAGGCGCTGAAGAAGACGCGCACGCCGTCAGAGAAGTTCTTCGAGGGCCTCAGCGCCTTCAACGATTCGCACCACAAAGCCTTGCGCGGTTTGACCGACGAAGAATTGGCGAAGTTGGCCAAAGGGCCCAAGGGCGTCTCGGTCATGGCGTGGATGATCGAGGGCGCGCATCGCGACTTTCCCGAGGTGGCGGCGCGACTCGCGGTGGCCCTCGCCAAGCCGGCCAATACCGCACTGCTGCGCTCGAGGCATGGGTGGGTCATGGCCATGGCGGTGAAAGACGCCCAGGTGCCCCCCGAGGCGGTTCGTCAGGTCATCGACACCGTCGTGCCGCTCGGAGCCAAAGACCCGCAGGTCTACACCGAAGCCGCGTTCTGTGCCGCCGCGCTCGGCAGCTGGGCCGAGGCCATTGAGCTGTTGGCCAAGGCCAAGAAAGGCAAAGACCGCTCGTACAAGTCGGCCAAAAAAGCGCCCGTTTTCAAGCCCCTCGCCAAAGACGCGCGCTTCTTGGCGCTCTTCGGTGCGAAAGCGCCCAAGCCCGCCAAGCCCGTCACGTTGAAGCCCGTGAAGATGAGCAACTCACGGGCGGTGGCCGCCTTTCGCGCCTGCCGCCTGCCCATGGCCGACGTGACGTTCGAAGCCAAACCCGCGGTCGACTTCTGGTTCGCCGGCGGCAGCAAGCGACCGAACGACGTTTTTCGCTGTTTCGCCACCACGGGCGACGGCAGCCTCGTCGCGGAGTGGAATGCCGACGGTCAGGGCTTCGACGCCGCTCCGGTCGTCTTTCTCGGCTCGGAGGGGCACCTGGCGGTGCTGGGCGCCAACGTGCCCGAAGCGCTCGCCTTGTTCGCCCGCTGCGGAGACGACGGCCTCGACGGGGCGGTGGAGTACGACGTCGAACCGTTCGAAGAAAGCGACGCCACCGCATGGGCCGCCAAGACGTTCGGCCTGCGAATCACCGAGCAGCCCCGCAAGCGCGTCGCCACGGTGGGAAAAACCAACGGTTGGCTCAAGAAACTCACCGCGGTGGCCGAGTCATTTCGCTCATGAACACGACCTTTTCAGCCAAAGCGTGGGCAACGGTGGTGCTGACCGGCGCGGCGTCGTGCACGTTGCTGACCCAATTCGACCCCGAAGGTCAGCCGTGCGACAAGAGCGCCCCGCCGGCGCTGCAGTGCCTCACCGATGCGGGGTATTTCTGCAACGCCGCTGGCCTTTGCACCCGGCTCGGCAGCGGCGTTGACGCGGGGCGCGACGCGGGCACCGACGCCGGCCGAAGCGCCGGCGGGGCCGACGGTGGCCACGACGCGGGAGCACTCGACAGTGGCACCGACGCCGGGCTCGATGGCGGCTCCACCGACAGCGGCTCCACCGATGGCGGCTCGACCGACGGGGGCGACGCCGGCAGCGACGGCGGGTGACCGAGTCATGAAATTGCCCCCCGAGCAACGAGTCGCTTTCGACGCGGCGAAGGCGACCGGCCGCGCGTACAGCGAAGTCTTGGTGTACGGCGCCGTCAACCCCGGAGCAGAGCTGGTTTCGCCCCGCCGTCAGCAAGGCGTACCGCGTGGCGCTCAACCGGTGCGACGCCCTGAGTGAATGGGCCAAACTGGCGATGGCGCTGGTGAAAGGCAAGAACGCCCCCTCGCTGAACGAAGTCGTCTGCGCGTCGCTCGCCGACCGGCTCTTCTCACCCCGCTTGGGCTCGGCCCGCCGGCTGAATTGGCCGCGGTGTTGGCGTGCAGGCTGGGTCTGCTGGCCCTCCAACGCCGACGAGGGCCCTGCCGCCCAGTTCGGTTCGGGCGCCGTCGCGGGGCTGTTGTGCTTTTGGTTGCGTTCGAGAAGACGGTCGCCGCAACTCGAGGCCCAACTCGAGCGACTCCCGCTCGAGCCCTTGCCCGACGGCCGGGTGCCCTTCGATGCTCAATTCGAGCAATTCAAGAACGCTGACGCCTTTCGGCGATTCACCGTGGCGCGACCCGCCGCGCCGGTCACGAAGGCTTCAAGTAGCCGACGACGAGCCGGGTCAGCTCGAGCCTGAGCGTCGGGTCGGCCAGGCGCTCTGGCTTCTGAAACACCGACAGCAGCACCGCCGAGCGCAGCGAGTTGCAAATGACGAACGCCGCGGTGTCGAAGTCGGTTTGGCGAATCTGTGGGCCGAGCGACTCGAGAAAATGGCGCACCAACGAATACATGCGCTCGTCAGATTCGGTCAGGGTGGGCAGGTCGCCGACCCGGCAAAAGTAGCGCACCATGGCCAGCTCGAACTTGCTCCTGCGACGCTTTTCTTCGAGCAGCCCGTCGACCAGCGCGGCCGCGGCCTGTTCGGCCGGCAGCGACTTGGCGGCCTCGAGCGCCGCTTCGAGTTCGTTCATTCGCGCGCGCAAGTGGTGCCGAATGAGCCCGCTGATCAGCGCCCCCTTCGAGGGGAAGTATTGGTAGACCGAACCGACGCTGACGCCCGCCCGGTCGGCAATGGCCTGCACCGACGGTTCGCTCGGGTCGTGCTTCGACAACACGTCGATCATCGCCTCGAAAATCACGTCGACGGTTTCGCGCGCCCGAGCCTGTTTCGGCGCCTTTCGGGGGTGCAGGTCGGCTTCGTTCATGGCCCCCGTTCAAAGCACGTTTGGCCCCAATGCGGGGCGGCGACCGCCGAGAATGGCCAAGAGCGTCATTCGGGGTTGTCAGACCCCGCGCACACCGTTAACCAGGCGCGCACCATGTCAAAGACCATTGTCATCGTTGGGTACGGGCCGGGCATTTCACACGCCGTCGCCGAGAAATTCGGCGGAGCGGGCTTTTCGCTCGCGCTGGTCGCGCGTGACCAGGCGAAGCTCGACAAGGGCGTCGCGCAACTCAAAGCCAAGGGGTTCACCGCGCAGGCGTTCGCCGCCAACGCGGGCGACTTGGCGGCGGTGCGCAAAGTCATTCAACAGGCGCGCACGGCGTT
>JBGAIY010000282.1:0-3912 GCA_044225205.1 Myxococcaceae bacterium | reverse complement strand
ACGGCGTTCGGGCCCATCACCGTGCTCCAGTGGAACGCGGCGTCGCCCACGGCCGGAGACGTCTTGGCGGCTCCGCTCGAAGAGCTGCAGACCGTGTTCAACGTGGGTGTCGTCGGGCTCGTCGCGGCCGTTCAAGAAGTGCTGCCCGACCTCAAAGGGCGCCCCGAAGCGGCGGTGTTGGTCACCAACGGCGGCTTCGGCACCTTTTCCGACGCCGTCGACGGGTACGCCGTGCAGTCGAAGAGCATGGGGCTCGCCATTGGCAATTCGGCGAAACACAAAGCGGTTCGGGTGTTGGCCAAGCGGCTCGAGAGCGAGGGCGTGTACGTGGGTGAAGTCATGGTGCTCGGCACCGTGAAAGGCACCGCCTGGGACCGCGGCAACGCCACCCTCGAAGCCTCGAAAATCGCCGAGAAATTCTGGCAGCTCTACGAGGGCCGAAAAGAGCGCTTCGCCCAGTTCGGGTGAGCCGTCTCCCACGGGCGACGCCAAGGCCACTCGCTCGGCCGAGGCGCCCGCTCGCCCGTGACCCGCGCGAACCGCCGAGCCGTTCTCAGCGTCGCTTCGTGTTGCACGGGTGTTCGACCGGAAACACGGTGTTGGCACGTTGTACGCCGGTACGGGCTCGTCTCCCCACGTCAACCGGGGTCGCGATTGGTCGCCCGCTTCGGCGAACGTCGCGCGTTGGGCGGGTTACCGCCGGGGAGGGCGAGTTGGGGCGCGTGTTCGACCGCTCTCACCATGGCGGCGAGCCCGTCGCGCGCCAGCAGCGTGCGACGCAGCTGGGCCACCCGTGCTTCGAGCCCCGGCCCCGCAGAGAATACTTCGCGGAGCGCGGCCACCATTCGAGCGAGCGTCAGGGCCTTGCGTGAAAACGGTCGTGGCGCCACGCCGAGCTCGAACGCCCGGCGCGCGAAGCCAAATTGGTCTCCCGCGTGCGGCACGATGACCTGGGGCACCCCGGCGCGGGCGACCGCCGCGGTGGTACCCGCCCCGCCGTGGTGCACGACGACCGCCACCTGGGCAAACACCTTGTCGTGGGGCAACGGGCCAGGCACGACCAAGACGTCGGGGCCCCACGTTTCGTCGGGAGCGCCGACGAGCACGATTCGACGGCCCACCGCGCGCGCCGCCGCGATCAGGAGCGCCCGGGTCTTCAGCGGTTCAGGGTCGGGCATGCTGCCGAAGGCGGCGAACACCGGCGAAGCCCCCTCGCGCAAGAACGCCGACAGGGAGTCGGGCAACTCGGCCGAATCGGGCGCCCACACCGCACCGGTGGCGAGGACCTCCACGTCGTCGGGCACGGGTGACCATTCGTCATCGGCGGCGAGCAACAGCTCTCCACGCGGCAAGAAGACCGCCTCCACGTGCCTCGTCGCGGTCAACCCGCAGGCCTGGCGGTGTGCGTTGACCCGGCCGAGCAACAGCCGGTCATAGAACCACCGGCACGCCCACCAGGCGACCGCGTTGAGCCACCGCGGAGTGCCTTGAAACGGCAACAAGGCCGGCATGTTGAACGACGAAGGCAGCGCCTGCGCGGTGTAAGCGACGTACCAGTGCCTCGCCCCCGCCGCGCTCGCCACCGAACTCCCAGCGACGAGCGCGCCGGCGCTGACCACCACGTCGGCGCCGCGACACAGCTTGGGCAACACCGAGAACTGCACGTCGACCTCGGCCTGAACGGCACGGTTGACCAACCGCCACAGCCCCAGCGCCCCGACGCGCAGCCGGGCGCTCTCCTCGCGCAGCCAGTGCTCGATGTCGCGGCCCATTTCGGCGAAACGAACGCCGCGGCTTCGCGATTCGCGCGCAAAGCAGGGCGCGGCGGCGAGTACCACGTCGTGCCCCCGCTGCCGGAGCGCGACCGCCAGCGTCAACATCGGCTGAACGTCGCCACGCGTACCGGCGGCCGCGAGTACGACCTTCACGGGTTGCTCCACTCGGGCCAAGGTTGACTGCGGGCCGACCGCCCGAGTGCGAAGTCGCGCACCGAGCGCACCAAGCGACTGTCGACCCCCAGCGAACGAGACGCCATGAACTCGACCAACACGCACGACCACGAACGGTGCGAGGTGAGCGACTCGTAGAATTCGGGAGCGAGGGCCTTGAGGCGCGGCAACCGCGAGCCGGGCACGTTCATGAAATCGTGGTGCTCGACGTGGTACCCCACGTTGAACGTCACCCAGTTGAGCACGCCGTAGTACGAGAACGTTTCTTGCGACTTCGCGAACGCGTAGTGCTCGTGAATGAAGTGGGCGGCGACGGGGTGCAGGCTGTGGCCGATGATGGTCGAGAGCAGCAAGTAGGCCAACCCCACCGGCCCGACCGCGAACCACAGCACCCCGTTGAACGCCACTTGCAGGGCGATGTTCAGCCATTCGGCGCGGTTGGGGCGTTTCGCGAAGGTCGCGCCTCGTACCGCGTAGACGAAGAAGTAGAAGAACAACCAGAGCGCCTTGCGCCACCTCGAGCGACCCACGACGCGCACTTCAAAGGGGTGCGGCAAATCGGTGTCGAGCGACTCGACGCCGAGGTAGCGGTGGTGGTCGAGGTGGTACCGGTGAAACGTCGCCGCAATGGGCACCACCATCGGCAAGTTGGCGAACAAGGCGAGCCACCGGTTGCCCCTGGGCGTGCGCCAGGCCAGGTGGTGCGAGGTCTCGTGAATGGTCTGGCCGGCCCAGTGACTCAACACGGCGCCCACGCCGTAGGCCCACAGGGTCATCGCCCACCAGCTGAGCCGTAACCGGGCGACCGCCCACGCGAGGGTCAGTTGCGCGGCCACCACCGCGACCGTGATGAAGACGGTGCGAACGTCGTGGCCCGCGAGCTGTCGAATCTCGGGGTGCGCTTCGAGAATTCGGAGCCGGCGTCGGTGGTGGGGCTCCATGGTGTGGCGGTAGGTGAAGCCCGCCGGGTTCAAGTCGGGGTCATTCATGGGCCCGGTCGTACCGAGGCGGGCCTGCGGCGAGAATTCGCGTTCGGCCGAAGACAGACGCCGTGAATTCGCGAATGAGAACAGGCACTTCGAAGCCTGCGTACCGAAACGAAGGGCGAGGCGTTCAGTTTCGGTCGAGGCGCTCGGTCGCTTGGCACCAGTGCGGCACAGGCGGTCGAGGCCCACTGTGCGGCGACGTTACGTCACTTTGGCGAAGCGAGCGTGGTCGCGAATGCACAGCTGACGGAGCGCTCCAACGACCGAGCGCGACTGATTCTGTTGATCATGCGCTACGACCGACTCCCGAACTGGGGGCGCCGGGGAGCCACAACGTTTTACTGGTATGCAGCCGCATCACCCTGAGCGGAGTCGAGGGGCTGCGCTGTAACCGACGCCATCGGGTAGGCCGTGCAGTCGAAGAGCAGCGGCTCGCCGGCCGACCGCCCGACTGCGAAGTCGCACACGAGCGGCTCTTTGAGCACGGCTTTCAGTTCGGCCAAGAAGGTCAATCGCTCAAGCAAGTCGAGTAGGGTCGCGCTTCATGGCGAAAGCAACGAAGCCAGCGACCGGCAGCCAAGACGTCTTGCTCGTCAAGCGGTCGGCAGCCGGCGCAAGTGACTACCGGCGTTTCTCGATTTCGCGCTTCAAAGCATTCTCGACCCTCAACAGCTCGCGAGGCCGCCTGTACGCCAATCGAAAAACGATGCAGACGACCCACAAGGCGTACCCCACGTGGAAGAAGGCACAGGCGCGAATGAGTGCGCTCATTCGCTTCTGGGAAGCTCGAGGGTTTCACCACCAGCAGGGCGATTCATTCGGTCGCGAACCCAAGAAGGCCATCGCGTATGACAAGGCGAAGTGGCACGCAGAGGGCGACTCCCCAGCCGATCTCTCGCCCGAGGCCGCAGCGACCCACATCGGCTTGTTTCTCACGTGGTGCCTCCGCAGCGGCCTCGGGAGCGCGGAGTTTCTCG
>JBGAIY010000281.1:0-10179 GCA_044225205.1 Myxococcaceae bacterium | reverse complement strand
TCGAGCACGTCACCCGCTCGCACCTGGGTGCCGGGCAGCAGCGGGCGCCTTTGACCCGCGAAGTGAAGACCGCGGGCTCGGTCGACTTGCACGACGTTGGCGTCGGGGTGGGCGCGGTCGTCGGCGGTGACCGGTCGAACGGCGACGAGGGGTGTGGGTTCGACCGGGGGTGGTTTGAACGCGCCGAACAGCTGGGTGCGAAACGCGGCGCCCCCGACGAGCGCCAACAGGGCAGCGACGGCGATGACGACCCGCACCCTCACGGGCCAACGACGGGCCGTCTTGGCGCGGAGCCGTTGGTCGACCGCCGCCTCGAGCTTCGAGTCGAGGTCGGCCCAAGCGACAAGCGGCTTCGACTGTTTGGCGAGCAGGAGCGCCTGGCGGGCGAGAACGACCGCCTCGAGCTTTTCTTGGCATTCGGGGCACTCTTCGAGGTGGTGTTCGAGCCAGCGTGTTTCGCCCGCGTCGAGCGAACGGGCGGCGTAGTCCCACAAGGGGGTTTCGTCGTGTCGGGTCATCGCAACACCTCGTGGTGAACGTCGGCTTTGGCCAGGGCGCGCAGCGCCCGCGTGAATTCGAGTCGGGCGTGGTGCAACCGAGAGCGAACGGTGTTGTACGAAGCGCCGACGATGAGCGCGATCTCTTCGGGGCCGAGCCCGCACAGCTCGTGGTAGACGAAAACGATGCGCTTCTTCGCGCCGAGCGTCGAGAGCGCGCGTTGCACCAGACGTGAAGCCTCGGCGGCCTGAGCGACGCGTTCGGGGTCGGCGTCGAGCGCCGTGCAGCTGGTTTCGGGCACGTCGGTACAGAGGTCTTCTCTGCGCCGTCGCCACCACCGAAGGTGCATGAGCGCGACGTTGGCGCAGACCCGGTACAAGAACGTACGAAACTGGGCTTCGCCGCGAAACGAAGGTACGGCGTCGAGGAGCTTGACGTAGGTCTCTTGAATGAGGTCGTCGAGGTCTGGGCGGCGGCCGACCAGGTGACACAGCGTCTTGGCGACGTCGTCACGGGTCAGGCGGTAGAGCTCGTCAAAAGCGCCGAGGTCGTCGCGTTTGATGCGTTCGACCAGCCGGCTCAGACGAACTTCGAGCCCAGACGTCGAGAGCGGCGTCACGACCTGTGGCAATGGCAGGGCATCGGCGGTCACGGTTTCGGTCTCCGTCTGGGGCGCCGGCGGGGCCGGTACCAACTGGGGCAGCGCGCGAATCACGAAGTTTTGGTTGCCGGGGCGGCCGTTTTTGATCACGGGGCGCTTCGCCACCGAAGTCTGGGGTGATCACTTTTCAAAACACCGGCAACGAAGTGTTTCGAATGCGGCCAGTTGGAGGGCTGCATCGAACCCAAGCGAGACCTCAATGACTGCCTTGATTTTTCGGAGCCTGATTCTCGTCGCGATGCCGCTCCTCGCGACCGCTGGCTGTACCATCGTCGACGACGGAGACTGGCGCGACTGCCAGTTCGGCTGCCCGGGCTACGCCTGTACCGGCACCGTCGACTGTCGCAGTTCGTGCGCCTGTAAGTCGGGCACCTGCCGCACGACGCCTCAATGTACGAGCGCGAACGACTGCGCGGCCGGAGAGTCGTGCAACAACGGGTATTGCAGCCCGGTCTGTTTCGCGAACAAAGACTGTCACCAAGGCGAGTTCTGCTTGGCCGGGACCTGCCGCGAACCGGGCAACTGCAAACAATGCTCGTCGAGCAGCCAATGCGGCATGGACTCCTGCATCAACGGGTACTGTGTGCGCCCGTGTGTGCGTCAGGAGGACTGCAGCCCGGGTGACACCTGCAATGCAGGCTTTTGCCAGGGGCCGAAGGTGGTCGACGCAGGCACGGGTTCAGGCGGCGGTACGGGTTCAGGCGGTGGTACGGGTTCAGGCGGTGGTACGGGTTCAGGCGGTGGTACGGGTTCAGGCGGTGGCACGGGTTCAGGCGGTGGTACCGGTTCAGGCGGCGGTGCGGGCCACGTCGATGCAGGTACGGGTGGTGGCACCGGGTCAGGTGGGAGTGATGCAGGTACGGGCGGCAACGATGGTGGCGTGCAGCACCCGCCGACTTGCACGTTCAACGCCGATTGTGGCCAGGGTGGTTGGTGCGTGAATGCGACCTGCTTCTACGGGTGCTCGGCCGACACCGATTGCCAATTGACGGAGTCGTGCCAAGGGGGCTTGTGCAAGGCGCGCCCGGTGGGCAGCTGCCGTACGTCGGGAGACTGCGCGACGGGCTCTGACTGCGTCGACGCGACGTGCCGGGAGCGGTGCAGCAGCGACACGACGTGTGTCTCGGGTACCACCTGCCGCATCGGGTACTGCTTGCCGCCGACCTCGGTGGTCTGCACGACCAACTGCGATTGCCCGACGGGTTTGCGTTGCCTCAGTGGCACCTGCGCGCCGTAGCAGCGTTCACCTCGGGAGTGAGGTGCGGAGCCTCGGGCCTGGTGCCCGGGGCTTCGGCCGTTTCAGGAGGCCCGGTGGTTTCGCCGTTGAGGCAAAATGACGTGCATGCGAGCGGGCGACGGGCCAAAACACCGCCCCGATGACGAACGCGACTCGGTGTCACTATGAAGTGTTTTGCCCTGACCAAGCCCCGTCGGCTCCGGCCAACAAAGAACTGCTCGCGGTGTTGGGGCCGCACGCCAAGTGGTCGCGGGTCACGGCGAAGACCGACCCGAACCGGTGGGCGCCTCCGAAGTTCATCATCGGGGCGGCGGCCGACCCCCACCACCGGCCTGCGCCAGTGACGTCGGCCGCGACCAAGACACTCGAAGGGTTGATGAAGAAGCTGGGCGTGTGTTTCGTGGTGACGGCCGAAGGGCCAGCGGGCAAACCGACGCTCTTGCAGGCGGCGCTCGGCTTGGCGACGGCGGCGTGTGGTGAGGCCAAGGGCGAATTGGTCGTCGACCGCACGGCCTCGCTGGCGATGATGCCGGGAGACGTGCTGGCTCAAAGTCAGTTGCTCAACAAGGGCCAACTCAACCCGGCCGATGGTGTGACGACCGCGGTTTCGAAAACGGGTGACCTGTTCGCGGTGACCACCGCAGGCCTGTGTAAATACGGGTCGCCGGAGGTCGTGTTGGCCGACTTGGCTCAAGCCGAAGTCGAGCTGGCGATCGACCTGGTCTACGGGCAGTTGCTCGCGGTGGCCGTTGGTGGCGGCTTCGCTCAGGGCCAAACGCTCAACTATTTGCCCAAAGACCCAGCGGCACGGCTGTTCGTCGCGGTGAAAGACGGGCGCGCGCGCATTTCAGACTGCGACCCGAAGCGGCTGGCGCCGATGCCGGGGCTCAAAAAGTACGCCGCCACCCTCGGCCAGCGCACCCCTTCGAAGACGACTTCGAAGAAGTGACCGACCAGTGGTGGCGGCGGCCGTGAGGCGACTGCCCGAACGCTTATGAGCGCGGGGCCTTCGCCGGAACGGGAATGCCGAGCAGGTTGTGCTTCGCGATGTCATCGCGCAACGCCTTGGTCTGGCGGAGGAATTCGCCTTCGGCGCCCTTGGTGGTGCCGTCGCCGCCCGAGCCGTCGCTGAAGCCGGTCAAGCCGATCTTGACGCCGTTGATGCGAACTTCGAAGCGGTCGTCGCGGGCCACGTCGAGGGCCTGCAGGAGCGCGCGCTCGCCGCTGCTGATGTAGCGGGCGTGGCCGTTGTTGTTGCCGGCGTCGCGAACGCTGTCGAACAGCGATTGCATTTCAGCGACGGTGATGCCGGCGCCGCCGATGACGCGCGCCTTCGAACCGTACGCGTCGGTGACCGTCATGCGGCGCTGCGCCTCTTCAATCTTCGCGGCGAGGGCGCGGTCAACCTTGACGCTCTTCGCGCCTCGGCCGTCGGCCAACTGCACGTTCAAGGTCGCGGTGTTGCCGGGGCCGTACTTGACTTCGAGGTAGCTCTTGGTGCGTTGCGAGAAATCGATATCGGTAGCCATGGGAAGCTCTCTTTCTTGAGGTGGGGCGAAGTGGGATTGGGTAGGCGATACACAGCCATTGTCGTTTCGCCCCAACGCGAGTTTCGCCATTTCACAAACAAAAAAGAGGTCTTAATTCAAGCAGTTGCGTGGCCGGCTTGGTCACGAGCCCGCAACAATTCGGAATTAATTCTGAGCGAGAATTTGAGTCGCAGCGGCTGAGAAAAAAGCGGGCTTCGTAGGGGCCCGATCAGCGCAGGGAAGCGGCGATCTCGCTGTAGAGCACGATGGCGCTCTTCACGGCCTTTTCCCAGTCGCCAATGTGGAGACTTTCGTTTTCAGAGTGCGCGTTGGTGTACGGGTCTTCGACGCCGATCAGGAGCGCGGGCACGCCGCCGAGTTCTTTCGCGAACGGTTCGACGAAGGGTATCGACCCGCCGCAGCCAATGGCGACGGCTTTGACGCCGTACCCTTGCTCGAGCGCGCGAAACGCCGCTTGAAAAGCCGGGCCAGAGGGGTCGGTGTACCACCACTTGGCGGTCGACTCGGGTGTGACGGTGCATTCGAGGCCCCAGGGCGTGGCCTTTTTGAGGGCGTCGATCAGCTTTTGCTGCACGTCGGCGGGGTCGAGGTCAGGCACGATGCGAATGCCGACTCTGGCCCAGGCCGACTCGGTGACGATGTTGCGGGCATCTTTGCGTGACGACGCCTGAATGGCATTGATGGCGAGCGAGGGCTGGCGCCAGTTCGTTTCCCACGGGTGGCGGGTGCCTCCCATGAGCTCGACTCCGGGCAACAACCCCGCTTGGCGGCGAAAGTGCTCTCGGTCTCCGGGCAGCGCCGCGATCGACGCCTTTTCTTCGACGGTGAGCGGGCGCACTTTGTCGAGCACGCCCGGTATGGCGATGGAGCCGTCGGCGTTGGTGAGCGAGGCCAGCATTTTGCACAGGGCCATGGTGGCGTCGGGCACGGGGCCGCCCCACATGCCGGAGTGCAACGACTGCTTGAGTGCGCGCACTTCGACGTCGACGGTGACCAAGCCGCGCAGCGCGGTGGTGATGCTGGGCAACCCGGTGTCGAAGTTGCTCGTGTCGGTGAGCACAATGGCGTCGGCGGCCATCAACTTGCGGTGGGTCTTCAAGAACGCCGACAGGTGGTCAGAACCGATTTCTTCTTCGCCTTCGACCAAGATCTTCACGTTGAGGGGCAGCTGCCCCGCGGCCTTGAGCCACGATTCGACGGCGCTGGTGTGCACGACGATGCCCGCTTTGTCGTCGGCGGAGCCGCGCCCCCAGAGCCGACCGTCGCGTTCGACCGGCTCGAACGGGGGCGAGCGCCACATCGACTCGTCGCCGGCGGGCTGAACGTCGTGGTGAGCGTACAAGAGCAACGTGGGCTTGCCCGGCGCTTTGAGCAGTTCGCCGAACACGTAGGGGTGAGCGCCTTCGACCTCGAGGAGCTGAACATTTTCAAAGCCGCGGGCGCGCAGCAGCGTGGCGGTGGCCTCGGCGCTCCGACGCACCTGCGCCGGGTCGAAACCGTCAAACGACACGGAGGGAATTCGAACGAGGTGCTTGAGGTCGTCGAGGTAGTTCTTCTTGTGGGCTTCAAAGTGTGAAAGCGGCGCGCGCGTCGAAGACATGGCGGCGCTCTCTACCCCATTCGGCCTGGTCTGGGGCATCTGTGCTCCGCAAAAATTGCCGGCGCGCATCGAGCGCGTTTGACCAGCAGGTGTAAGCCCTCGTAAGACGCGAACACCGTTTTCTCTCGAGGCGCCACACCATGATTCAACGTTCAATTCTTGCGCTCTGCGTCACATGCTTGTCGGTTGGCTGCGGGGTGAAGCCGGTCATCGCCGCGGGCGGTGGCGGCGGGGGTGGCGGCGACGAAACGGGTGGAGGTGCTGGTGGCGGTGGAGCGAGCGTGGTCGACGCTGGCAGCGGTGGCGGTGCTGGTGGAGGCACGGGCGGCGGTGGTGGAGGCGTGAGCCCGACCCTCGACGCCGGTCGGGTCGATTCGGGCACGCCGTTCGATGCGGGCACCAGCGTGACCGACGGTGGGCTGTTCACTCCGCGCGACGGTGGCACGTTGACGCCTGGGGTCGTGCGCTTCGTGGCGCTCGGAGACCAAGGCAAAGGCAACGCTGACCAGAAGCGAGTCGGCGACGCGATTGGTGCGCTGTGCGTGGCGCAAGGGTGCGACTTCGTCACGCTGCTGGGCGACAACTTCTATGAGTCGGGCGTGACGTCGACGACCGACCCGCAGTGGCAAACCGCGTTCGTGCAGCCGTACGCCAACGTCGACGCGCCGTTCTACGTGGTCTTGGGCAACCACGACTACGGCGGCGACGGCAAAGGCACCGAGTTCGGCAAAGAGCAGAACGAAGTCGACTACTCGAAGGTGAACCCGAAGTGGGTGTTGCCGTCGCAGCACTACAAGTTCAGCTTCGGGCCGGCCGACTTCTTCGTCGCCGACACGAACTTGTCGATGTTCAAGAAAGACAGCGCCGTCAAATCAGACTTCGACCAATGGCTGCCGGCCTCGACCGCGAAGTGGAAAATCGCCCTTGGGCACCACACGTATTTGTCGAACGGGCGCCACGGCAACGCGGGCGACTACGACGGGCTCAATTGGTTGCCCTACGTCAATGGCGAGGGCGTCAAAGCGTTCGTCGACGAGAAAGTGTGCGGCCTCGCCGACGTGTACATGAACGGTCACGACCACGAACTCGAATGGATCAAGTCGACCTGCACGCGCTCGGGCTCGACGATCAACACCGAGATCATCGTCTCGGGTGGTGGCGCGAGCGTGACGCCGTTCGATTCGGCGGGCAAAAACCCGTACTACTGGCGCGCCGAGAGCGTGGGTTTCATCTACGTCGTCATCGACGCGACGTCGTTCACCGGTACCTTCTACAATGGCGACGGCGTGGCGCAGTTCACGCGTACCATCACCAAGTGAGCGCGGAGACCCCGGCGACCGCGTACTTGAAGCAGCGCGGCGTCACTTTCACGCTGCACCCGTACGACTACGAAGAGCACGGCGGCACGAAAGTGTCGTCGCAGAAGCTCGGGGTCGACGAGCACAGCGTGGTGAAGACGCTGGTGTTCGAAGACGACGCGAAAGCGCCCTTCATGGTGCTCATGCACGGCGACCGTGAAGTGGGTCTCAAAGCGCTGGCGCGCCAAATGAAGGTGAAGACCGTTCAGCCGTGCAAACCCGAGGTGGCCCAGCGGCATTCTGGCTACTTGGTGGGCGGCACGTCGCCGTTCGGTACGAAAAAGGCGCTGCCCGTCTACTGCGAGCGGTCGATCGTGTCGCTCGAGCGTGTGTTCATCAACGCGGGTCGGCGCGGGTTGTTGTGCAGCTTGGTGCCCAGCGAGCTGGTGCGGGTGCTCGAGCCGACGTTGGTCGACTGCGCGGCCGCCAATTGAACGTCAATTGAACGTGGGCGCCCCGGTTCGTTCTGCTCGCGCCCTGCCCTGCGCCGGTGGAGCCTCGGGGTTCGGGCTCGCCCGCGTGCTGAAAAGGCCGAGCGCGTCGGCGGCACGACGAAGAACTGGAGGCTTGGGCACGTTCGTCTTGGGCTTCGAACGAACCCGCTGCGCGGGCCACGAACTCACGCAGGCACGGTACCCACCACCAGCTCGCAGCGAAGGCCGCCATTGGCGACCGAGAAGCGCTCGGTGATCGGCAGGCCGAGCCAGTCGGCGCCGTCTTCGAGCAAGAACGCGAAGCGCCAACCGGGGTAGGCGCGTCTCACCGAAAGGCCGAGCGCGCGGTACAGCGAGCCCAATTCCGAACGTTCTCCGACGCGTTTGCCGTAGGGCAAGTTGGCCACGACGAGGCCGGCGGCGAGGTCGGGGCGTTTTGAGAGCTTCGTCGCGTCGGCGCGCTCGAGGGTCAACCGGTCGAGCACGCCCGCGCGCTTGGCGTTGCGGCGCGCGGTGCCGAGCGCCCCGGCGTTGAGGTCGGTACCGATGATGGGAGCCGCCGGCGGCACGGGCGCTGGCCAAACCGGAGGCGGCGTCGCCCCCGGCCACGCTTCGAATGCGAAGTGTCGGTTTCGACCAGGAGCGAGCCCAGCCGCTGCTTCGGCGGCCTCGATGAGCAAGGTGCCCGACCCGCACATCACGTCGTGCAAGGGGCGGAGGGGGTCGTGCTTCGCAAGGCGCAACATGCCAGCGGCCAGGGTTTCGCGCATCGGGGCGCGGCCCACTTCTTGGCGGTAGCCACGAAAGTGCAGCAACGGCCCCGAGGTGTCGACGCTGACGACGCACGCGCCGCGGTTCAGGCGCAGCTGCAGGTGCAACGACTCGTCGGGTTTGCTCGCCGCCCCACCCCAGGCCGATTCAGCCGCCGCTTGCCACGCGCGGTCGCCGCCTTCAACCACCACGGGCCAAGGCGCGGGCAACTTCACGACCGACTTCAGGGCCGAAGGGTTGGGGGCCGAGCCAAGCCGCCACAACACCCGGCTGGCGATGCGCGAGCCGCGGTTGACGGTGGCGTAGTCACCCCGCGCCTCGACGCCGCCGGCCACGGGCTGAACCCGGTCGAGCCCGAGTGCGCGCAGCTCTTCGGCGAGCGCCCCCTCGAGGCCCGGGGTGCACGAGGCAAACAGTTCGCGCGCGTCACCCACGCGGCTACCGGTGAAAAATGGCTTCGTAGGCGTGGGCCTGGGCTTCTCGGTCGTCTCCGGCAATTTCGCGAATGGTCGCGTTCGGGCCGGTGGGTTTGAAACCGGCTGCGGCGAGGGCCTGTACGACGTTTTCGGGGCTTTGGCCGGCGACCGCGGCGACGGCGGTCAAGGGGGCCGTGGCCAAGGCATTGAGTGCGAGCCGAGCCGGCGAAGGGCCTTGCGCCTGAGGTGGGTTGTAGAACGACCCCGCCAAGATGGCCGCGAAGGCCCCGACGATGACGAAGGTCGTCTTTCGGGTCTTCGAAAAGTACAACTTGAACGACGGCCAATTCGTCGCCACGTGTGCGAACACCCCGAGCACCATGGCCCAGCCGAACATTTCATGGGCCCGCTTGTTGAACGGCGTTTCGGCGTCGAAGAACATCAACACGCCGGTCGTGCCCGACAACAGAAACGCCCCCATCACGGTGGGCGTGGCAATCATTTTGAGAAACTTCACGTTCACCACCCTGCCGGAGGCACCGCGTCGGGCGCCTTCGGCTCGAGAAACACGCTCTTGGCCAAGTCAGCGAGCCCCGAGCCTGCGGGCAGCTGAAAGTAGTTTCGGTGCCCGGGGTCGAGCTTGCACGGCGACGTCGTGGCGTTCGTCGCCGCGCGCGAGCAACCCCAGTTCGCGGTGCCTTGGTACATGAGGTCGTAGACGCCGGCATCAGACCCAGGGCCCAGGTGGCCAGAAGCAATGGGAGGCTGCGCGCCGTCGGGGGCACCCGCCGAGACGATGCCGAGGGGGTGCATGCATTCGTGGGCGGCCGACATTTCCCAATAGGCGAGGGCTTGGCCGTCGGCTGAGAATTTGTTGGCCCGACAGTCGGGTATTTTGGTGGCGGCGCGCAGGGTCTCGAGCGCGGGGTGTGGCTGGGTGGTGCCGGCCTTTGATCGTCTCGGCGCCGAGCTTGCCGTCGAAGGGCGCAGCGGGGAGCCCCATTTCTGACGTCGAATACACCGAAAGCGTGGTGGCGCCGGTGGCGGCGGGGCTCGTCAAGAAGGTCGCCTGGTAAATGCCACCGACGAACAGCCCGGTCATGTGGCCCAACAGGTCGGGAGGCAGGGGCGCGCCGCCGCAGTGGCCGTAGGCCAGGCCGTCCCAGTAGACGAGGTAGAGCTTTTTGGGGTCGTGAAAGGTTTTCGAGAGTTCGGCCTCGAGCCGGTCGCGAATGAAGACGGGGCCCGACGTCGCGTCTCCGGTGGCGACCTCGTTTTCACCGAGCGCGAGCTTCACGTACGTCACGTCGAGGGTACCGCCGCAGGTGTCGAAGCGCAGCTTCGGGCCGCCCGTGCGGGTGGCCAGCCAGGTGTTGAACGCGCTGACGGTGCGGCGAAGGGCGCCGGTCACGTCGAGCTGCACGGCTGCGGTGCGGTCGGCGGGTTCGACGTAGAGCACGTGCACTTGGTATTCGTCGGCGAAGTCGTCGGGCAAGTCGACGGTGGTGCGTTGGCGGGCCCACGGCTCGGTTTGCGGGGCACCGGGAGGCAGCCCCGCGCAAACGCCCGCGTCGAAGACGAACGGTGGCCCGGCGTCGACGGTTCCAGCATCGACCGGGCCCGCGTCGACGTCGCCGGCGTCAAGTTCGGCACC
>JBGAIY010000280.1:0-10206 GCA_044225205.1 Myxococcaceae bacterium | reverse complement strand
GACCCGTCGATGACCGGGTCGAACGCGTCGGTGGTGAGAACGGCGAGCACCATTCGGCTGAGCCGGCACGCCGCAGACGCGTTCAGCGCTCGGTGCACGTCGTCGAAGTTCTTGGCCATGGCGTCGAACTGACCGTCGATGCGCGCGGCCGCGGCGAAGTGGCGAATCGCCGAACGGTAGAAGCGCAGCTCATGGTACGCGGCGCCAATGAGCCCGAGGCACGAGGCCATGACGCTGGGGTGCCGGCTCATGACGTCGCGCGCACGAACGATGGCGAGGGCGTACTTCTCGTCGGCGAGCAGGGCGGCGACGTTTCGCAGCTCGCTCAAGGCGTCTGGTGCCTGGCCGGTGACTTCGCCGTGGGCGGTTTCGAGGGCGGCCTGAAACGAGGCCAGGTCGGGAGCCACGGGCGTCAGCGGCGCCAGCCGGGAGACGATGCGTTCGGCGGCCGCGGCGAACGCGTCGCTGGGCGTGACGCGAAAGAGGTTGCTCAGAAAGGCCATGGGCCGCTTGGTATAGCCCGGCTCACGAGTCGTTCGCGAGCCAAGCCGTCGCGTTGAGAAGGAGCGCCGCGTTACCGGCTTCGGCCCACCCGTTGTGCAAGTGGGCGCTGCACTGGCAAGTGCCGTCTTCGAGCGGGCTCGAGTCACCGAGCAGCACGAGCCGACCGCCTCCGTCGAGCTGAGAGGCGACCACGAGGCCCTTGCCGTTCGCCACGACCACGACGTGGGCGTTGGCGCCGGTCGCCGACACCGAAGAACCCGAATGGTACGACAGCTGGCTCGCGTGGCCGAACGGGCCGTCGGTAAAGGGAGCGCCGGTGGCGGTGCCGGTGACGGTGCCGAGGTTGTTGCCGTCGACCTGGGCGCCGAAGCTGCCGGCGGCCGCGCCGCTGACCAAGAAATGGTTGATGACGCGCCACGCTTCGGTGCAGCTCGAGCACCGGCTGGCGCCGGCATGGTCGCTCGCGAGAAAGAGGCCACCGCCCGCGCGGGCGAAGGCCATCAGCGCCAATTGTTCGGCGCTCGAGAAATTCGTTTCGGGTTCGTCTGACACGAAGACGTCGAAGTTCTTCAAGTCGCCTGGGCCGCCGCCTCCCCAGGTGAGGGCGCTGCCCGCCGGCAACTGCGCCACCGAGTACCGCCCGCTCTTCACGAGGGCGACGCCCCACGCTGAAATGCCGCCCGACCAGCTGGTCTCTGAGGTGGGGTTCGCGGGTTGAGGGTCGGGCGCGTGGCTGTCGAGCACCCAGTCGGCGTTGCCGACGACTTGGTTGTGCGCGGCGTCGAACAGCACACGCTTGGTGTTTTGACCCGAGCCGCCGCCGGTTCCGCCCCCCGTTCCTCCTCCGGCCGCGGTGATTCTCAGGGCGCCGGTCGTCGTTTTCGTGGTCGCGCCCGACTTGGTGGCCTTCACGGTGAATGACTGGGTACCGGTCGGGGCGGTGCCGCTCGCCGAGAACGAAATGGTTACCGGTGCGTTCGACGTGAGCGACTTGGAAGAGAGCGTGGCGACGGCCCCCGCCGACAGCGACGAGATGGTCACGACCCACGTACCGGCGCTGGTGGTGCTCAGGCGGGCGGTGGCGGTGCCGGGAGCCGAGAGCGACGTGGTGGCGGGCGACACGGTGAGCGACGTGCTCAGTTCAGCATTGCCCGACGCGTCGTCGTCAACGGCGGGGTCACCTGCCTCAGCCGCATCGCGACCGACGCCGCAGGCCGCGAGTGACGACAGGCAGCCAAGGAGCACGAGGGCAGAGCGCATGACGCCCTCGACTGCTTGGGCCGTGCCACGAGGGGCTCACTCGAGCACGACTCGCGAGACCGGCTTTTGTTTCATCGCTGGTGGCTCCAATGGTGCAAAAGCGAACAGACCGAAGACCAACTCGTTTTACAGTTCGATTCGGCGCCTCGCGTGCGTCGTTGTCGGTGCATGTCGCACTGCGTTCTCGGGGCGATTTGGGTGTTGGTTCGTCGTTCGCGATTCGTGGCATATGGAGCCGATGCAACTTCGGTCTTGGGTTCTCGGCGCTCTGGCGCTGGCGGGGTCTGGGTGTCCTCCGGCGGTGTTGGTTCAGGGTGATGCGGGTACTGATGCGGGCCGAGCCGTCGTTGACGGCGGGTTCGACGGTGGGGCCGACGCCGGCTCTGCGAAGAGCGACGCGGGCACGCTCTGCCAGCCGTGCGTGACGTCGGCCGATTGCGCGCTGACCGAGGCGTGTGTGCAACTGCTGGGGGCCGACGTGTGCGCGACTCGCTGCAGCAGCTCGTCGACCTGCGGGCCCAACGCCGACTGCTTGCCGACGACGGCGCTCGACGGCACGCCCGAGAAAATATGCGTTTCGCGCAGCGGGGTGTGCGGTGCGCCGGCCGGCTGCAACCCGGCGTGCGGGCCAGGCACCTCGTGCGACCTGGTGACGGGCACCTGTGTCTCGAATGCCGACGCGGGGCCTCGTGACGCTGGGTCGGGCACGCAAGTCGACGCGGGCCTGCCGGTGGGTACGGTGGGGCCCGACGGGGGCGTGGTGAACCACCTCTACTTCGCGGTGGTGGGCGACACGCGGCCTTCTTTGCCGAACAACACCTCGGGCTACCCGACGTCGGTCATCAACGGCATCTTCGAGGCGATTGAAGCGATGAACCCGCGGCCCCAATTCGTGGTGGCGACGGGCGACTACCAATTCGCCACGTCGGGCAGCAGCGAGGCGCCGAAGCAAGTGGCGCTCTACATGGCGGCGCGCGCGAAATATTCGGGCCCCCTGTTTCCGGCGATGGGCAATCACGAATGCACGAGCGCCACCGACACCAACTGCCCCGCGGTGACGACCGAGCCGTACAAGGCGTTCATGGCGTCGATGATTCAGCCGCTCGGCCGTTCGACGCCGTACTATTCGTTCGACGTCAACGCGCCGGCCGGTCAGTGGTCAGCCAAGTTCGTGGTCACCGCCTGCAACGCGTGGGACGCCACGCAAAAGGCGTGGTTGGCCGGCGAGTTGGCGCGGCCGACCACCTTGACGTTCGTGGTTCGGCACATGGCCCAGGGCGTCTCGGCTCCTTGCACCAGCGAGATGGACCCGATGGTCGCGGCGGCGCCATTTTCGATGTTCTTGGCGGGCCACAGCCACACCTTCACGCACACCGGCAATCAAATCATCGAGGGCACGGGAGGCGCTCCGCTGACCGGCAGCGCGCCGCACGGGTACGCGACCATCGAGCAGCTGCCCGACAACAGCTTGCGGGTGACGCAGTATGACTCGGCGAACCGCACGGTGGTCGAGTCGTATACGGTGCCGTGATGCGGTTCGGTGCTTGGTCGTTGGCGCTCGTGGTGTTGGCCGGTTGCCGTTCGAAAGAAGCGGCGCCGTCGCCTGAAAAAACAGCGCAGGGTCTCGCGACGTGCGCCGCGGGGCCGGTGCTCGACGCGAAGCCCGCGAGCCCACAGTGGGTGTTCGACGGGCATCTCGACGACGGTGACTGGCTGACCGCGGCGGCGCCTTTCACGGCGACCGACGGTGGGGTGGCTTCGCCGCACACCGAGCTGCGGGCCATTTCGACCGACGCGGGGCTGGTGTTGGGCGTCTATGGCGCCGACGAAGACGAATGGCCGACCGACGGGGTGGTGGTGACGCTCGAGCGGGCGAACCCTGCGCCGCCGTTGGTGCTGTCGGCGACCATTGACGGGGCGTTGGCCTGTCTGCCGACGTGCGCGCTGCCCGAAGGCCTCACGTTGAAGGTCGACGCCGACGGCACCATTGGTGATTCGCGTGACGAAGACGAAGAATGGGCGATGGAGCTGTTGATTCCGTGGAGGGCGCTTGGGTGGTCGGCCGCTCCGAAACAACTGCGACTCAACGCGACCCGCACCGACACGCCGCAAGGCCAGCACCCGACGACGAGCTGGGCGCCGCGGTGTGGCCGGGCCGAGGGCACGGGCGTCGTTCGCCTTCGTGGCGGTTGAGGTCGCTGTAACTGTTTTCTTTTTATTGTGTTTTCTTGAGAAGGCGCGACTTTGGGCGGCGGTGGTCTCAGTGGAGTATGCGACTTGCTGCCTCGCTCTCGGGCTCGACGAAGTTGTTCAATGCGCCGTTCGGGTCGGTCGGTCCTCGGAGTCTTGATCTGGCGGTTCACCTCCTGCACACCGACCTTTTGCAAACGCGCGCGTTCAGGGGGGCGATTATGGGGTACGCGTACCTCAGCTCGACGGGCCGAAACGCGGTGGTCGATTTGTTTGACCCGGCGACGTTGGGCACCCGCGAGCCGGCCCGGCGAATCGACCGACGCGTCTACCGCGTCTTTCCCGACGGTCGCATTTTTCGTGACCGCCTCGTCGGAGGCAGCCCCATGGTGAAGGTGAGCTACCCACGGCCGACCGACGACCTCCCTTTTCCCAAATTCAGTGCCGACGGTGCGTTTGTGGCGCTGCCCGACCGTGCAGCGTGGCAGGCCGGCGCGCAAGAACTCGTCATTCACGACACCGAAGGCGCGGTCGCTCGATACGAGCCGCAATCAAAGGTGAAACTCGTGAGTCTGACGGGCACGAAACTGCCAGCCAAGCTGCGAGCGATCAGCGGGCGGGCCGACTTTGCGCGGCTCTTTTCAGCTTACACGGCCGAACGCGGTGAATTCGACCACCAGCTCAAGGGCCTCATTTCGGTTACAGAGGCAGCGAAGGGCTTGCCGATGTTCGTGGGGGTGCCCGAGGAGCGAAACCTGCTCGCCGCGCGCCGCCGGGGTGGCCAGAAGGTCACCGACGACTTCAGCCTTTGAGAATGGGCGCAATGATCTGCGGTGACTGGTTCGACAGGTGCGAGTAGTCGAGCTGCATCGACTTGAGCAGGGTGGCGTGTACGTCGGCTGGGCGCACCGACGCTCCGGCGGCCTCGTCGAGCGCGCCGGTCGCCAGGTTCCACTTTTGAACGCCCATGCCGAGGTCGCTGCTGGCGCCGAAGACGGTGCCGCCCTTGATGCCGGGGCCCGCGACGAGACAGCTGCTCGTCAGGTGGTGGTCTCGGCCGTCGCGCACGTTCATCAACGGCGTTCGGGCGAATTCTGAAAAGCAGAACAGGGTCGTGAAGTCCCAATAGCTTTGGCCGGTGGCCTTGTACTGGCGGTTCTTGAGGCACTTGATGAGCAACCCCAGGGCCTCGAAGCCTGAATTGAGCAACTGCGAATGGGTGAGGGCGAGGTCGAAGTGGCTGTCGAGGCTGCCTCCCAAATTCAGCGCGACGACCTGCGAGACGTCTTTTGAAATGGCTTGGGCGGCGACGGCGGCCCGGGCCTTGGGGCCGTCGAGCTCTTTCTTCGGGTCGAGCTTCATTTCGGTGAAGAGCTGCGCCACGTCGTCGTTCGGCGGAGGGTTTTGAAACGCGAAGTAGGCCGACGCCGACGACTTGACGATGCGTTGGGCCTGCACCCGGCTCGACCGAAACGCGCCGACGAGGCCGCTGGCGTCGTAGCCATGGGCTTCGCACGAGTCGCTCTGGTCGCCGTAGGTCGCCAACGTGACTTCGCTCGAGGGCAACAGGCCGGGGTTTTGGGCTTGGGCGGTGAGTACGTTCTGCACGTCGTCGGCGTTGTTGGTGCCAATGGCCGACGCGTTGGCGCCGAAGCCGTCGTTGTACGACTCGACGTTCATGGCGAGGTTCGGCAAGTCGAGCGAGCTGCCCGCGCGGCCGACGAACACGGTGTTGAGCGAGCTGCCCGCGGCGGCGACCCCGCGTGGAAATTTGCCGGTAATGAAATACCGGCGCCCGACTTCGTGGGTGACGGTGTTCATGTTGAGGCCGCGAATGATGCACAGGTCGGCACCGTGCTGGGTCAACTCCGCCGAGACCGCGGGGCCAAAGGTCAGCCCGCCGGCGTTTTGAACGCCGCGGCCACCGGTGGCGCTCATCACGGCGGCGACGGCGGGGTTGGCGGCGGCCGACTCGGCGTAGGCCGGGTAAATGCCGCTCGTGGGGGCGGCGTCTCCCGAATATTGGTACTGGGGCAGCGTGGCGTCGCGTGGGTCGAGGGCGAGCAGCTGGTCCCACCCTCCGCCGAAGTAGACCATCAGCATGAACTTGGGCGCGCCTTCGGCCGCGTGGGCCGCGCCGCCGAGCAAGGTGTTCTCGAGCAGCAGACCTCCGCCCGCGAGCCCGGCGATTTGCAAGAAACGGCGACGGTTGTGAAGGGTCATGGGCGTGCTCGGGTCAGTAGAGGTGAAATTCGGCAGACGTGACCAACGCGACACAGACCGCGCGCCAGCCTTCTTGAATGTGGGTTTGGTTGGGCTTGTTCGTACCGGCGGCCGCGCTCACGGTGTCGCTGAAGAGCGTTCGAAGCGGGGCGATGGTGGTGGTGTCGTCGGCTTTCACGAAGACGCCATGAAAACGCAGCTTGAGCCCGCGCAGGTTGTCGTCGATGCCCGCGGCGTTGGTGGCGACGGTGTCGAGCGGCCCGACGCTGTGGGTCATGACGCGGTCGTTCATGTCGGTCTTCTTGGCGTCAGACGCCACGGCCCGGTTGCAGACGTCGCGGGCCATGTCGTTCATGAACTTGAGGTACAGCGGGCTGGGCTCGAGGTTTTCGGCGGTGGTGGCGATGTAGTCGGGCACGCCGAGGGTGGTCGCGAGGGCTTCGAACCCGTTGCTCGCCCCAATTTTCCAGGTGATGGGGGCACCGGTTTCGTCGTTGCCGAAGACGGCCGGTATCGATTCGGCCATTTGTTCGATGCTCAAGCGTTGGGCGCTGCTCGAAGCGCTGCCGAGAGAACCGCCGCCCCCGCCGCTCCCTCCGCCGGCTCCGCCACCCGAGCCGCCGCCACCGCCGCTCCCGCCACCTTCGCCGCTCCCGCCGCCGCTGCCCCCGCCTTGCGAGCCGCCGCCTCCCGTGCCGCCGCCAGAGCCGATGGGGGGGTGGTCGAACGGCAGGGCGGGCACCTTGGTGCCGGTCGTGAGCGAAGGGCCTCCCGGCGAGCTGGTTTGTTGGCACGCGGCGAGCGAAGCGGCACAGCAGGCGGCGGCGAGAAGGGCGATTTTCGTTTTCACCGCAGGCTCCGGTATTGGGGGAGTTCGACGATTTGCTGGGCGAGCCACTTGAGGTCGTACCCGTGGGTGGCGAAGTCGGCCGACAGCTGGTTGAGCGTGTCGAGCTCGTCGAGGTTTTCGCCGGTGACGTGCATGTCTCGCTTCACGTAGTTGGCGAACAGCCGCTTCACGGTGCACTTGCCGAACACGCCGTTGGCGATGATCTCGTTGACGCGTTTGCGGGGGCCACCGTCGAGCGCGGGGGCGACCGCGGGGTGCTGGGCGTCGGCGTACTGGTACGACAAGAGCGAGCCGGGGGCGTCGGCGGAGCTGTCGGTCACATAGAACCGCCTGCAGAGGTTGGTGGGCTTGCCCGAGACGCAGCCGGGCTTCGAGCGGGGGTACTCGGTCGGGTTCAAGAACGAGGTACCGGCTTCAGAAAATTGCCCCCAATGGGCGGCGAGGGGTTCGAGAATGCGGTGGCAGTACCGGCAGGTGCAGCGCGCGGTGAGGTCGGTGCCCGACTCGGCGCACCCGTCGGCGACGGTTTCGATTTCGGCCGGCGGTACGAAAGGCGAGCATTCGAAGTTGTTGCGAAAGCGGTTCGCTCGGCTGCGGTTGGTCTGAAAGCGCAACATGTACGCGGGCAACGTCAGCACGCCGGCGTGCAGGCCTTTGCGGTCGACCGGCTTCCACGTCGCTTGGTCGGTGAAGTCGAGGTCGGCCAGCTCTTCGCCGTCGTCGGCCGGGGTGTAGACCTGGTTCAACGCGTAGAGCTTGCCGAGGTACTTTTTCCACCACGAGAGGGGGCCGTTGACTTCGGTCGTCGTCGACAAGAGCAGGTCGGTGTACGGCTTGCCCGACGTCACTTCGTCGACCTTGCGGCCGAGCTGTTCTCTCATTGCCTCGAGAATGACGTTGGCGACGTTCTTCTTCGGGCCGTAGCACGAGCGCAGCCCTGGGCCGCAGCCACACTCGGGTATGTTGAGCGCTTCCATCGAATTGCACGACGTGCCGTTCTTGTCTGAAACAAGTGTCTCTTGGGCTTCGAACGCGCAGACGTTCACCGTGGTGGTGGGGGCCCAGTAGGGGTGCACTTTTCGGTAGCCCTCTTGCTTCACCACCGTGCCCGACTGGTTCTCGGTGAAAATGTAGGCGGGGTCGGGGCGAAACTGGCCCGGGTACTTGGGGTCGAAGTGGGTTTGCTCGAACGCGCCGCACGCGCGGCCGTTGGTGGTGGTGCTGGCGTCGGAGTCGCCGCGCCACATTTTGCGGCGGCCCGACCCCATTGACGACAGGGCGGTCGTCTTGTCTTTGATGACGATTGACGAAATCGCGGCCGCGTTGAAGTTGATGTCGACGTCGGTCACGTTCGGCCAGAACAGGTCTTCGTGGTAGCGGCGCATGGTGCGCTGGTAGTCGGCGCTCGCCAGGTAGGCCGCCACGGTGGCCGTCGGCACGGTGTCGACGCTGTCGAGCGCCCGGTACTCGGCGTAGCTGGGCACGCGCCCGCGCAAGTCGAGCGAGAGCCGGCGCAGCAGTTGGTACTTGTCGAGCGCGTGGGGCTCGTCGCAGCTCTTCGCGACTTGAGCCTGGGCACCGGGAGCCACCAGGGCGACGGCGAGCGCAACAACGGCAGATCGGGCGAGGTTCATCGAAGCTCCCAAGCTTGAGGTGTGCGGCGAACTCACGGCTGTTGGCCCGACGCGACCCAGCGCAACACCACGCTGTAGTCGGCGGGGCGCAACACTTCGGTCGATTCGGGCGGCATGGGCGGCCCGCCTTGCGACTGGAGCCGCTTCGCGATGGTGGTCGCCTTGGCTTTGGCGGTCGCGTAGGTGGTGAGCGCGAGAATCGGAGAACCGTTGTCTCCGGTCGCGTGGCACGACATGCAGTGCGCGGCGAAGAAGGGCTTCACGTCGGTCTCGAACGAGGGGTCGGTCGACGTGCCGGTGGCGAACTTGAGCAGCCGAGCGCCGTCGATGGCGAACGTGTTGCCACGAGAATCGAACGCGACGCCATGGGCGAGGGGTTGAGCCACGGCCCCCAGGCGCGTGCCGACGTGGCCGGCCGCGTCGAGTTGGGCGAGTGAGCCCTGGCTGGCGATGAAGGTGGTGCCGAGCGTGACGGTGACGTCTTGAACCGGCGCTCCGAACGACACGTGTTCGACTTGGCCGAGGCGGTTTCGCACGAAGAGCCCAAGGTCACTGGCGATGAGCGCGGTGCCGTCTTCGTGCCGGCCCAGGGCGCTCACGGTGCCCACGCCTTTGGCGACCCAGGCGGCTTTCGAATTCGGCACGTCGACGAAGAACGCGTCGTGGTCGACGACGACGACGGCTTGGCCCAGGCCGACCGCGATCACCGCGCTGGGGGCCGGCGCCACGTGCCCCGAGACGGCCAATTGCACCGGGGTCAGCTGGCCTTGGGCCACGTACGACAGGCCGGCCGGGGTGATGACCCACAGTTCTTCAGCGCCGTCTTGGGTGTACCCGCTCAGCGCGACGAGCTCGTTGCCAGCGAGGGTGTCGCTGAGGGGCGAGCGCAACAGCCGGCGGTTCGCTTCGTGAAACAGGCCGGTGCTGGTGCCGAGCCACAAGCTCAGGCCACGCGGCGCGGCGGTGCGAATGTCGCCCAGCGTCATGCTTTCGCCGTCGGCGCCGACCGGCATTTCGGTGAGGGCGCCGTCGTTTTCGAAGAAGACGCGGTGGTCGGTGACGACGCCCGCCGTGCCTGAGACCAGCGTCAGTGCGCGCGGCGCTTCGGTCAGCGTCAATTCACTGGTCGACACGGCTGCGCCTACAACCAACCGGCCGGCCACCTCGGTGGGCGCGGTCGGCCCAGCCGTCACTTCAATGATGCCGGGCCCGCACCCCGCCACGAGGCAAGCGCCGAAGAGCCCAACCGAAGTCTGCAACAGATGCCATCGCACGACATTGAATGCTGCTGACGCACAGGCACGTTCATTGATTTGCGAATTGAAGAAATTCGGCGGTCTGGCCCGGTGAAACCAAGGCGCACATGTGCCCACAGGCGTCGGGCGCGCACCTCGACACTGCCCTCAGTTGTTTACACAATGCGGCATGTGTCGTTCGAAGGCCGCGTTTGGGTTGTTCGTGGCGGTGGGCTTGGCGACGGCGGCCCGCGCGCAATTGCCCTTGGGTGATGGTCGGTCGGGGCCGCTCACGGTTTCGACGCCTGAC
>JBGAIY010000279.1:0-10201 GCA_044225205.1 Myxococcaceae bacterium | reverse complement strand
ATGATGTTCGCGGGCGTCTACTACTCGTCGCAGCGCCTGTTGAAGACGCGAATGGCGTCTGACCTGTTGTCGGCCATTCACTTTTGGGGCTGGCAGCTGATCATCGTCGCGGCGGTGGTGACGCTGCCGTTGGGCATCACGACCTCGAAAGAATACGCCGAGCTCGAGTGGCCCATCGACATCGCCATCACCCTGGTTTGGGTGGTGTTCGCGATCAACTTCTTTTGGACGTTGGCGAAGCGCAACGAGCGTCACCTGTACGTGGCGATCTGGTTCTACATTGCGACCATCGTCACGGTGGCGGTGCTGCACATCGTGAACTCGTTGGCGTTGCCGTTGACTCCGCTGAAGAGCTACTCGGCTTTCGCGGGCGTGCAAGACGCGTTGGTGCAGTGGTGGTACGGGCACAACGCGGTCGCGTTCTTTCTGACGACGCCGATTCTCGGCATCATGTACTACTTCTTGCCGAAGGCGGCAGAGCGCCCGGTCTATTCGTACCGGCTGTCGATCGTTCACTTCTGGGCGTTGGTGTTCATGTACATCTGGGCGGGGCCGCACCACCTGCTCTACACGGCCTTGCCGGAGTGGGCTCAGTCGCTGGGCATGCTCTTCAGCTTGATGCTCTGGGCGCCGTCGTGGGGCGGCATGTTGAACGGGTTGCTCACGCTGCGCGGTGCTTGGCAAAAAGTGCGTGAAGACCCGGTGCTGAAGTTCTTCGTCGCGGGCGTGACGTTCTACGGCATGGCGACGTTCGAAGGCCCGCTGTTGTCGATCAAGTCGGTTTCGGCGCTCGCCCACTACACCGACTGGATCATCGGCCACGTGCACGGCGGCGCGCTGGGGTGGAACGGCCTGATGGCGGCGGGCATGTTCTACTGGCTCGTACCGAGGCTGTTCGGCACGACGCTCTATTCGAAGAAAGCGGCCGACGCCCACTTCTGGCTCGCGACCATTGGCATCGTCGTTTACCTCGTGTCGATGTGGGTGGGCGGCATCAACCAGGGCTTGATGTGGCGGGCGACGAACCCCGACGGCACGTTGTTGTACCCGAACTTCGTGGAGACTCTGGTCGCCATTCGGCCCATGTACATCGCCCGCGCGGTGGGCGGCACCATGTACCTGGTCGGCTTCGTGGTGATGATGTGGAACTTGGCGAAGACGGCGCTTTCGGGCCGGGCGGTGAACGGCTCGGCCGAAGTGGTGGTCGAAGCGCCGGTGGCGCCGGTGGCGGGTGAAGGCGTGGGCGCGGTGGTGTTGGGGCGGCCGCTGTGGTTCAGCGTGCTGGCCTTCGGCGCGGCGGTGGCCTTCGTGTTGCTCGACGCGGTGCCGGCGGTCATTGCCGCGGTGGCGGTGTTGGTCATTGGCGAAGTGGCCTACGTGGTCGTCAAACGGCAGACCGCGGCGGGGGCTCCTTCGTGGTTCGGGCTCATTGAGCGCCGGCCGTTGGCCTTCACGGTGATCACGCTGCTGGCGGTGCTCGTGGGTGGCGTGGCCGAACTGCTGCCGACGGTGTTGCTGAAGCAGGCGGTGCCTCAGACCGGTGCGGCGCAGAAGCCGTACACGGTGCTCGAGCAACAAGGTCGCGACGTGTACACGCGCGAGGGCTGCTACGTGTGCCACTCGCAGATGATTCGACCCATGGTGGCCGAACTGCAGCGGTATGGCGAAGCGTCGCGCGCCGAAGAGTTCATTTACGACCACCCGTTTCAGTGGGGTTCGAAGCGCACCGGCCCCGACCTGCACCGGGTGGGAGGTCGCTACCCCAACCTGTGGCACTACACCCACTTGATGGACCCCCGGTCGACGAGCCCGGGTTCGAACATGCCGTCGTACGCGTGGTTGGCCGAAGGCAAAATCGACGTCGCGCTGGGGTCGAAGAAGTTGGCGTTGATGCAGAAGCTCGGCGTGCCCTACACGAATGAGCAAATCGACAGTGCGGCGAAAGACCAAGAGGCCCAGGCGAACGTGGTCGTGGCCGACTTGGCGAAGAACGGCGTCACGGTCGAATGGAACAGCGAAATCGTCGCGTTGATTTCGTACCTGCAACGGCTGGGGCGCGACCAAGGGGTCGCGGCGAAGGCCGACTTGGCGGTCGCTCCCGTGGGAGGCCCGTGATGTGGAAAGCGTTCTATTCGAACATGGAGCCGACGCTGCCGCTGCTGGCGATGGCGAGCTTCATTGGGGCGTTCGTGCTGGTGCTCATTCGCGCGTACGCGTTCGCGCAAACTCAACCCGAGCAGCAAAGGGCGGTAGAGCAGTTGCCGCTGTTTGGTGACGCTGCTCCAACCAACGACTCGGAGGCGCAGCACCATGGGTGAACCCGACAAGAAGAACGTCGTACACCGGTACGACGACATCGAAGAAGAAGACAACCGTTTGCCGAATTGGTGGTTGGCCATTCTGTTCGGCACGATGGCGTTCGGTTTCGGGTACTGGTTCGTGTACCACACGACGAACGTGCTGCCGACGCCGCTCGAAGAATACCGGGTCGACGCGGCCGAGCTGCAAAAGCAGCGGGTGGCGGCGAACCCGACGAGCGACGAGGCCTTGTGGGAACTCGCGAAGAACGCCGACGCGGTGGCCGAAGGGCAAAAGGTGTTCACCTCGACGTGCATGTCGTGCCATGGGCCGAAAGGCGAGGGCTTGGTGGGGCCGAACCTCACCGACACTTTTTGGATTCACGGCAACAAGCCGAACGACGTGCTCAAGAGCGTGACCGAGGGGTATGTGGCGCAGGGCATGCCGCCGTGGGGGCCCGTGTTGGGGGCCGACAAGACCCGCAAAGTGACGGCCTTCGTGTTGTCGGTTCGCAACACGAACGTGCCCGGCAAGGCCGCTCAGGGCGACCCGGTTCAGTGAGGGCCCCATGACGCCAATCGCTCCAGCACCAGCGCCGAAGAAGGTGTCGACGCTGGGCACGATGAAGGCCGACGGCTCGCGGCTGACCTTGCACCCGTTGTTGGTGTTGGGCCCGTGGCTCAAGCGGCGCTGGAGCGTCTTTGGCCTTCTGACGGCGTTCTACGTGCTGGCGCCCTTCGTTTCGATTCATGGGCACCCGGCGCTGTTTCTCGACGTGCAGCACCGGGCGTTTTGGTTGGGAGGCACGTCGTTCAATTCACAAGACGTGTGGTTGTTGGCGTTCTTGGGGTTGAGTGCCGGGTTTGCGTTGCTCTTCGTAACGGCGTGGAAAGGGCGGGTTTGGTGTGGGTGGGGGTGCCCCCAGACCGTGTTTCTGGAGTCGGTGTTTCGGCCGATCGAGCGTCTGTTCGACGGGCCACCAGAGCGGCGGGCGAAGCTGCACACGATGCCGTGGTCGGTGCAGCGGGTGGCGCGGCTTTTGGGCAAGTACCTCGCGTACTTCGTGGCGGCGACGGCGATTGCGCACGCGCTGGCGGCGATTCTGGTGTCGCCGCGTGAGTTTTGGCTCATGGTGACCGACGGCCCGTGGCGTCACGCGGAGGCCTTCACGTTGGTGACGGGGTTCAGCGCGCTGTTGCTGTTCAATTTTGCCTGGTTTCGTGAACAGTTCTGCGTCGTGGTGTGCCCGTATGGGCGGCTGCAGTCGGTGTTGCACGACCGCCATACCGTGACGGTGGCGTACGACGCGGGCCGTGGCGAGCCGCGGGGCAAGCTCAAGTCGGCCGCGCCGGTCGGTGACTGCATCGACTGCGCGAAGTGCGTCAAGACCTGCCCGACGGGCATCGACATTCGCAACGGCCTGCAAATGGAGTGCATTGCCTGCGTGCAATGCGTCGACGCGTGCGACGACGTCATGACGCGCGTGAACCGGCCCAAGGGGCTCATTCGGTTCGCGTCGATGGCCGAACTCGCGGGTGAGAAGCGAAAGACGATTCGGCCGCGCTTGCTGGTGTATGGCGCGTTGTTCGCGGTGACGGCGTCGGTCTTTTCGGTGGGCCTGGCGCTGCGGGTGCCATTCGAGTCGAACGTCGTGCGCCCCCGTGGGGCGAACCCGTTCGTGCTCGACGGCGACCTGGTTCGCAACGTCTTCGAAATTCATTTGATCAACAAGTACCCAGAGCCCGAGACGTTCGAGGTCGCGGTGACGGCTCCGGTAGAAGCGGAGATTTCTGTCAGCACACCAGTCGTGACGCTGAAGACGTTGCAAGACGCCCGCGTGCCGATCGCCGTTGGTGTCGCTCGAAGCCGGCTGCTGGGCCCGGTTGATGTTGTGGTGACGATTCGAAGTCAAACGACGGGGGCGGTGGAGCGGCAGGTGGTTCGGTTCTTGGCGCCGCTGGGGGCGAAGACGTCACCTTGACCACGGTGCCAACTTCACCCATACCCCGTTCTTATGAGAACGCTGGGCCAAACCGGAGCTGAGCCGCTTTTGGACGAGCTGAAGCGCTACGTGGGGTTTGGGGCGGCCGACGAGGCAGCGCTGCGGGCGTTGCAGCCGGTGGTGGAGCCGCACATCGAGTCGATCGTCGACTTGTTCTACGACCGCATTCTTCAGCATTCTGAGGCGAAGAAGGCGCTGGTGGGTGGTGAGAGTCAAGTCGGCCACCTCAAAGTCACGCTGCGGGCGTGGCTGCGAGGCCTGTTGGCCGGCCCGTGGGACGAAGCGTATTACGAGCGGCGGGCTCGCATTGGGCGAGTTCACGTGCGAATTGCGCTGCCCCAGCACTACATGTTCGGGGCGATGAACATTCTGCGCACCGAGCTCAACCGGGTGCTCGACCAGTCATCGCTGGCGCCCCAGGCGCGTGCCGATTCGGCGATTTCGTTGGGCCGGGTGCTCGACTTGGAGCTGGCGATCATGCTCCACACCTACCGCGAAGACCTGTTGGCCCAACAGGCGAAGAGCGAGCGCCTGGCGACGTTTGGCCAACTCGTGGCGTCTATTGGGCATGAGCTTCGCAACCCGCTGGGGGTCATCGAGACGTCGTTGTTCGTGCTGAAGGGCAAGGTGGGCGGTGACGAAAAGGTGGCGAAGCACTTGGGGCGCATCGGCGACCAGGTGAAGCTTTCGAACGACATCATTCGCCGGTTGCTCGACATGATCGGTGACCGACCGGTGCAGCGCGAGACGGTCGACCTGCAGAGCCTGTTCGACGGGTTGGTGGGCACGGTGTCGGTTGCTCCGGGTGTGAAGCTCGTGGTGCGGGGGCTCGACGGGCCGCGGTCGGTGCAAGCCGACCCGGTACAATTGCGGCAAGTCTTCGTGAACTTGGTTGAAAACGCCTTGCACGCGGTCGGCCCATCTGGCGAGGTGCGGGTCACGGTTGACGAGCGACCGGGCGGCACGGTGTTCGCGGTCGACGATTCGGGGCCTGGTGTGGCGCCTTCGGTACGTGCCCGGTTGTTCGAACCGTTGGTGACGACCAAGAGCCACGGCATTGGGCTGGGGCTCGCGTTGGTGCGGCGCATCGTCGAACGGCATGAGGGTACGATTTCGGTGGGTACTTCAGAGCTGGGCGGGGCGCGCTTCGAGGTGACGCTCCCGAAAGTGGGGTAGGCATGCGTCGGTACCTGATCGTCGATGACAACCAGCAGCTGGGCGAGAACCTCGCGGAGATTCTCAACGACCTGGGCGATGCCGCCACGGCGGTGTCGTCTCCGTCGCTCGCGCTCACGACGCTGGCGAACGAGCGCTTTGACGCGTTGATTACCGACCTGCAAATGCCAGAGTTCAACGGCGTTGAGTTGGTGCGCCGAGCGCGTCGGCTCGACCCGGGCTTACCGGCCGTGGTGCTCACCGCGTACGCCCGCAGCGCGCTCGTCACGGCGGCCGAACAAGAAGGCCTGCTGGGCGTGTTGCCCAAGCCGTTGCCGGTCGAGCAGCTGCTGGGGTTGTTGCGGTGCGCGCGCCATGGTGCGTTGGTGGTGGTGGCCGAAGACGACGTCTCGTTGAACGACAACTTGACCGAGGTGCTCCGCTCGAAGGGCTTGTCGGTGGCGGTCGCGCGAAGCCTCGCCGAGCTCGATGTCTTGAAGGGTGATTTGCGCCCGGCGGCCGCCATCGTCGACTTGAAGCTGCCTGGCGGCGAACCCGGTGAGAGCGTGGCGATGGTTCAGCGGCATTTCCCCGAGGCGTCGGTGGTGGTGATCACCGCGTACCCAGAGATGACCGGTCGCCGGTCGGCGGGTCGGGTCTTCGAAAAGCCGTTCGACACGTCAGCGCTGCTCTCGCACCTCGAGCAGTTGTTGGTCGAGAGGGCGAACCGGCAATGAGCGGCAACATTCTGTTGGTCGAAGACAACGCCGACCTGGTGGCCAACCTCACTGAAATTCTCGAAGCCCGGGGCTATTCGGTTCGGAGTGTGCCGACTTTCGCGGCGGCGCTCGAGGCCGCAAAAGGCTGGGTGCAGGTCGCCTTGCTCGATTTTCGACTGCCCGACGGAGATGGGGCGGGCCTCACCGCGCGACTGCGCGCTCAAGACCCCGATTGCGAAATCATCTTGTTGACTGGGTTTGCGTCGGTCGAATCGGCGGCGGCCGCGGTTCGCGCGGGAGCGTACGCCTACCTCGTCAAGCCGTGCGCGACGCCCGAGGTGCTGTTGACGGTCGAGCAGGCCTTCAAGCAGGTTCGCAGCCATTCGGAGAAGCGCGAACTGGCCCGCCGAGCGCAAGTCGCCGAACGGTTGGCGGCCGTGGGCACGTTGACCGCCGGGTTGTCACATGAAATTCGCAACCCGCTCAACGCGGCCTCATTGCAGTTGTCGGTGCTGGAGCGCCGCATTCGCAAGCTCGAGCATTCGGTGCAGGGTAACCTGATCGAGCCGTTGACGCTCGTGCGCGACGAGATTCGCCGGCTCGACCACATTCTCCAAGACTTCTTGGAGTTCGCTCGGCCCGCGCCGGTCAGTCTTCGACCGATCGCGTTCGACGCGTTGCTCAAGCGGGTCACCGACCTGTTGTCGACGGTGGCAGAGAACCGGGGCGTTTCGTTGTCACTCAGCGGGGCCGACGGGGCCTGGGTGCTGGGCGACGCGGCCCAATTGCAACAGGTCTTCATGAACTTGTGTCTGAACGCGTTCGACGCGAGCCCTTCAGGGTCGCGGGTCGCGGTCGTGGTCGAGCGGCTTTTGGCCAATGACGAGGTCGTGACCCACGTCGACGACTCGGGGTCGGGGGTGCCGCCCGACGTTTTGCCCCGCATTTTCGAGCCGTTCTTCACGACCAAGGCCAGCGGCTCGGGCCTGGGCCTGCCGATTTCGCACGCGATCGTGACGCAGCACGGTGGGCGCGTGGTGATCGGCCGCAGCCCGGCCGGTGGGGCTCGGTTTTCGGTTCATTTGCCTGGCTGTCGACCGGGCGAGGCGGGCGCGCCGCAGCTGGTGACCTGAGGCGACGCGCGGGCTTACAGTCAAGTTCAGTTGAACTGAGATGGTTTCGCGACCGAACCTGCGTATTTCATTCGGTCTCGGCAGCGAGACGCAGATCAGGTCAACTGAACTTCGGGTGACCGGTCAAGCGTGCAAGCGGGTGCGGAGCAGTTCGGCGAACGCCGACAGGGCGTCGGTCGCCGTGAACAGCCCGACGACCAGGTGGTTGTCGATGACGACGGCTGAACCCAACTTGCGCCGCGCCATTTCGCCCACGACTTCGTCGACTGGGGTGTCTGGGGTCACGGCGTAGGGGGTGGTCGTCATGACCGAGCTGACCTTCGACTGGCTCACGTCGGCAGAGGTCAGGGCTTCGAGCTTGAACAGGTCACCGTCAGACAAGACCCCGACGCATTCGCTGCCCTGACAGACGGGCAAGTGCCGAATGTGCAGGCGGCGCATGACTTCGTGCGCGTGGGCGATGGTGTGCTCGGGGGTCACCACCTCGGGGGTGGTGGTCATGAACTTGCGAATCGGAGGGATGGGCTTGGTCATGGCTCTTGGTGTTCCACGTCTCGTGCCAGGACGCGGAGCTGGGGCGTTGTGGGCGTTGTGGGCGCACCGTTTGCGGGGAGTGCAGCAAACGCGTCAGGCCGTCATTCGGTCGGGGGTGATTCGCCCGCGTATTCTTTGAGTCGATATTGAATTTTGCGCACGCTGATCTTGAGTATTTCTGCGGCGCGTGAGGTCGACCCACCCACCAGTTCGAGGGTGCGCTGAATGGCGTCACGCTCAATGTCATACAGCGATGAGCCGACCAACGAACTTTCGCCGGGCTTGCCACCGGTGGGTCGTGGCCCGCGCAAGACGGGGGGCAGGTCGTCGGTAGTCAATTGGTCAGACTGGCTCATGACGACGGCGCGTTCGATGACATTGCCGAGTTCGCGCACGTTGCCCGGCCAGTCGTGGGCGAGCAGCGACGCCATGACGCCGGGGGCCAGCCCGTTGATGTGCTTGCCGTGTTCGGCCGAGTATTTTTCGATGAAGTGGGCGACCAGGGCGGGCACGTCGCCCTTGCGGCGGCGCAAGGGGGGCAGGGTGACCGACACGACGTTGAGGCGGTAGTAGAGGTCTTCGCGAAATCGGCCCGCTTTCACTTCGGTCTCGAGGTCTCGGTTGGTGGCGGCCACCAAGCGCACGTCGACCTTGACGGTCTGGGTACCGCCGACCCGCTCGAATTCTTGCTGTTGCAGCACGCGCAGCAACTTCACCTGCATGGTGGGAGAAATCTCTCCGATTTCGTCGAGAAAGAGCGTGCCTCCGTTGGCGAGTTCGAAGCGGCCTTCGCGTCGACCGACGGCGCCGGTGAAGCTGCCCTTCTCGTGACCGAACAATTCGCTCTCGAGCAGGCTCTCAGACAGCGCGGCACAGTTGACCTTGACGAAGAACTTGCCTCGCCGCGGCGATTCTTCGTGAATGGCTTGGGCGACCAATTCTTTGCCAGTGCCCGATTCGCCGAGCACGAGCACCGTGGCTTTGGTGGGGGCCGCGCGCTTGATCACGTCGAACACGGCCTGGAGTTCGGGGCCTTCGCCGATGATGTTGGCGAAGCGGTACGTGGCCTTGACCCGCTCGCGCAGAACGTGGGTCTCTCTCTCTAAGTCGCGTTTGTGGAGCGCCTTTTCGAGCACCACCAACACGGTATTCACGTCGAGCGGTTTGACGAGGAACGTCTCGGCGCCGGCCCGCATGGCTTCGACCGCGGTTTCGATGCTGGCGAACGCGGTCATCATGACGAACGAGGCGGAGGTGCCACCGGCGACGGCTTGTTTGAGCAGCGAAAGCCCGTCGAGGCCCGGCATTCGCACGTCACACAGCACGAGGTCGGGAGACGTGGTCTCGAGCGCTTTGAGGCCGCTGAGGCCGTCGCTCGCCTCTTCGACGGCGTAGCCCTCTTCGAGCAAGATGCTTCGGAGCGCGTCGCGGGCGTTTTTCTCGTCGTCGATGATCAGCACCCGGGGCTTCGGGCCGGGGCGGGCGGCGAGGCCGGCCTCGGTTTCGGGCACATGGTCATGGCTGGCGGGGGCGTCGGTCGGCTGGCCCGCCTGGCTGGGTTCATGGCCGGGCGCGAGCCACGCGGAGTCGGGCACTCCGGGGAGCCCTGGCGGAGGGCCTCGGCGAGGTGATTTGCGTGACTTGAGTTCGGTGGTCATGACGCAGCTCCAAACCGCTCGGAAATGGCGCGCTCGAGAAATGCTCGGTGAGGGTGGGCGATGCTGGCGAGCGCAGCGGCCGTTCGGCGCAGGTTCGCTCCGACGAAAAACACATTCGCCCGAAGCGCGACGGCGCGTTCGGGGTGGGTGTGGAGAACGGTGCCTTCGAGCGTCGTCGTGGCCGATGCGCAGTGCGGGGTCATGAGCAAAAACGGAGAAAAGACGGCGTTGAGGGGGTCATGTTCACCCACACCAAAGGCAAACACCGTACCGCCGGCACCAACACACAAGCACATGATATGGCTTCACAATTCGCCAATTACCCGAACCTCAAGTCGCAAAAAATGCGTTTAGCGCATTGTTTGCGTCGGGTCGTGCGGGCGTTGGGCATGCTAGCAGGTCGGTCATTGGCCGTTGCGCCTGGGGGTCACCATGTCGAAGTCATTCTGGGTTCTGGTGGTTTTGGGGGTGGTGGCGCTGGGCTGTGCTCCGTCGCCGAAAGAGGTGGCTGACCGGGCGGCGGCCGACACCAAGTCGCTGCTCACGGAGGCTCTGGAGACCGCGCGCTTGACGAACGGGTGGTCGTCGGTCGACGACGCGTTCGTGAGCACGGGCGTGGTGCGTTCGGCCGACCGTCGGCCGCGCGTGCCGGAGGCGAAAGACACGAACGACTTGCTCGACCGCGTCTCGAAGTTCGCTGAC
>JBGAIY010000278.1:0-10306 GCA_044225205.1 Myxococcaceae bacterium | reverse complement strand
CTTTGGTGCCCCCATCGGCGCCGCATTGGTTGCATTCTTGGCCCCGTCTCGGGCACGGGTCTCCCGGCACGCGAATGAAGCATTCGTCGGTGGCTTGGGCACACGGGCCGCGGGGCCTGCAGTCGCCGCAGTGCACGTTCGACAGCACGCCCAGCCACAGCACCATTCGAAAGGCCACCGACCTCATGGCTGCAGCCACACGGCATATGGCCGTAACTCGTTATATTTACAAGACGTTTTGGCGTACTTGGCGTCGTAGGCGTTGGCGAAACGGTAGGTGCCTTGGGCGGTGGTGATGCTGGCAATGTCTCCGGTTTCAACGTCGACGGTCACGGTGCCGGCGGTGCCCTGAGCGCTCACCCGGGCGGCGACGAACAGCGCTTTGCCACACCCGTCGGTGCGGCAGCCGGTGACGGTGGTGCCGTCGGTCACGGTCAGTGGAGCGAGGTCGGCGTTGGTCAACACCCGGCCGAGCTGGCCGACGTCGGCGGCGAAGAGCAGCTTGTTGGTGGCCGCGTCGCGAATGACCAGGGCGCGGTTGTTCACGTTGTCATCGGTGCTCGCGTCGGTGACGGTCACCGTGACGTTTTGGTTCACTGAGAAGGCCGGGCCGTCGTGCGACGGCAGGGTCACTTGCACGGCGCCGGTCAACAACTCGTTGGCCGCCCCCCGGCGACTGAGCTGAACGGTGAGCGTGGTGCCACCGTACTGAGCCGAAGTGATGGCACCCGTGCCGGTCGAAACCGAGCGGCCGTTGACGGGCATCGTGGTGAAAAAGCCCCGGTCGGTGATGCTGGCGACTTGGAGCCCCGGGGCGTTGGGGTACCCGTTGGCCGGGCAGCCGGCCGTGCACGAGCCCGCGAAACACAGTTCGTCGAGGCCCCGGCAGTCGGCGGTCGTCGTGCAGTCGGCTCCGCGCGCGGGGCCGACTTCGACCACGCCGTCGGAGATTTTGAATTGCTTGTCGACGCAGGTCACCCCCACGTTGGGAAACGGGCCCTCTTCACGGCCTCCGTCGGGCGCGTCGAACCCGGTGATCTGGTTCGCGTAACAGAGGTGGGCGTTGAAGGTCTCGTCGAGCGGGGCATTTTCGTTGGACAGGCAATTTCGGCCACACGCGTAGCTCGAGACGTGCACCACGCCCGACCACGTACGGGTGAGCGCCATTTCGGGCTCGAGCTTCTGAATGAAGGAAACGCCGGCATCGGTGCAAACGTCACAAGCGCTGCTCGAGCACGCCAAGTCGCAGCTCACGCACGAACAAGGGCTCTCCGTGAACGAAAACCAACTCCCGCCGACGTTGCGCTGCACCGCCACCCCGAGGGCCCGGTCGGTGTCGTCGACGAAAATGGCGTCGCGCGAGGCATTTTTGACACGAATGGTGACGCTCGTCGGAGTGGCGGGGCTGCACTGGCAGCCTGAGGCCAAAGAGGCGACGACGGTCACGACAATGAGTGAAAACGAGCGCATGGTAGGGCGAAAATGTCTTGTTCTGACAGACTCTAGTTTGCAAATCGTTGAATGATGAAGCGTGCTTGCGTGTTTTCTCCAAGACTTGCATGAGGGAGGCCGCGTCCTTCAATCTGGTCTCCCTTTTACTGAACTTCGATGTCGATGAACGCCACCACCGCCCTCACCGCCCTCACGCTGCTGCTGCTCGTCGCCGGCTGCGACAACGTCGGCCGTGAAAACGGCCGGGGTGAGGCGGTGCCCGACATCGCCCCGCCGCGGGTCACCCCGGTCGAAATCAAACCTCCGACGGTCGAACGCTCGCCGACAGGGCGGGTCGTGCTGGTCGACCCCCCTCGAGTCGACGCGACGCAGGTCGACGTGCTCAAGCAGTCTGACGGCTTCGTCGACATTCTGTGGGTCGTCGACGATTCGGGGTCGATGGCGAACGAACGCCGCCGCTTGGTGACGAACTTCAGCCGCTTCGTGCAAGAGCTGTTGTCGTTGCGGGTCGACTTTCAAATGGGGGTGACCAGCATCGTCTTCAACGACGGAGGCCGACTGCGGGGCACCACCCCCATCATCACCAACAAAACACCCAACCCCCAGGCCGTTTTCGCGACGAACACCACCTTTCCCGCGTCGCGGAGCCGGTGGGAACAGGGCCTGCGCATGACGCAGTTCGCGCTCACCTCTCCCAACATTGACCCGGGGGGGCCGAACGCCGGTTTCTTGCGCAGCAACGCGGCCCTGGCGGTCATCGTCGTCACCAACGAAGACGATTCGAGCTTTGGCACCACCGACTACTACGCCCGAGCATTCAAGTCGCTCAAGGGGCCGGGCAATGAGAACCTCATCACCTTCTCGGCGATCGCCGGGGCCTTGCCCAACGGCTGCGTGCCACCGGGTGAAGCCGGGTTGTACGGCAGCGAAGCGGGCGCCGGGTTTCGCTACGCCGAAGTCGCGACCAAGACGGGTGGCACCATCGGGTCGATTTGCGACGTGAGCTTCGAAGACACGTTGGTCAAAATCGCGCAGGCGCTCAACACGCTCAAGCGCGTGTTTCCCCTCACGATTACGCCCATTGCCGGCAGCATTCGCGTGACGGTCATCGACGGGTCGACCAGCACGGCAATACCGCAAGACCCGGTGACGGGGTTCGACTACCGCGCCGACACGAACAGCGTGGTTTTCGTGGGTACGTACATTCCTCCGCCGGGGTCGACCGTGCGCATTGAATACGCGTTTGCGAGGCCATGACCATGTCAGCGCTCCTCCACAGTTCTCGGGGCGTGGCCGTGACGGGCCTTTTGCTGGTGGCGCTGAGCGGCTGTTCGCGCACCGCGCTCAACCCGTTGTGCCCCAACGGCTACGCGTACGACGACAAGGGAGCCAAGTGCGTGTGCGCCACCGACGAGGGCTGCCCTTCGGGCTACAGCTGCGAAGACGCGGTGTGTGTGTGCCGAGACAGCTCCTGCTGCCCAGCCGGGTACGAATATTCGGTCGCCGGAGAGAGCTGTGTCTGCAAAGCGTCGGAGTGCTGCCCGAAAGACCACGTCTGGCTGGCCAACGAGCAGAAGTGCGTGTGCGGAGCCGAAGACTGCTGCCCCGAGGGCTACCAATTCAACACCGTGAGCAAGGCGTGCGAGTGCCGGGCCGACGCCTGTTGCCCGCTGGGGCACGTGTACAACACCGACAAGAAGACCTGCACGTGCGCGGCCGATTCGTGTTGCCCGGTCGATTACAAGTACGACCCCATTGGCAAAGAGTGCGTCTGTGCGACGTCGAAGTGCTGCCCGGCCAACTATGTCTACGACCCGAACTTTTCGGCGTGCGTGTGCACGGGTGACTCCTGCTGCCCAGCTGGGTTTCGCAAAGCGACCGACGGGTCGAACCGTTGCGTGTGCATTTCGAACGCGTCGTGCGGCACGGGCCAGGTGTGCGACGCGGTGAGCGGCGGGTGCCGGTGCACCAGCAACGCCGGCTGCCCGACGGGCAATTTCTGCAACTCGCTCGGGTTCTGCCAGTCGTACGCTTCGTGCACGTCGAACCTCGACTGCCCCATGGGCCTGTTCTGCGACACCACCACGGCCAAGTGCATCGCCAAGGGCCCCTGCACCCTCGACGAGCACTGCGCGTTCGACCGCATTTGCAACCCGGCCACCCAGTCGTGCCAAACCGGCTGCCGTTCAGACGGAGACTGCACTCCGAAGAATTCGTGTGTGAACGGGGCCTGCAAGTTCTTCTGCAAAGACAACCAGGCGTGCCCGGCGGGCCAGTTCTGCAACACGGCGAACGGCACCTGCTTCACCAAGCCAGGTCGGGTCGACTGCAACACCTGCGGCGGGTTTGACAACTGTGGCGACCAGAGCGTGGCCCGGTGCTTGTCATTCATTACCGAGGGCCAGACGGCCACCTTCTGCGGCATGACGTGCACCACCGACGCCGACTGCCCGTCGGGTTTTGACTGCGGCGGAGTCATTTTCTCGTGCCCGGGCGGTTCGGGCTGCGACCAGGTCGCCGGAGACACGATTTCGTGCAAGTCGTACCAGGTCGAAAACGAGACCGGCGACCAGTTCTACTGCACCGACTCGTCGGGCAAGCCGCACGTCTATTTCAAGTCGTGCGCGCCGCGTTCGGGGTTCTGCCCCGCCATTGCGGCGCCCTGACGCCGGGCCAGCGCCAGCAACCCGAGCGCCGAAGCCGCGCTGACCAAGAAGGCACGGGCCAACGGCGTTCGAGCGAAGGCCGCCAACGCAAAGACGGCGGCGTGCAGGGCGGGGCCGCCCAGCCACCACACCCACGCTCGCCGCCAGGTACGCGCGGCCAAGGCTTCATACGCCGCGACCGCCAGCCCAAAGACCAGCCCGGTACCCGCCAGCGAAAACGCGGCCGTGGCTGCGATGTCGGCGCCGCGCGGCAACAAGCCGACCAAGCCCAGCACGACCGTGGCGGCGGCGACGTCACCCAGCGACCGGTGCACCACGAGGGCCGCGACCAACGCGGGCCACGCCACCAAGGTTCGCCGCAGGCGGGTCACGGGCCGCCGCCGCCGGGCCTCACCGTCAGGCCCAGGCGGTAAACGTCTTGGCTCGACCAGCCGCCCTGCTTCGCCAAGTCGCTCGCGAGGGTCTTGAGTCGCTCGCCTCGTGCCAGCCCGGCGGCGAGGCCGGCCTTGATTTCGGCTTCAGACCATTTCGTGTCGAGGGTGCGGCCCTCGACGACGAGCACGACCTCGCCCAACACGTCTTCACCCGCGTAACGCTTGACCAATTCGTCGAGCTGACCGCGCACGAATTCTTCGTGCACTTTCGTGAGTTCTCGCGCGACGCATGCTCTGCGGGGCCCGAGCACGTCGAACAACAACTCGAGCGTGGCGCCAACCCGTTTCGGAGACTCGTAGAGCACGAGCGTCGCCGAGAGCCCCGACACCTCGTCGAGCATGGCGCGAGCGTCACTGGTGGTGCGAGGCAGAAACCCCAAGAAATGAAAGCGCCCGGTCGGCAGACCAGCCGCCGACAACGCCGCGACCAGGGCGGTGGGCCCCGGCACGGGCACAACCGTCACGCCACGCGCCACGGCCTCAGCGACGAGCCGTTCGCCAGGGTCACTGATGGCAGGGCTGCCCGCGTCGGTGACCACGGCCAGGTCGTCACCGCGCTCGAGACGGTCGACCAACGCCCCGACTCGCTCGCCCTCGGCGAAGGCCGGCAAACTCACGGTGGGTGTTGAAATGCCAAATCGCTCGAGCAGCACGCGCGAGTGCCGAGTGTCTTCGCAGACGACCGCCGCCACGGCTTTGAGCGTGTCGACCGCGCGGGCCGACACGTCAGACAAATTGCCAATGGGGGTCGCAACCAGAAAAAGCCGGCCGGGCATTTCGTCGGTGTAACACGCACCATCACCAGGCCTCGAACGCGTTCGGTATGATTTCAACCACCCCGCCCCGGCCGCGCCCCACCACGGAGGCCACGTCGAAACGAATGTGGCGACCGTTGAGGCGGTGACGCTGGAGGTACTCCATGGCCGCGTGAATGACCTTGCGTTGCTTGGTGCGAGACACGGTCATCGACGGGTCGCCCCAGGCGGCCGTGGCGCGCATTCGCACTTCGACGAAGCACAGCAGCGGCCCCTTTTCGACCACCAAGTCGAGTTCGCCGCGCCGACACAACACATTTCGGTCGCGCACCGTGTAGCCGTCTCGCACCAAGGCTTCGGCCACCAACGTTTCTCCCAAGTCACCACTCGCCTTGCGAGGGTCGACCTGGTGATGCGCTTGCGCGCTGCTCCCCAGTTCCACTCCCATGTTCGCCCGCCTTTTCTTCGCGGGCCGACCGGGCCCGCGTCAAATGTTCAACACGGCATCGGCCGCGGCGACATTCTCGGGTTTGCCACTGACATGCAGCACCTGGGTCAGCGTGCCCAAGTGTTTGAGCATGCGACCGAGCAGGGTCATTTTGGCCGGTTCGACGATGCCGACGAACGCGTCTTCGATGATCACGGGCACTTTGTTCTGCGCGCTGTATTTTTCGATCAACGTCAGCCGCAACGACACGTACAGCACGTCGAGGTCGCGGCCAGGCATTTCACCGGCGGGCATGGTCTTGCCGCCCGAGACCACGGTGGCGTGGCCCTCGAGGTCGAGGTCGACGCTCTGGTACCGCCGGTCGGTCAACGCCGAGAGGTATTGAATGGCGCGGTCGCGCATCATCGCCCACACCGAAGAAATGTCGGCGTTGAACAAGTCACTCGCCAGGGCCATGAGCGCGGGCGTCGGGTCGTCGAAAGTCTCGGTCGGGCCGATCGCCTTCATTTCGACGGTACGGTCGTCTTCAATGGGCGGCGGTGGGGCGAGCGCTTCTTTGAGCTTGGCGATGTCGCGTTCGATTTCGCGTGCGTCGCGCACGTACCCGCCCGACAGCCCCAGGAGCTTTTGGTTGAGTTCTTCGTGCTCGGCCTTGAGCTGGCTCACCAAGGAAGGCCACTGCGCCGTTTCAGGGTCTGACTCGAAGTCGGCCCAAGCCAGCTCGAGCTCGGCGAGCGCCGGCCGCAGCGCTTCGCCCTTGGCCATGGCCGCGTAGAATTCGTCGGCGGTCGCGGCTTCGACTTTGTCGAGTGCGCTTTGCACCATGGCGTTGGCCAGTTCGAATTCGTCGACGAGCTTCTTTTCGCGCGTCGAGAACACGTCGGCCTTGGCCCCTTCGCGACTCGCGTGCTGCAACTCTTCGATGTAGCGAAGGGCCAACAGCGCGGCGAAACCGAACGCCAAAATGGCCAAGAATGCGACGTACCGGGCGCCGCCTTCGAGAAAGACGGCCGGGGCGATGAGCAGCACGAACCCGGCGACGAGCGCGCCCCAAAAGCGCTGATCTTTGTAGACGGGCGCGACCCGAATGGCGTCGGTGATGCCGGCGCTCTCACGCTCTTCGTTCAGCTTGCGCAACGCTTCGTGGTGGCGCTTCTTTTCTTCGGGGTAGCGACGCACCCGCGCGACGATGTCGTCGGGCAAGCCCAGGTTCTGCGGCGTGGGCGCGGTCGACAGTTCGGCCCGCTGCGCTTCGAGCTTTTCGCGCAACGCTTCGTAGGCTTTGAGCTTTTCTTCGTATTTGAAAATCTCAGCCTGCACGCCGTCCATTCTGAATTGAATGTCGGCGGTCTCTTTCGACGCGTTGAGCTCGGCCTCGAGCTCTTTGAGCCGCACGGTCGGGTCGCCGACCGAATCGAACTCGCCGTACTGGTCGAACGCCGAGGCGACCTTCTTGGCTTTCGGCTTGGGCGCCCCCGGCGCGGGCTTGGGCAGCTTGGGCCGTTTCGTCGGCGCCTGAGCCGGCGTGAAGGTGAACACCTGCTCGAACGTGGGCCGCGGCAACAGGCCGACCGTCGCCCGCAACACCTGCGCCATTTCGGCCGAGTCTTGGGTCACCAACTCATAGGCGTTGGTCTGCTTGTTGAGTTTGTGAAGCGCTCCCGACCCGCCCAAGTCGCGCACGAGGCGCCAAATGTTCTGGTCGTTGCCCTGCAGCGAAAACCCCGCCCGGCCCGCTTTCGCGCCCGGGGCGAGAAACCCCGCGTCACCACCGCGCCCGTCGGGGTAGCACAACGACACAAAAAGCCCCGCGAGTGGCGATGCCAACTCGGAGGGGCTCTTGAGCCCGAGGTACCCTGCACGGAGTGCGACGCGGGCGGCCGGTGAGAAGCCTCGAACGGCTTGCACCGCCAGCTCGAGTATCTGCATTGGCCCCTCGGCTTCGAATGCGAAAACGAAAGGTTGAGCGTCTTACGACTTCGCGGCGGCGGCGACCGGAGCGGCCGTAGCCACGTCGTAGTCTTCTTGCGAGTCGAGGCGGGCCGCCTTGCCGCGCAAATTGCGGAGGTAGAACAAGCGGTTGCGCCGCACGTCGCCCTTGGTCACCACGTCGATCGACTCGTAGCGGGGGCTGTGAATGGGAAAGATGCGCTCGACGCCGACGCCGAACGACATTTTGCGAACCGTAAAGGTCGCGTCAGTCGTACCGCGGGTCTTGCGAATGACGACGCCTTCGAACGCCTGAACGCGCTCTTTTTCGCCTTCCTTCACCTTCCAATTGACGCGAACGGTGTCGCCAGGGCGAAACTCAGCCACGTTCTTGCGGAGGTGGCGTTCTTCAACGAATGCAATCGCGCTCGGGCGCATGACAAATCTCTCCGAATTAAGAAAACAGGGGCGTCGCACCTACCAGACGCCCATGCAGGGTGCAAGACCTCTGACTTGACCCAACTCTGGCTCCCTGGCAAGAGCCGGGCGGCCTGACGCGGCGACTTCGGGGCCCTCCATTGGGGAGGGATGCCGGGAACCCGTGAGATCAGGGCAGTTGAATCGCTGTTTTCTGCACACGAAAGCCTTTCATGTCACTCATTACGACCCACCTCGAAGCGAAGTCACGTACCGGTTCTGGCAAGGGCCCCGCGCGCCGCACCCGTCAGGGCGGCCTCATACCGGCGGTGGTGTACGGCAAGCAGCTCGAGAAGCCCCTCACCATTGCGCTCGACGCGAAGGCGCTCAAAGCCGCCGTGGCGACCCCCAAGAAAATGAACACCGTCATCGGCCTGAAAATCGACGGCTCGAACGAGCGCATGGTGTTGCTCAAAGAATACCAAATGGACCCCGTGTCTCGCGACCTGTTGCACGCCGACTTCGTCGACGTGAAAGAGACCGAGCAGGTCAAAGTGAAGGTGCCGGTGGTGCTGACCGGCAAGGCCGAAGGCGTCGCGGCGGGCGGTATCTTGTCGCAGATGAAGCGCGAAATTGAAGTGTACGCGCTGCCCGCGTCGATACCCGAGAAGGTCGAAATCGACGTCACCTCGCTCAAGATCGCCTCGTCGGTGCACATCAACGACATCAAGTTGCCGCCTGGCGTCGTCGTGAAGACCCACGTCAACTACACCATCGCCGTGGTCACGGCCCCCGAAGTCGAGAAGGTGGTCGAAGCGGCTCCGGCGGCGGCGGCGGCGGGTGCAGCCCCGGCGGCGGGCGACGCGAAGGCGGCCGACGGCAAGGCCCCGGCTGGCGACGCGAAAGCGGCCGACGGCAAGGCGGCTCCCGCGGCGGCGGCCAAGGCTCCGGCCAAGAAGTAAGGCGCTCGCCAACGAGGCATGTTCAGCACGTGCGCCGTGTCGGGGCTTTCTCGGCACGGCGTTCGTGTGTGGTGAGGCCCCATGAAGATCATCTGTGGCCTGGGCAACCCCGGGCGAGAATACGAGCGCAACCGCCACAACGTCGGCTTTCTGGTGGTCGACCAGTTGGCCGACAAGCTGCGCACCCGCTTCACCTCCCACAAGTGGGAAGCCGACCTCGCGCAGACCCGAATCGGCGACGACGTGGTGCTCTTGATCAAGCCCATGACGTTCATGAACGCGTCTGGGCAGTCACTCGGGGCGGCGGCGCGGTTCTACAAGGTGCCCGCGGCCGACGTGCTGGTCGTACACGACGAACTCGACTTGCCCTTCGGCAAGCTGGCCCTCAAAGCGGGGGGCGGCACCGGTGGCCACAACGGGCTCAATTCAATACGCGAATCGTGGGGCGAAGACGCCTATGCCCGCCTTCGGTTCGGCATAGGCAAGCCGACCGGGCCCAATGCCAAGCAGCTCGTCGTGGGCCACGTGCTGGGTGATTTCGTGCGCGACGAAGAGGCCGCGCTGCCCGAATACCTCGGCAAGGCGGCCCAAGGGTGTCAGTGGTGGGCCGAAGTCGGCATGCAGGCGGCCATGAACAAGTTCAACCGAAAGTGACGGCGCTTACGGCTTGGGGTCGACCCCCTCGAGAACGATGGCCATGGCCTCGTCGACCGACGCGACTTGGTAGGTGTCGACTCCCGCCTGGCTCGCCATGCGACCGAACCGATTCGCGCCCATTTTGGCAACGGCGCTCGCCGGCACGACGGTGATGAAACGCCGAATGCCGGCCTTGAGCATGGCGGGCCGCGCGACGCTGTCGATCCACTGAAAGTCTTCTTGGGTGGGTACGTCGACGGCCCGGCTCGAATTGGCCACGTAGTTGGTCACGCCACCGTGCTGAATGGCCTCGAGAAACGCGCTCACGGCTTGGCGAAAGTGGGGCCCGCAGTAGGTGAGCCAATTCAAGACATAGGTATTCGTGTCGGGGTCGTGCTCGACCAAGACCTTCTCGGGCGCCTCGAAGACTGTACGCTTCATGCAGTCGGCCGAACGTATCAGGCTGGGCGACCGGCGCGGTGACTCGCGCGCGCGAGGCGAAGCACCCCAGCCATACGCATCGCGTCACGGGTGCTGCTGCCGCCAGAGGCGCGCATAGGTGCCGTTCGCTTCGAGCAGCTCGCGGTGGGTGCCCTCTTCGACGACC
>JBGAIY010000277.1:1593-10303 GCA_044225205.1 Myxococcaceae bacterium | reverse complement strand
GGTGTACGCGAAGGCCGACGCCAAGACGGTGCGCTCGCTGTTGAAAGACGTGGCGAAGTCGAAGACGGCCTTCGCGCTGATGGTGCGGGCGTGGGTTGAGCCGGCCAACGCCGAACGCACGTGGCCCCGAGCGATGAACGCCGTCACGGTTTTCACGACGCCTTACAAGCTCTGGTACAAAAAGAAGTGGCTCGTGCAGTTGGCGGCCGACGCCGAGTTGGTCGACGCGGTTCGTGCCGCGGCGGTGGGCGCGCACGAAGTGCCCGACGAAATGGTGGCCGTGTTGGCCATTGAAGGCAGCGACGCCTCGGTCGACGCGCTCCTGCCCTACTTCACCGCGGCGACGACCACCCAAGACCGCCGGCTCGACGTGATTCGACAGCTCAAGCGCTTGCCACTGACCACGGCCCCGGTCATCGCGCTGTTTGAGAGCGCCAACCGCTCGCGAGACGCTCGAATGGCGACGTCACCGGCGGTGGCCTTCGCCGCGTCGATTGGGCTGCCCGCGAAGCCGGGTCTGCACTTTTCGGTGCGCCTGGGTTCGGTCGCGAGCGCCGGTTCGGTACCCGCGGTTCAGGTCGTGATGACCGTCGACAGCCGCGAAATCAACTGGTTCGACGTGTCGGTGTCGCGCATGACCGACCTCGCGCACACGTCGTTCGACTCGGTCGCGGTGCACGCCGACCAGTTGAAGCTGGGCTCGGCACCTCCCGACCAATGGCCCTCCTGGCTTGCGCGGGCAGGCAAGGTCTTGAAGGTGCGCTGGGCGCCAGACGTGTGGGTCGGGTCGAGCTTTCGTGGAGCCAAGCGCGACCTGATTTCCCACTGGTTGACCGCCAAGAACGCCTGAGCGCCTGGCTCACCCGGGGGTCACGGGCGGGCGGAGAGCACCCCTTGAAGCCGGTCGAGGTTCTGCTCATTCGCGGGCTCGACCACGGCCTTGAGGCGCGCGGCGACCGCCGGGTCTTCGAACGCTTGAGACCAGGTCACGTCGGTGCCACCGTCGTGCGGAGCGAAGGTGACCGTGAGCACGAAGCGCGGCGCGGAGACGTGCTGAATCACGACCGACGAGGCCGGCTCGACCGAGAGAAAGACGCTCTCGTTGGCGTACCGGGCGCCGTCGGGGCCCTGCATCACGAAGTGCCACCGCCCATTGCGCGTAAATTCGAAGACGGTGAAGGTGTTGGTGAAGCCGTTCGGCCCCCACCAACGCGCCAACTGGTCTGGCCGGGCGAAGGCCTCGAAGACCCGCTGGGGCGGGTGCGGGAGAACGCGGTGGGTGCGAAAGGTCGCGGCATCGCCGGTCGCGCGGTGAACGGGTGTCATTTCGGCTCAGCTCGCCCGTTTGCCGCGGGCCTTGGCCTTCGGTTTGGTCTTGGTCTCGGCGCCTTCGAGGTTGTGGGCGACGGCGGCGCGAACGAGCGCTTTGAACGCGGTTTCGTCGAGCTTTTCGTTCTCGTGAAAGTCGATGGCGCGCCTCACCTGCCCTTCGAGGCTCGAGTTGAAGAGGCCGGCCGGGTCATTCAGCGCGGCGCCCTTGGCGAACGTCGTCTTGACGGCCTTCTTGTACGTTTCGCCGGTGCAGACGATGCCACCGTGCGACCACACCGGTATGCCCCATTTCCATTCTTCGACGATGTCGGGGTCGGCCGCGTGAATGAGTTGGCGAACCTTGGCGAGGGTCTGGCCTCGCCAGTCACCGAGTTCTCTGATCTTCTCGTCGATCAACCCAGAAACGTCTTCAGCAGCAGCGGGCTTTTTCATGCGCGTCGACTCTCTCACTTTTTGAACGGCGACGCTCGTCAAGCGCTGGGGCGGGCCCGAGCGCGCCAGAACGCGTACGACAACGCCCAGAGCACGCCGGTGCCGACGGCCCACCCCCACTTTTCAGGGCCGTCGCCGACGGCAAGGTGGGCAATGACCGCCGAGACGAGGTTGATGGCGAAGCCCGCGTAAGCCCACTCTTTGAGGCGCGGGGGCACGGGCGCCAGGAGCAGCCCCACGCCGACGAACTTGGCCCACGACAGTTCGACCCGAAAGGAGTCAGGAAAACCGAGGTGAGCGAACGCTTCGGCGACTTGCGGCAGCCTCAGTTGCGCGTAGGCGGTGAAACCCATTTGCAGGCAAAACAGCGCGGTGACGAGCCAAAAGCCGACGGTCGTCGCCTTGGGGTTGAGCTTCGGGCCGACGAAAGTCGGTTTGTGCAGGGTCGATTCCATGGCGGTCTTCTCCTCTTATGATTCAGCGCCAAACTGTTTGGCGTATTCGGTGGTCAGTCGTTGCCAGCCTTCGAACTTCATGGCGTCGGCGCCGACAATTCGGCCGATCGGCTCGGCGGCGAGCAGTCGCTCGAGAACGTCGAAGCACACGTGCCAACCCGCGGCGCCCCAGGCGATGAAGCGACGGTCGATGTTGTGCCAGAGCGTCAGGCGGGTGCCGCCTTCGCGGGGCTCGAGTTCCCACCGCAGGTCGTTGCCGCCCCAACTGTATTCGAGCAGCTTGGGCGGTTCGGCCCGCTTGACGGTACTCGGCGAGACCTGCGGCGTGGGCGCTCCGACCGTCGACAACGTCACCGCGCCGACGGTGGCGAGGCTTCGGTCGGCGTCGAAGGGCGCCCATTCAGCGAGGTGGCCGGGCTCGGTGAGCGCTTCCCACACGAGGGTGGGCGGGTGGCGGAGGTCGCGCACCAGAATGAGTGTCCACTTCTCGCCTTCTTTGTGAACCCGGGCTCCAGCCGCGGAACCTGGGGCGTACTTGTGTCGGGGGCTCATCGGTGTTTCCCTTTCTTGGGCGCTTGGGCCATTCGGTCGAGGTGACGTTCGAGCGCGTCGACCCGAGCGGTCCAAAAGTGGCGAAATGGGGCCAGCCAGGCGTCGACCTCCATGAGCGGCTCCGGTCGGAGTCGGTACAACCGACGCTGAGCGTCGACCCGCGACTCGACGAAGCCGGCCTCGCGCAGCACGCGAAGGTGCTTCGAAACCGAAGGCTGCGACAGGCGCAGCTGCCGTTCGAGGTCACCGACCGACTGCTCCGACGAAGCGAGCAGGCTCAAAATGGCCCGACGGTTCGGCTCCGCGATGATGGTGAATGATTCGTCCACCGGCAATACATACCCAATCGGTTATATTCCTGTCAAGACATGTTCAATGGAACCGTGGGTGCGCGCGGGCCGAACTTGGGGTTCGCCGTCGTCGCCGGGGTACGCGATCAACAGCGTGACCGCGTGACCTTGAGCAACGGGTGGCTCGTCTTTTCAGGCCGGGTGGGCCGAGCGGCGTTGCGCTGTGCGCATCAAGACTTTTGAGCCGAGCGAGATTTCACCAATGGTTTTGGCGCAGTGGTGTGAAAAGCCTCGTTTCGCGCGAGCCGGGCGACGATGTCGGCGATGCGCTTGAGGCGCGTCTCGGGGCGCTTGGCGGTTTGCAGGCGGTGGTAAATGGCGAACAGGTTTCGCCGGTCGAGCGTGTCGAAGAAGGCATTCGCTTTGCGGTTCTTCTTGAGCGCCGCGAGAAATTCGTCGGGCATGACCATGTCGGCCGACCCGGCGTAGGCCTTCTGCCACCGCCCGTCGCTTCGAGCCGCGGTCACGTGCGCCAAACCAGAGGGCTGCATGCGCCCTTCGGCGATGAGGCGTTCGGCGTGCTCGGTGTTCTTCTTCGACCAGTTCGACTTGGGGCGCCGCGGGGTGAGGCGCTGAAGAAACGACACGTCGTCGAGCGACTTTTTGTGACCGTCGATCCACCCCCAGGCGATGGCGGCGAGCACGCAGTCGTTCCACGTGACGCTGGGGGTGCCGGAGTCTTTCTTGAAAATGCGTACCCACAGCTCGGTGGTGTTCGCGTGATGCACTTCGAGCCACTGCTCGAGGTGTTCAATGGTCGCGAACGACCGAGGTTCTGAGTTCTTCATTCAGCACGCCCTCTGCGCGAATGGTTTGCTTCGAGCCGTTGTCGGGCCGCGTCGAGCGCCCGCGTGAAGCTGGCGTCGGTGACCGGGTGACGCCGCAGCCGGGCCAGCCCTTCGACGGTCAAGGCGGGGTGCTTGGCCAGGTCGTGGGCAATGCCGTGCCCGAACGACGAAACGTTCGACCCGCGCAACGAGGCCTCGCGGAGGTCGAGGGCCAGGAGCGTCTCGAGCCGCTCGGTCGGAAACTCGACCAGCGTGGCCAGGTGGGCGCGCCACGTCGCGTATCGAACGTGCTCTGGGTGGTGGTCGGCGCCTGGCTGTTCCCACGCTTCGATTTGCGAGCGGAGCCGGTCTTCGGTGAGGAGCCCGGCGTCGAACCACTGTGGCGAATACCCGAACACGGTCAGCCACCTCAGGCGCAGGGCTTCATTCACAGGTCGGCCTCACGCTTCAGGTGGGTTCGCCCACGTGTATCACGACCTGGCCGCGGGCGCGGTGGCTCAGCATGCGAGCGAATGCGGCCGCGGCGTTCTCGAGCGGGTAGACCTGGTCGATGACGACCTTCACCGCGCGCTCTTGCAGCAACGCGCCGAGTTCTTCGAGGTTCTGGCGAGAGGGCACGTACGCGACCGTGCGCCGGCGTTTCTGCCGAAACAACCCGCCGTACACCATGTGCGGCACGGTGCCGAAGAAGCGGTTCTGGCCGATGCTGTTCGGCAGCAGAACGCCTTGGGGCGTCAACACGCGCTCGGTGCGCGAAGGCGCGTGGTTCATGACGTTGTCGAGCACGACGTCGTAGCGGGCGTCTGCACGGGTAAAGTCGACCTTCGTGTAGTCGATGACGGCGTCGGCGCCGAGCGAACGAACGAGTTCGACGTTGCGGGTGCTGCACACGCCGGTGACGGTCGCGCCGCGGGCTTTCGCCAGCTGCACGGCAAACGTGCCGATGCCGCCCGACGCGCCGTTGATCAACACGGTCTGACCGGGGCTGACGTTGGCGACGTCACGCAAGGCGATGAGCGCGGTCACTCCCGACATGACGGCTCCGGCGGCTTCGTCGAAGGAGAGGTTCGCGGGCTTCTTGGCCAACTGGTGCGCGGGCACGACGGTCGCCTCGCACAGCGTACCGGCGGCGCCCCGCTTGAACGCCCCCGACCAGACCGAGCCGAAGACCTCGTCGCCCACCTTCAAGTCGCTCACGCCCTGCCCGACGGCTTCGACGACGCCCGCCACGTCAGACCCGCGCACCGGCGAGACCGGCGCCCAAAGCCCGGTCATCAGCCGCAGCAAATAAGGCACCCCCGACAGGGCGATGCAGTCGGGTGTATTCACCGACGTCGCGACCACGCGAACCCGCACCTCGCCCGGGCCTGGTGCCGAAACCTCGACGTGACCGAGTGTCAGCACGCGCGAGGGGTCTCCGTAGCCGGTCTGAACCATTGCTTTCATGAACCCACCGTACGAGCGCACCGACCGAGCGCCCACGCGCGATTTCGCGATGCGCTGGTGCAAAAATGTGCGCGGGTGCGAACCAGCCGTACGTTCGGCGCGCTCGTCGACGCAACCGGCTACCATGCCGCGCTCCATGCTTGACGCCTGCCTCCCAGAGCACCTGCGAACGCCTTCGACGACGATCGCTCGCATCGGCCGAGGGCTTTCGGGGGCGGGGGTGTACCGCGTCGAGGCGGGCGGGCGGGTGTACGTGCTCAAGGTGGGCAACGAGACCGAGCCAGCCGACGCGTGGCGAGGCCGGGTCGCCATTCAGCGACTGGCGGCGGAGGCCGGCCTCGGGCCGCGCGTGGTGCATCACGACGAGTTGCACCGGGCCGTGCTCAGCGAACACGTGGCCGACCGTGGGTTCACCGCGCGGGTCACCACCCCGCAGACCCGTGACGCGACGGTCGACGAACTCGGGCGCGTCATGCGGCGCGTTCACGAACTGCCGTTGCCTGACGGGGCGGCTTGGCAAGAACCCCGCGAGACATTCAAACCGGTCTGGGCTGGCCTCACCGACTTCGCGCTGCCCACGTTCGTACGGGCCGCGGTCGACGACGTGCTGGCCGAGCCCCCGCCCCCGCCCGAGCGGCTCGTGCTGAGCCACAACGACCCCAACCCGTCGAACCTCGTCTTCGACGGGCAGCGTCTGCTCCTGCTCGACTGGGACGCCGCGGGGCCGAACGAGCCGTTCTACGACCTCGCCGCGCTCGCGCTCTTTCTGCGCCTGAACGACTCGACCGCCGCCAAGTTGATCGCCGCCCACGACGCCGCACCACCGACGGCACTCCCGCCCCGCTTCAGGTATGCCCGCCGGCTCGCCGCCGCGGCCAGCGGCACCATGGCTTTTCACCTCGCTCGCCGCGCGGGTCACGCGGGCGGAGAATGGCCGCGCAACGAGGTGCCAACCTTGGCGGGCGTGTACGCGGGGCTGAGCTCCGGCACCTTGCGCCTGAACACCCCTGAGGGTCTGTGGGCATTCGCGCTCGCGCTCGTCGAGACGATTGGGTGACTCCTGTGCCGAGCCACCTCGAAGGTTTGCGACGCCTCGCCCCCGTCACCGAGCTCAGAACCGAGGGCCCGTGACGTTCGACGCGACCCAATGGTACTCGCGGTTCTTCGAGCTGCCGCCCAACTCGGGCGCTTCTGAAGCGGTCGTGCGCGCGGCAGAAGCCCGGCTGGGCGTTTCGTTGCCGCCCGCGCTCCGCTCGTTGCTGCGACAGACGAATTGGCGCGACGGGTTCGAAGTTCAGCTCTTGGGGCCCCCGCGGTTGGCCATGGCCGACGACGTGTTGGTGTTCGCGCTCGGGCACCAGGCGTGCTCGTGGTGGGGCATTCACCGCAACGAACTGGCGCACGAAGACCCGCCGCTGCTCTTCGGCGAACACGCCGACCGCTGGGTCGACGCGAATGGAAACCTGAGCGAGTTGCTCCGCTTCGGCACGCTGGTCGAGCGACTCGTCACGCCTCCGTTTCTCGTCGAAGGTGACGACGTCGTACCCACCGGCTGGGAGCCCATTCGCGCGTCACTCGTCGGCCTCGCCGGCGAGGCCTTCGTTCGAGACGACGCCGTGGTGATGAAGACCGACACTGGCACGACGCTCTCTGCGCGAACGAACGACGGCATCAAGCGCGCCATGGGCGACTTGGGTCTGTCGTTCGAAACCCACGTCATTGAAGAAGCAGAGGAAACGGCGACGCCACCCGACGAACAGCCGGTCGACGACGCCGACGCGACACCGTGGCGCATGCCGAAGGCGCCACCGGTCACCCCGCTGAGGCGCTTGTTTCGCTGGCTCGTCTCTTGACCGGCGGCTCGCGAAATTGACCCACGCGACTTTCGGAGCTGGGCCGGGCGAGACCCGCCACGAAGCGAATCGACCGCGCGCTGACGCCGTGAGCGCCCGGGCGCATTTGGGGCGAAGGCGCCGGTCGTGTGCAAAAATGCGAGCATGCCGCGCCTCGAATGGGACGACCTGCGTTTCGTGCTGGCCCTCAAACGCGAAGAAACCCTGTCGCGCGCCGCGGCGACACTGGGGGTGACTCGCACGACGGTCGGCCGCCGAATCAAAGACGCCGAGAAACGCCTGGGCGTTCGGCTGTTCGACCGCACCGGTGACGGCTTCACCGCGACCGATGCGGGCGACGAGCTGGTGGAGTCGGCCATGCGGCTCGAAGCCGAAGTGCACCGGGCCGAGAGCCACCTCCTCGGGCGCGACGCCGAGCTGCGCGGGCGGCTGCGCGTGTCGACGGTCGATTTCATTTTCGAGGGCTTCGCCGACGTCTTCGCGAGCTTCATCGCGCGCTACCCGGGGGTCGAGGTCACGACGTCGGTCACCAACACGCAGGTCTCGTTGGCTCGCCGAGACGCCGACGTCGTGCTGCGGCTCGGCAACAGCGCCGCCGACGGCCTGGTGGGCCGCCGCGTGGGGCGCATGCAGTTCGAAGCGTACGCGGCGCGCTCTTTGGTCGAACGGGTCGGCGAAGGCGCCCCGCTCTCCGCCTTTCCGTGGATTCACTGGGACGAACGGTCTGACGGGCGCTGGCTCGACGGGTGGCTGGCCAAGCACGCGCCGGGCGCAAAGGTGTCGATGCGGTCGAACGACTATGCGGTGCGGCGCCGCGCGGTGTTGGCTGGGGTCGGCGTTCATTTCTTGGCGTGCTTCGACGGAGACACCGCCCCCGAACTGGTGCGGGTCGGAGCGCGGTTGTCTGACGAAGCGCGTGACCTGTGGGTACTGACCCTACCGGCGCTGCGCGAGACGAGCCGGGTGCGCGCCTTCATGAACCACGCGTACGACGCCTTCAAGCCGCACCGGCGCGCACTCGCTGGCGAATTCGTTCGCTGACCCGCGTTGCGACGCCCGCACCTTCACCAGTGCTCAACGGTCAAGCTGGCGACTTGGCGTTCGCCTGGCCAACACGCACGTCAGGTCGCACCACGTGGTCGACCCGACGAGGGCAGGCACGCCGCCAGCTCAAGGCGTTGCGCAAAAGTACCGCTGACAGACGTGCCCGTCGCAGTAGGCGTCGGCTGGGCACGAAATGCTGTTCGGGTCGCACGCCGCGCCATACCCGACTCGGGCGACACAAGAGCCCACCCGGGAGCCAGCATCGAAACGGCAGAAGCCCAGGTCTCCACAGGTCAGTTCGCTGCAGGGCGCTCCGAGCGTGGGCACGATGCAGCGACCTTTGACGCCACCGTCGGCGGCGGTGACGTCGGCGCCACTGCACATGAGCGGCTTGGCGCAGTGACTGGTGGCCCAACATTCGCCGCCGTCGCCTTCGAGAGGCACGCACACCCCCACAC
>JBGAIY010000277.1:0-1527 GCA_044225205.1 Myxococcaceae bacterium | reverse complement strand
CCACACCGAAAGCCGTGGGAGCCCTGCAATACGAGTCGAACTGGCAGCCGTCGTAGGGCGTGCGGCCACACGGGGCGTTGAGCGGCCGCCCGGCAATGCACGTGCCGGCCGCACACTGGTGCGTCGCGCACTCTTCGTCGCCGCCGCACGCTTCGTTTGGCCCCTTGAGCTTGATGCAGGTGAACGACTGGTCGCAAAACGCGCCCTCGACGCAGAGGCGGGGGTAACCGGCGTCGTGCAGTTCGGTGCACGACTCGTTGGGCTTCACGAGCGCCGTGCAGAACCCGCCGTACGCGGTGGTGCCGGGGGCGCAGTCGAACTGCGAGGTGCTCACTTCTCCGTCGAGGTGCCGAGGCTGGCAGCGGCCTGGGCACCCCTCGGCCGGAGGCGTGCAATACGCCGTCGGCGCGCATTCCTCAGACAAGAAGCACGGCGCTCCCACGTTTTGGAGCGGCTCGAACACTTGCGCACACGGGCCCCAGTCGCTCGCTGCGCAAGCGCTGGTCGTTCGAAGAAACTCAAGACAGCTCGCCGCTTGACCGGCGTCGAACGCCAGCCGCCCGGCGTCGAGCCCCGCCAACAACAGCTTCGAGCGTTCGAGGGCATAGGCGCCCGAAACGAACCATTGGAGGCAGCCTTCGCGGCTCGCGAAGTGGCCGCACCGAACCTCGAGGTCGCACTGCGCGATGCGCACGGCGCGCGAATAGAGCTCAACGGCCGAAGGCGGCAAGCCGGCGTCGCTACCGCCGTCGACCACCCCGCCACCGTCGCCTCGGCCGGCGTCTTCGACAACCGCGCCGGCATCGGTGCCCGACGCGGTGTCGCGCACACAGGCCCCAAGGCCCAAGAGAAAGACCAAGCCGACGGCATGGCGCAGGCGAAAACGAGCGAGTTTCATTCGCCGCACCAACACACACCCGCCGATCGCATTCAAGACGGTACGCGCCAAAAAGACGCCGCTACCCTTGGGCAGGTGCGGCGACACCGACGGCCCGACGGGCCCGGGCCTCGAGACACGAGGCGCTGCCGGGTTCGAGCGCGCGACAGAGCACGGGGCGCACTTCGTACACGGCGCACAGAAACTCATTCGGAGCGATGCGCAGGGCACTGCAGCGGCCTTGGGTCATTTTCATGAAACGCCGCTGTTCCGACGGGCGGCCGAGGCTCGCCTGCGTTTCTCCGACCGAAGCGGCCACGAATTCGGCCGTTCGAGCCGGGCCGAGCGTCGCGGCGTCGTCGTCGAAGACCTGAACGTAGTCTCGGCGACCGAAGCAGCAGGCGCCGCAGGTGGTGCAGTCGAATTGGTCGCTCAAGCCACCCTCATTACCCGAGAAGGGCCACGCGGTCTCGCTGAAGTGCGCCGCGGGCCGCGGCCGGGCGCGAATGTTTCGAATTCTGGGGGCTTGTGCGATCGGGCGCGCGACGCAACCGTTGCGCCGCGTACGCTCGAAGCGCCAGGAGCAGCGCCTGGCATTCGGTCTCCCAAGTGGCGCGCGCGGGTCAGGTGGCCGGGTGGGCACGTGAGGG
>JBGAIY010000276.1:0-10384 GCA_044225205.1 Myxococcaceae bacterium | reverse complement strand
GCCAGCGGGCGAACGACACCGCCCGCAGCCGGCAGTTGGCCCACGAATACCTCGAGCGATACCCCGAAGGGCCTCACGCCCGACTCGCGCAGGTGGTGTTGGGGCAATGATGCTGTCGTGGGCGGCGCTGCTGGTGCTCTTGGCCGCCGAGCCCGATGTGTGTCTGGTGAACGAGGCCGAAGCCACGCCGCTGTTGGTTCGCACCCGCGCCGAATTGGCGTCGGCCCTGGGTGGGCCAGTCACGGTGGTGCCCACCGACACGGCCTCGTGCGTGAACCTGGTCGTCATCGACGAGGCCGAACACCGCATCGTGCTGCGGCTCAGTGGTGGCTCGCTCGTCATCGAAGAGCCGTACGACGCGAAGGCGCCGCTGTCGGTGGTCGCCTCGCACGTCGCGGAAATGCTGCGCGCCGCGTTGCTCGAAGTCGAAACTCGGGAGGCGGCGCGCGCCCAAGCTCGAACCAAGGCCATGGTCGGAGGTGGCGCGCCAGTCACTGGCAGCCAGCCGTCGGCCATTCCACCAGCAGAAGTCGAGCGTGCGTCGCGCGCTCCAACGCCTGCGCCCTCCATGGGTGATGCGACGACCGGCCGCGTGACGCTGAGCCCCGGCGTGCTGCTCGGTGTGGGCGGGCTGGGCCCGGCACCCGTGGTGTTGGCCGACGTGACCGTGCGGGCGTGGCGGTGGGGGTCGTGGGGCGTGACGGTGTTGGGCCCGCTGGGTTCGCTCACCGTTCGAGTGCCCGAGGGTACGGCGTGGCTCCGGCCGGTCGCGGGGTGGGTCTCGGTGTTTGCTTCGCTGTTCTCGAACGAGCGTTGGCTCGTGGCGCTCGGCGTGGGGGTCGGCGCGCGCTGGTCGCATGTCGAAGGGCGGGCGGTGGCTCCGTTCGAGGGCGCGTCGGGCGACGGGGTCGCGGCCCTCTTCGCGGCCGAAGCGCGGCTCGACGTTCGCGTGGTGGGGCCTTGGTGCGCCCGGGTGGCCGCCTCGGCTCAGACCGACGCGCCGCGACTGACGGTCGAGACGGCGGGCGTCGCGGCGGCGAATTTCGGCCGGCTCATCGGCGTGTTGTCGATCGGAGTCGGCGTTTCATGGTGACGCTCGTCGCTGAGGTACATCGGAGGCTTCGAAGAACCGGCGCCGCGGCGAATTTCGGGTAGCGTCGGAGTCGGCGTTTCATGGTGACGCTCGTCGCTGAGGTACATCGGAGGCTTCGAAGAACCGGCGCCGCGGCGAATTTCGGGCAGCGTCGGAGTCGGCGTTTCATGGTGACGCTTGTCGCTGAGTTGCATCGGAGGCTTCGACGAACGGGCTCCTCAACGAATTTCGGGCAGCGCCTCGGAGTCGACGTTTCGTCGTGACGCGCGAAGTTGATTCACGTTGGAGTGACGGGCGTGGCTGCCCGAGAACGATGAACTCCCTTTGACCCGGTGAGCGTCGATAAGCTTCGACTGAGGGCCGAAACGTCGGCCCCTGCGCCGAGCCTCAGTCGGCGGGCCCGTGTGTCGTCTGCTGGGGCGCCGGTGCCGCGAATTTCAAGCGGCTCGTCGGCCTGTTCTCTGCTGGAGTCGATGCTCCATGCTGAAGCGCTTCGCTGCGGTCTTGACGGTGGTGTCGGTGTCGTGGCTCGGGTGCGAGTCACGCGTCGTCGCCATTCGCAGCCCGACCTCGAGCGACGGTGGCCAAGACGCGTCGGTCGAATGTGTCGACTTCGAGGTTGATGTTCAGCGAGTGTTGACCAACGTGGGCCTCGCGGCCGGCCCCCAAGGTGTCGCTTTCGCCGGGCTCGAGTCGTTCGGCGGCGGGGTGGCATTGAACTTCTTCGTGGTTCTGGGTGACGGTGGCGTCGCCCACACCGCGGCGTTCGACGGTGGCGTCGAGAGCCTCGTCAGCGTCGTGGCAGCGACTGACGGCAGCGGGTTCGCCGCGGCTTTTCACCGAGGCGGCGTACCGACGTTGGCGCGCTTCGACCTTGCGGGGCGACCCTTGAACGACCCGGTGAGCGTGTTGGCGCCGGGTTTGGGGGGCGCGCCTCCGTGGGGGCTGCGGGTCAGCTCGCACCAGGGGGCCTTCGCCGTGGTGTACCGCGGCATGGGGGCCACACCGGGGTACGGCGTGCAGGCCGCCGACGGCACTTTGCGACTGCACGGCGACACCTTCACCACCGGCCACGTCGACGGGCTCCTCGAGAGCGACCACGTGGCGTTCGTCGCTCACGACTCGGCGCTCAATGCGCAAGAACTGCTCTCGTGGCACGAGCCCCTCGGCGGTGCCGACGGCGGGCCCACCTTCACCACGCTCTTCACCGGCTCTCTGCTTGGGAAGCCAGTGGTCTGCCCTTCACTCGTGCTCTTCGGCACCTCCGACGCCGGCGTGGCCGAGGTGCAGGCGGTGCGTCTGGCCCCGCTTTCCACCGCGACGGTGGTCGGCGAAGCGCGGGCGCAAAACCCACGTTTTCTGAACGCCGACTGCACGGCCACCGGCGCGGTCGTGGCGTTTCGCTTGCCGACCGGTGAGCTGCAGGTCACCGAAGTCACCGGGAGCGTCGTGCAACCTCGCTTCACCGTGAACGACGTTTTGGGCTCGACCGACTTCAGCGTCGCCGCGAGAGGTCGTGAACTGTGGCTGCTCTCCACCTCTGCCGCGACCCACACGACTCACCTGACTCGTCGTTGCACGCCGCAGTGAGAATCGCTCCGCGGCTCGGTGCATCAATTCGGTCGTGAATTCAGGCGCTTGCGCGACATGAGCTGTGCCCACCCGGTGCGGACACATGGGCCCCGGAGGTGATGCATGTCGGTACGGGTGTGGCTGTTGGCGGTTGCGCTGTGCGGCCCGGTCGCGCAGGCCGATGAGGCCGACGCTGGCTACACGGGTCACCTGTTGTCGAACACCCGGCTGTTGCGGCGCGTTCAATTCTCGCTGTTGGGGCGCCCGCCGACCGACGCCGAAGTGGCCCGAGTGAAGGCGGCGACGTCGCCCGAAGCCGCGGAGGAGGTCATTCTCGCCATCGCCGACGAAGACTTGGCTTCGACCGAGTTCTACCGGCACTTGCTCTCCGTCGGTCGCGACTACCTTCGCATGGGCCCGTACACGCAGGGCTTCGTGCTCACCTACTTTTCTGGGTACCAAGGTGGCGAACTGCAGGTCTGCCCGGCCGGCACCGTGCACGCGGGCGCGCTCGGGGTGTTCGCGAGCTACTCTGACAAGCACGGCGGCGACCCGAACACGATTTGCAGCGACCCGACCGCGACGGTGAAGTCGATCGAGCCGTGGTGGGCGCCGGGTTCGCGGGTGTCGGTCATTGGCCGGGCGGGCGGAGAAATGCGCTTCAACGGCCCCTACGACTGCGGCGTGCACGACATTTCGGGGCGCGGCATCGTCTTCAAAGACAGCGCGGCCAACCCGTGTTCGTGCGGGCCGAACCTCATTTATTGCTGGGCGTCGCCTCCGAACTTGCCTTCGAAGCCCAACATCGCCGCGGGCATCGACACCGAAGAAAACGCCCCGCGCCGCCAAGCCTGGGAAGAAGGGCCCAGGCTCTTCGCCCACCTCGCCTGGCACGACCGGCCGATGACCGACCTGGTGGCGGGCAACTACACGGTCGCTCCGCTGATGTTGCGCTTCTTGTACGTGCGGGCCGCCCGAATGAACACGGCGAACGCGGCCGTCGACACCATACCCTGGTGGAACACGAGCACCTGGTCGACCACGGCCGACCCGGAGCACTCGGCGAACGACCCGTTGGCCTGGGCCGAATTCGTGCCGCACACGGTGAGCCCGTCGTTGCTCTCGTTGACCGACAACGACACCGTCGCCACCGGCGAGGCCGCGCTCCAACGCACCTACACCTTCGACCCCCGCGTCGAAACGGGCTCGCCGAAGGGCCTGCCGTTCGCCGGTGTGCTCACCAGCTGGAGCGGCGTCGGCATTTTTCCTCGAGAGCGGGTGCGCGGCGCGCGGTGGCTCGAGGTATTCGCGTGTCGCGACTTCATTCCTCCGACGCCTGAGCAGGCCGCGGTGTTGGGCACGTACCGCCGCGACCCGGCGACCGAAGGCGTGTGCCAGCACTGTCACCAAGCGCTCGACCCCGCTTCGATTTTTTTCAAGCGCTTCGGGTACGGCGGGTCGGGCGAGACGGCCATTGGCGGCATCGGCCCGTGGAAGTTCGCGACCGGCGACGCGCGCGACAACCCCTACCACCGGTGGAAAGGGTCGTTTCTGCCGAATACGGTGCTCACGCCGGTGACCGAAGCCCAAGTCATCGACAACCCCGACGCGCTGTTCATCGACTTTCAGACGCACGATGCGCGCTTCAAGCTCTTCGGGCAAGACAGTGACGGCACCATCGGCCCGCTCGGCTTTTCAAAACAGCTCGTCTCGTCGGGTACGTTCGACCGCTGTTTCTTTCACGCCGCATGTACGAACAGTTCGTCGGCATCGACCTCGACCCCAACGCCGACGCCGCGTTGATCAACGAGCTGGTGACGAGCTTCACCGCCTCGGGGCGTCAGCTGCGACCTTTCATTCGCCAATTGGTGCGACGGCCCGAACTGCGGAGAGGGTGGTGATTTCGATGACCCGCCATTCTGCGCTCGCGGTGGTCGTGGCCCTGGTGACGACGGTGGCGTGCAAGGGCACCATTTCGGGGCCGCCCGCACCGGGTGGCCCGGGGGCGGTGGGGGCGCCGTTGCCGCTGCCGGTCGACTGCGCGACGAATTCGACGCCGATTTCGAACGAGCAGGTCTTCGAGCACCTCAAGGGCACCTGCGGCGGCTGTCACGGGGCTTCGGCCGAGTACCCCTTCTTCGGGTCGCAGACGTCGTTCGACGCGCTGGCGCGCAACCCGAACTTCGTGGTGCCGGGCCAGCCGGCCGACAGCCGCTTGTTGCACATGCTCAACGCCGAACCCGGAGTGACCCAGATGCCGCCGACGGCGCCGTACCCGTCGCTCGCGGCGCAAGACCCGTCGTTGTTGTCGCTGGGCCAGTTGGCCTGCTGGGTCGCACGCCTCGCGCCGAACTCGTCGGTGGCTCCCGTGGCGCAGGCCAGCCTGAACCGGCGGCTCTACGCCGAATACATCAAGCGAAACCTGCAACAAGCGCTGGGGCTCAAACCGACCGACTTCTCGACCGGGGGGTCCGACATGGGGCTCGAAGACCCCGACGGGCTCAAGCCGCAGTCGGCCAACAACCAAGCCCGCGCGCAGACCCTGGGCTCGCCCCACTGGCTGTACGGCGTGCCGCGCAACAACCAAGTCGGCACCGCGTTCATTCAAATCACGGTGCAGCTGTCGCAAGCGTGGTGCATCAAAGCCGCGGGCGGCAACCCGACATTCTACAAGTACGCGGCAGCGACCGACGGGCTGGCCAACGCGACCTCGGCGCCGAAAGTTCGGGCGAACCTCGCGTACCTGTTCGAGCGGGTGACCGGCGAGTCGCCCGACGAAGAGACCCTGCGGGGGCTCAGCGAGCTGTTCGCGCGGTACGAACCGAACGGCACCCGAGCCGCGTGGGCCGCCGCCTGCTCGGGCATCGTTCGCCACCCGTTGTCTTTGTCGTTCTGACCCGGAGCTTTCATGTCAGCCAAGTCGAGCCGTCGCGCGCTTCTCAAATTGGCCCTCGGGGCGGGGCAGCTGGCGCTGCTCGACAAGGTGGGGCTCAACCCGCTGCGGGTGGGCGCGGCGCGCGCCGACGGGGCCCGCGTGCCCACCAAGGTGATGACCATCATGGTCACCGGTGGCTGGCAACCTTGGTATTTCTTCAACCCGCTCAAGTTGTCAGAAGTCGAAACGTTCTTGCCCAAGCCGCGCATGTCGGTGCCGCTGCAAGAACCGATGTACTGCGTTCGCTCGCAAGTCGAAAAGAACCTCGACGGCACCCAAGCGGTCGACGGCGCTTCTCCGGGTGCCGCGCGGCCTTTGCGCGTGCCCCGCCTGTGGGACGAAGCCAACCTCGCGGCGACGGGCAAAGACTTGCGCCAAGCGCACCCGGCGACGGGGCTCATCACGTGCCCGTTCGGGTACAGCTGGGCGCACGCGCCGTGGCGCCTGTGGGAAAACGCGGTGGTCGTGCACGGCATTGACCAAGGCACGCCAGCCCACGCGGCGGGGCGAATCGCGGCGCTGTGCGGCTACGCCGGCCAGGCGTTCAAAGACCCGGGCATTCACGCGGTCGTGGCGAACGCCATGCTCGACCGCTTTCCCGACCGGCCGTTGCCCGCGGTGGCCATTGGAGAGACGCTCGCGTCGAGCCGCGGCTCGTTGCGCGCCGAGGCCGATTCGATCGGCGTGCGAGACGTGAGCGACTTGGCGACGTACTTGTCAGAACAGAACACCAATGCGTGGGGCGGGTTGCGCGGTACCGCCGCCCACCCTGAACTGGGTCGCTTGCCGAAACCGCAGCTGACCTTCGACGGGGCCGACGCCGGCGTCTCTCCCACCCACCCCATCGACGACTTCGCGCTCGCCGAGCTGCGGCGCATGCGCGGCAAGACCAACGCCTCGACCGACGCGTTTTTGCAGCGCCTGTACGACGGCTACGTGTCGACCAGCAAGACGTTGGCGGCCGACGTGGTCTCGAAGGTGGCTTCGCAGGTCGCGTTCGAACACGTGAGCCCCGTGCCCTGGGGCTTTGGCGGGGAGTACTTCGGTTTCTCGAGCGCCGGCAGCAACAAGGCGGGCTTCGGAGGTACCGAAGACTTCGCGTTGGCGCTCAAGTTGCTCAAAGCCGACGTCACCTCGGCCATTGCCATGAGCCTGCGGGTGCCGATACCGGCCGGCGGCGGCTACTTCGACACCCACGGCGGAGAAGACTTCAATTGGACCTGGCAGTTCTTGGTGATGGAAATGATTGGCCGTTTCGTCGCCGAACTGAAGCAGACCCCGGCGTCGACGGGCGGAGGCACCATGCTCGACGAGACGCTCATCATGGTGGTGAGCGACTTCTCGCGAACCTGGCCCATCAACGGCATCTCCGACCACTGGCCCATCACCAGCGTCGTGTACATCGGCGGCGGCATCTTGTCGGGCAACCGCATGATCGGCGCGTATGACGTGTCTTCGCGGCCGCCCACCTCTGACGGGTTCGAGGGCGTGGCCATTGACCTCAAAGACGAGAAAGGAGACACCCAGCACCGGGCTCCTCGGGCGCACGACACCGTATTCTCGGCGTACCGGTTGCTGGGCATCGACCGGTTCATGTCTGACGGCCCAGGAGAAATCATTGGGCTTCGCGCGGGCACGTGACGCGGTACTGGGGGCGGTGTTGGTGGGCGCCTGCGCGGCGCCCTCGGCCCGCTTCGAGGGGCCGGGGCCGCTCGAGTTGCTCGCGAACGTCGACGACGACGACGGCGATGGCATTCGCGACGGCCTCGACGAGCGGCTCAACGGCCCCGCCGACTTGGGCGACCTGACCCCCGTCACCCTGTCGACCCGTTGCGAAGGCCAGCGGCTCGAGCTCACCGTTGAACCGGCCGAACACCTTCGCGTGTTTTCTCTCGTCGACGGCGGCTGGGTGGCGAGGCCTCCGAGAGCCCCGGTGACGTGCGGCGACGAAGTGCTGGAGGTGGAGGCGAAGCGGCCGCGCTCCCAGGTGTGGAACGGCGCCGGCCGCCTCGAAGTGCGTTCGGCCGAACGGGTGCTCGCGGGTGTCGACGTGCGGGTGGTGCCCGTGCTGTTCCCCGACGTGACGAAGCCGGCCACGCGGCTCTACGCGGTCGACGTCGACTCGCCCGACGCACGGCCGAACGGCACGGTGGTGGCGGCGCTCGAGAAAGCGGCCGGCGCCGTGCCGCTGACGCTCGCCGCCGGAGTCGACTACCACTCCGAACGGTGGATGCAGGACGCCATTTCGGCCGGGGTGCAGGTGCGGCGCACGCCCCTTGGGCACATGCCGACCCTGCTGGCGATGGACCGGGCGACCGGCGACTTGGGCTTGGGGTCATTCGCGGCGAATCAGCTGGGCCCCGACCTGGGGCTCGTCAGGGCAGGGAGAGACGAGGGCAACGTGCTGTCGTATGGAGGCAACCTTGACGTGATTCCTCCGCACTCCGGCTTCGCTTTGGGGCGGTTGGTGGTGGGCGGTGGGGGTGCTCGGCACATGGGCGAATCGACCCGGGCGTGGCTCGAAGCCCAGGCGGCCCAAGCGCCGGTGCTCGAGTTGTCGACCGAGTGGCTCGAGACCGGGCACCTCGACGAGGTGTTGACGTTCGTGCCGGCGCCGAACTCGAAGCTCGGGTGGCGCGCCGTCGTCGCCTCGCCCCGCCTGGCGATTCGGCGAATCGAAGACTTGGCGCAGTCGGGCGGTGGCGCGCGGGCCGTGCGGGGGCGGGCCGGCCGACGAACGGTGCTCGAATTGGCGGGCGACCCCACGCTGCACCGGGTGAACGAACAAGCGCAGCAGCACCTCGACGCGCTCACCCACGCGCTCGCCGCGGCCACGGGCCAAAGCGAGGCCGACATCGTCACGCTGCCGCAGCTCTTCGAGGTCTCGCGCGACGGGCTGCTCGTGCCGCTTCACCCGTCGACCGTGAGCGTGGTGGTCGTCGGCCACCGCGTGCTGCTCCTGAGCGCCGACGAAGGGGGTGACGTGTTCGACGGCCTGGTGCGTGAGCGCCTGGCCACCCTCGGCCTCGACTGTGACTTCGTGGCTGACACGGCCGCCTACCACGCGCTGGGCGGCGGTCTTCACTGCGGAGTCGAAATTCAGCGGCGCCTGCCGTGAGCGAGACGGTCTTGCCCGGTGTCAGGTGGCCGCGTTCACCACGTGGTGCCCGGTCGCGGCGAAAGAGGGCCGTTGCTTCGAAACGAGCGCGCCGGTCGAGGCGTTCGGAGCCAGCTTCTGTCAGCGCCGGCGCGCGGGCGGGACAGTTGAGACCCGCGCCTCGACATGGGCGCGCTTGAGTCGTGCGCACCCTTGGTGGACACTGGGAGGTGTGCCGGGCGCTTCGAACGTCCTCGAGCTGTCGATTCAGGCGTGCCTGCTCGGACAGTGAACAAGTTGGAGAATCGGCCTGATTTGAAACGTTCAAGCAATGCCATGGATACCGATGCACTCCGCAGGCAACTGGTGGTTCAGGCTTCGAACCCTGTGGTCGATCTCGAGGTCCTCAGGGGCTTGGCAGCCCAAGTGGCCAGCGACCCCGCCGGGGTTGCTCTTCTGCCGGACCTGTTCAAGATCCTCGAGGCGCATCCTGACGATGACTTCGGGATGCCCGGACCGCTGGTGCATGCCGCGGAGAAGTTCTTTCGCAAGGGCTATGAGGAGGCACTCGCTGAGTCTGTGCAGCGCTCGCCGAACTTCTGCAACCTCTGGATGCTGAATCGGGTGATCAACGGCGTTCGCGGCCACCAAAAGGCGAGCCTTCGGTCGCTGATGCAGGCTGTCGCGGCACGGAAGGACCTCAAACCGGCGATCTGCAAGTTCGCCGCAGACTTCCTCAAGCCGTAACTGCATTTGGCGCAACGTACGGAGGCAGTTGACCTCCCCAAGAAGCTGGACAGTTTAAGGTTCGGAACACCGGTGACCCGGCGAAGCGCAAATCTCACTGTGGCCGGCGCCACACCACGAACGCACCCCGGCCCACTTCGGGCAACCAGGAGCGGTCGCATTCGCGCTGAAAGAGCCCCCACAGCAGCTTGGCGCGCAGCTCACCGTCGCCGGTGAGGGTTTTGGTTTCGTCGAGGCCCACCGACGTGGGTACGAGGGCGGCGCAGCCGACTCCCGAGGCAACGACGAGCCCGCTCCGGTACGCCCAGCAGCCCTGGTCGGCGGTTTGGCAAAACGTACAACCGGTGGTGGTTCGCGGTGTCTGGCAGCTGGTCGGAGCGCACCGGTCGGCACCCAAGTCGACATCGAAGTCGAGCGCCGGCCCGGTGACCTTCACGTTCTTGGCCAGGCCGTCGACCGCCAGAAAAAGGGGAGGGAAGCGAACGTTGCTCTCACCCAGGCACTGTCGGCCGGCCTGCGAGGCGACGGCGACGAACGAGTTCGGCACCTCGGGCGCGAGGTTCACGGCGCCGAGCACCGGCACTCCTTGCGGCAAGTCTTGGGCGATGGCCGACCCCACGTCTGACACTTCGACCGCGCAGTGCTTGGTGCCCACCTCGAACCGGAGCCGAACGCCATTGCTTTGGGTCATGGCCTCGGCGGTGAGCAGCGTGCCTTCGAATTGTTGGAGTTCAGACTCGCTGCAGCCGACGACCGAAATCGTCAGTGGGGTGCGTGCCCGGTCTTCGCACGTCGCCGACTCTCGTGGAGGCGTGTACGTGGCGCACGACTCGTCGCTGGCGGTGCCGGCGTCGACACCAGCGTCAACCGCGGGGGAGCGCGAAGGGGCGCACGCGAAAGCGAGCAACGGAGCAAGGAACAGCCAGGTGTTGCATGAAGG
>JBGAIY010000275.1:0-10548 GCA_044225205.1 Myxococcaceae bacterium | reverse complement strand
GTCTGAAATCGACATCACTTCGGTGTCGTGGTGCGCGGGGGCGATTTTCGCGAGGTCGGCGGCCGACGGTATCGACCCGGGGTCGATGCCGGGCGTGCCGGCCCGGGCGGCGGCGACGTTGAACATGTTGGCGAAAGCCTTGAGCCCCTGCGCCGCGCCCGACCCCTTGTAGACGAGGTCGGAGCCCGACCAGCCGAAGTTGTTGTTGTCGGGTTCGTCGGCCTTGGGGTTCATCAAGTACTGGGTGCCGTCGTTGCGGTCGGTGGCCAAGCGAATGGGCGTGCGGCCCTTGGCCAAGGCTTCTTTCGAGCAGTTCACCAAGATCATCTTGGCGTGCATGCCGTTCATCGGGTTTTCTTTGTCTTGCGACTCCACGACGGTGCAGCCCGCGTCGCGCATTTTCTTGATCAGCGCCTGCTCGCCGGGGTCGCGTGACGACACGTTGCCGTCGACCAGCACGTTCACCTTCACGCCTCGCTTCGCCGCGGCCGCGAGCGCGTCTGAAGTCTTGGTGCCCACCGCGTCGGGGTAGAACTTCCACATCGCGTAGTTGATGTCGTCACCGGCCACCGTGCCGTTGAGCACGTCGAGGCGCTTCGCGAGCGCGTCTTCGTTGCGGCCGTTGCCGATGAGTTCGGGAGCTTCGGTGGCGACGAGCTTGCCGCCGGTCAACGCTTCGAGCTCGGCCTTGAACGTGGGCGCCCCAATGGCGGTGGGCTTGGCCGGGTTCGCGTGGCTGGCTTTCACGGCGCTGGCGACTTCGGCCGCAATGGCCTCGAGCGACTTGTGGCCGGGCGTGAGGTTGCGGGTGGCTTCTCCGATGAGGCCTTGTTCGATCATCGTCGCGCGGGCCTGGGTCTTCGCCCAGTCGACTTCGCCGTTCTTCGAGCTGAAGGCGCCGGCGAGGGCCCAGGCGAGTTGCGCCAACTTCGAGGTGGGTTCGGGGTCTCCCGCTTTGAAGTCTTTCGGGCGGGGCGGCACTTGCGCCGCGGCCAACACCTGCTTCCACAAGTCGTTGGGGTCGGTGGGCTGGCCGTTGGGCTTTTGCAGCGTGAAGGTCTTGCTGAAAATGTCTTTGACTTGCACCAGGTGCGGGTCGCTGCCGAGCTTCGAAGCAAGGGCGGCGGCGCGCTCACCGGCAGGCACCTTCACCCCGGCTTTCGCGGCGCGTTCGGCCAACAGTTTCGCCTTGTCGGCTTCAGACCGCGGAGAGAGTTCGACCCACTTGTCTTCGACCTTCTTGGCCGGGTCGGTGCTGCTCGACGACGCGTGTACGAACGTGTTGCCGGTGAAGAGGTTCTTGCTGACGTACACCCGGTCGGCACCGACGACGCCCTTTTCGTGCAGCGCTTTGACGATGGTGGCGGGTGACACACCGTACTTCGCCTGGAGCAACCGGTCAGGCACGTGCAGGGCGAAGAACTCGTCCCACCCTCCGGAGTCTTTCAAGACCTGTACGTCGATGTTGTCTAAGAACGCGTTGAGTTCTTTTTTGGTCGTCGCGGCGTCAGCAGCGGCCTTGGCGAGGGTCGGGTTGATGCTGGGAGGCGTGCCGGGCGGGAGCTGGATCTTGGACATGGCGTGGTTCGAAGGCGAAGGCGGCGTGCGTACGACGTTTCATCGGGGCGATCACGCCACGAGTTGCCTGCTTTTCAGCAGAGACGTGCCCCGCATTCTCACAAATTGAGTACCGCCGACACCATTGGCGCAACCCGAGACACCGCGCCCCACGAAAACGTCTGCGATTCGCTCGATCGGCCCGAAGCGGTGTGCGCTCTGGGGCACTTCGACCCAGGCCGTCTTGCCAATTCGAGCGTGGCCGATAATGCCCTGGGTGATGCGCTCGCGACCCACGGTCACGCTGGTTGATTCGCCGAAAGTCGTTCGGGCGGGCGAGTCGTCTTCATTCAGGGTGCAGGTGCGCAGTCGTACCAAGACTCCGGTCGAGGCGGTGGAGTTGCGCCTGGAGGGCGTCGAGCGCCGTTGGTACGGCTCGGGCAAATCGCGCCACCGAAAGACGCACCGGTTCTTGAACCAAGTGGCGACGCTCACCGGGGCGGTGCTCGAAGCCGGTGCGTCGCGGTTCTTCGAAGCGACCTTCCTCATTCCTCCCGAGGCTCCGCCCTCGTATGCCAGCTCGACTTCGGCGGTGACCTACCGCCTTCGCGTACGCGTCTCGGTGCCGTGGTGGCTCGACCGCCGAGAAGACATCGAGCTCCACGTCGGGGCCGCCGCGGCCGACCACGCCCCCGCCCCGCGCCCAAAGCGAACGGCGACCGAGCTGGTCGACGACGGCAGCACCGAACTCAAGCTCGAATTGGCCGTCGCCAGCGACCAAGTCTGTGCAGGCGACGTCTTGCGCGGGGCGGTGGCCGTTGAGAACGCCCGACACCACCGGGTCGCGAGGCTCGAGGTGCACCTGCTGGGGGTCGAGTGCGACGCCTCGTCGGAGCGAGGCGAAGTGGTCGCCGCTTCGTACCCGCTGTTGTCGGAGCCGGCTCCGGTCGACGGCCTGCCGTACCCATTCGACTTTCGACTCGCGCCTTCGCTCACGCCGACTTTTCGCGGCCAGCTGACCGACCGGCAGTGGAGGCTCGAGGCCCGGGCGGTCATTCGCTTCGGCATCGACCCGGTCGAGTCGATGCCGATCGTCGTGCTCGCCCGCCCGAAGGGCCCTGCCGCGCCCCATGGGCCGACGCCGCCGCGAATACCCCTCGTCGGCAACGAGCGCCAAACGCGCATTTGGCGAGAAGTCGCCGGTGCGCATTCGCTCACCTTTGAACCTGACCCCCCGCGGTTGACGACGGCGGCGGGGCGCGTCTCGGTTCAGGTCACCGCGGGCGTTCGTGACGGGCGGCGTACGTTGCTGGCGAAGTTGACCTGGCCCTCGCAGGGCCTCGACGTGCACGTCGCCGAGCGCCGGTGGCTCGACGTGCTGCGGTCGGCCGAGGGGCGAGTGACTTCGGTCGGGCACGCCGAATTCGACGGTCGCTTTCGCGTCTGCGCCCGCGACGACACGCAACTCTCGGCGCTGATGTCAGACCAAGTCGTCGGGCAGCTGCTGTGCTTCGAGCACGTGGGGCTGCACGATGGGGGGGCCGAGCTCGTCAGCGGGGGCGACCCGTCGAGCGAGCACGCGCTCAACGCTTTCATCGCGACGACCTTACCGACCGCGCGTGCCCTCGCCGAGGCGATCGAACGCATACCCGCGCCCGTGGCCTTGGCCGACCGCGCCACCACGTGGGCGGCCGCAGCGCGACATTTCGGGGGCCGCTTCGAGGTCGGCACCGTGTCGATTCGCGAGGTCGACTCCCGCGGCGGGCGGGTCGAACTGATTCACCGCTGTGAAGGCGAGGTCTGGGTTGCGTACGCGAGGGCCCTTCGGCGCGACGCTGCCCGAGCCCCACCGTGGCCAGACCACGTGCAACGCGTCGTCGACTCGGTGCGCGCCGAGTGTCAGCGCTTCACCGTCACCGACGATGCCGTCGAAGCGACGAGTGACTGGCTTGGTTCACAGCCCCTGCGCGCCGAATCACTGTGGAGGGCGCTGCAACGAGTGACGAACGCGTTGACCGCTCCGTGAAGACCTGTACTTCGGGTCATCGGTGAAGCACCAAGCCGACCGCGCCGAAGGTGCCGAAACCAAGCACCGGCGCCGCGACGAGCCTGAGGCCGCCCTCGATCGTCACGCCGACGCGTGGGTTGAAGAGGTACTCGGCCCCGAGGGCGGCGCCCAGCGAGAGTGACGCGGTGGCGACGCTGAAGTCTCCCGCGGTGCCGCCGGCCGCCCCGACGAAGACGTCGGGGTGAAAGAAACCGGTGAGCGCATTCGGGGTTCGTTCGCTGAAATACACCCGGAGCGAAGCGTCGAGGCCCACCACGGCGACGGCGGCAGTCACTCCTCCGGCGCTGGCGGCGCCAAAGCCAATCGTGGGAATAAACCCGACTGAATAGCCCGGCGTGCCGTAGCCGACTTCGACTCCGAGAAAGCCCCCGCTCGAGCCGCCGCCGACCAGCCCGACCAACTGCAGGCCCGACCCCATGGCCTCGCCGGGGAGTTCGGTCTCTGGGGGGGCCGCTCGTGCCGTCGGTGGCGACGCTGGTTCGGCAGCCACCACCGGAGCGCGAGTGGCGGGCGACGCGACGCGAGTCGCATTGGGAGCGACCGCGGGGCTGCCACCGCGACACCGTTGCACGACCTCGGTCGAAAACCCGTTCACGTCGGCCGCGGGGCTCTTGCTGAATTGGTCAATGCGATGAACGACTTCGCACCGTTCTTCAGCTGAGCCGGCCTCGAACGCCGCGCGCAAGAACGGCACGGCCTGCGCCCATTGCCCGTCGCGGCGGTGAATGTCGGCACACGCGAGTTGGGCTGAAGCGAGCCCAGGCTGGGCCTGCGCTTGCCGGCACGCGAGCGCGTCGGCCAAGCGAGCGTCGTTCATGGCCTGGGCGGCCCACCTTTGCCCGAACTGCAATTCGTCGGTGCTCGCGCGCGGGTCGGCGTCGAGCGCCTGGGCGTCGGCGTGGCAGCTGGCCTCCATTTCTTCGCGGCTGACCTGGCCTTCGAAGCGCCCCGGGTGACGGAGGCGTTCGTCGCACAAACGCAGCCGGTTCTCGCGACCGGCGGGCCCATTCTGAACGGCGCGGGCCCACAGTTCGCGCCATTCGTCGGCGTTCGCGCGCATGCTCGTGCGGAGCTGCAGGGCGCGACTCTCGGCGGTGCAGCCCGCCAGCAAAACTGCCGAAAGAAACACGACCCACGACGAAAGCCGGCCGACACGGTGCATGGCAAACCCCGAAAAATGAAGTGACGGGGCTTGGGTGGAGCGTCAGCCGGCTTTTTTTGAAGCGGCCGAAACGAATTCGGGGGCCCGGGGCGCGGGCTGGAGTCGCGAACGGTGCGGGTGAGCGAGGTCGACCAATGGCCGACACAGGAGACCTCGGTGTGAGCCTCACACCGCCCGGTTCGGGTCGATGCCGTCGCTCGTCAGCTCGCTCGCGGTGGCCGTCACCGCCGTGGTGCCGGGCGGCGGCTCGTACCAACCCGGGTCTTGGTCGCCGCTGACGTGTTCTCGAACCTTGAGCACGGTGAACATGCCGCCCATGGTGATGACGTCGTGTTTGCCGCGCCCGCCGACCATGGCGATGCTGTTGTCGGGCACTTTCATGCCCATGTCGCTCATGTCGGCCATGCCGTCTTGGCCCATGGTCATGTAGCCGGGCAGCACGCGCCGCGCGCGCTCGTCGAGGTCTTGGGGTTTCACCCCAATCATGTTGGGAAACGCGTGGCCCATTTGGTTCATCACGTGGTGGGTCATGTGGCAGTGCAACGCCCAGTCACCCGGCGCGTCGGCGGTGAATTCGACGGTGCGCGTCGTACCGACGGGCACCAACACGGTCGTCTCGGGCCACTGCGCCGCGGCGGGTATGACGCCGCCGTTCGTCTCAGTGATGCGAAAGGTGTAGCCGTGCAAATGAATGGGGTGGTGGTCCATCGCGCTGAGGTTGCCGATTCGCAGGCGCACCCGCTGGCCCCGTTGAACCACCAACGGCGCCGTGGAAGGAAACACCTTGCCGTTGATGGTGAGCACGTTGAAGTCGGTCATCTCGTTCGGGTTGGGCCGCCGAGCGCCGACGTCGATGCGCCACTCGTGCAACATCAACGCGAAGTCACGGTCGACCCGAGGCCGTGGCGCCTTCGGGTGAATGACGATGAGCCCGGTCAGCCCCATGGCCATTTGGGTCATCTCGTCGTGGTGCGAGTGAAACATGTGGGTGCCGTGCTGCTTGAGCGTGAACTCGTAGCGGTACGTTTCTCCCGGCAAAATGGCCTTCTGGGTCAAGCCGCCCACGCCGTCCATGCCGTTGGGCAAGAGCAGGCCGTGCCAGTGCACCGTGGTGGGCGCGGTGAGGCGGTTCGTCACGTACACGCGAACGCGATCGCCTTCGACCCACTCGAACACGGGCCCATTGACCGAGCCGTTGTACCCCCACACCAGCGCCTTGAGCCCGGTGGCGAATTCGTGCTCGAACTCGTGAACGACCAGGTGCGAGACCTTGACGCCATTCACCAAGCGCCACGGCACCTTGGCGCCGTTCGGCACGGTGACGGGCGTCTGGCCTCCGGTGTCGAGGGGGGCGGGTGGCGCCGCCGCGACGGCCACGCCTGGTGCGCCGAGTACGGCCAACGCGCCCAACCCGGTTTCGAGCAATTCACGGCGATTGAGACCAGAGCGTTGGTGGGGGCCCGTCATGGGGAGCCTTTCGTAAGGAGCGTGAAATCGGTGCCGACGGCCGCGCCGAGGCGCACCCGGGCGAGCCAATAGTCTTTGAGCGCGTCGAGCGCGGTGTTCAACGCGTCGAGGTGTTGTTGCCGAGCGATGACGAGGCCCGCCAGCCCCACTTGCATGGCGTTGTATTGCTGCTGGGTCAATTCGAACGCCCGCTGGCGAAGCGGCAGCACCTGGGTGCGCACGTGGTGGGCTCGCTGGCGAGCGGCGGTGAGCCCGACGGCCGCCACCCGCACTTCAGAGCGCGCGTCGACCGCAGCGTCACGCGCCGGGCCGCCTGGCCCAGGCCGAGCTTGGCCACCGCCGCTTGGCGCTGGTCGAACAGCGCGCCGATGTCGAGCGAGGTCGATGCGCGCGTCCACCTGGGTCTTGGTGTCGATGCCCACTTCGAGCGCCCTGACCCAGTGCCAGGTCAACACCGATGCTGCTCGAACACGCGCACTTGGCGGCGAGCCGCCGCGACATCGAGGCGCTGGTGCATGGCCAGCGTCTCGAGGTGTTCGAGCGAGGGGTCGGCTTCGGGCAGGTCGCTCAGTTCGGCGCGAAGCCCCCAGTCGGTCTGGGGCCCGAACAGGCCGAGCGCGCGGTTGACGGCTTCTCGGCTGGCGAAGAGCGCCTGTTCGGCCACCGAGACGTCGAGCCGGGCCTGCGCGGCGACGGCGCGCTCGGTCGTCAGGGCGAGCTCGGTGATGTTGCCCGCTTCGAATTGACGTTCAGCGAGGGTCAGACTCGCCACCTGGGCTTCGAGCAACGTCGTGCGCAGCTCGACGTTCTTCGCCGCGGCTTGGCAGGTGATGAAGGCGGCGAGCGTCTCGGTCGCCACCGCGTACGCTTCGTGCGCGACGCGAGCGACGTCGCCGGCGAATTGTTCGGCCGCCAAGTCACGCCGCAGCGGCAACACGAACAGGTCGAGAAAGTCTTGAACGAGCGAAAACTGCTGCTCGACGATTCGGCCTCCCGAGACCGGCCAACCCGCCGCCACGCTGAAAGACGGGTTCTTGAGCAACCCCGCTTGCACCAGGTCGGCTTGCGAAATGCCGAGCTCTTCGTAAGTGGCGAGCAACCTGGGGTTGTGCAGCAGGGCAATGGCGACGGCCCGGCGGGGGTCGAGGCCCCCCTGCAGCAACTCGGTCACGCGCTGGTGGGTGGCGTCGTCGGCAGCGGGCCCCTGTTCCCACCCGGTTGACTCGCCGGTACGGTCGCGCACGAGCTTGGCCACTTCGTCGTGACCCCGTTGGGGCGCGATGCTCGCACAGCCCGTAGCGACGAGCGCGACGAACGCGACCGAGCGACTCATGGCACCGGCACCAACGTCATGCCGCACTTCGGGCAACGCGACGGCTGGCCGTCACGCACCTCAGGGTGCATGGGGCAGGCATAGACGGCAACGGGCTTGGCGTCGGGCGGTGCGGCGGCGCTCGGCGTCGGTTCGTCGAAAGCGTGGCTGGTGAAGGGCGTCTGCCCCTCGGGGGCCGAAGGGCTCGAGGGGTCAACGGCGGTGGCTCGGGTCGGCGCGGCGGTGGCGCAGGCCCACGCCAGGCAACACCACACCGCAAGCAATTGAATTCGTGACCAATTCGATGGCATTGGCCTGAATAGGCGCGGCTGGTCGCGCCGTGACACCCAATGGGTTTCAGCGGTCGAACGCGGCTTCGGCGGCCGACAGCAACCCGTCATTCGTGGCCTTGAGCTCGGCGCCGACCGCTTTGTACATGGCCGGCAATTCGGCGGTCACGGCCGACGAACTCGACGTGTCTTTGAACCGGGCCGCCGAGACGCCGCGGGCTTGCTCATTGAAGGCCACCGCGTTCGCGACGACCTTCTTGCGGTCGGCAATGGCGCCGAGCAAAGCGATGACGGCGGTCGCGCCTCCGGAAACCGCGACCGCGTCGGTGTTGCCGGGCGTGCCACGAACCGAGCTGCCCGAGAGCACGATGTTCGATTGGCCGACGTCAGAAACGTTGGCGCCAATGGCGCCGAGCGTCTCCAGGAGCTTGGTCAGGCCCTGCTGTTTGGCACGGAGCGCGGTGAGCTTGGGGTCGTTCGTTTGCCCAATGACGGCGTCGACCGCGCTGGAGCGCGCGGCTTCAAACGAGCTTTGCAACCCAGGCAGCGCCCGACGCTCATTCGCGACGCGGGTCGTCAGGTCGCTGCAACGCTGTTCGCTCGGGGAGGTCGACCAAAACGCCGCCTGTTCCCAACCGGAGACGGCGTCGCACGCGGCCTTCGCCGCCGGCTCGTCGGCCTTGAGTCGCTCCGTGGTTTCGCGCAGGCGAAGCTCGGCCGCGCGGGCCGCTTGAACCGAAGAACGAGGGGTGGTGCCGTTGATCGCCATGGGAGGTTATCGCCCACCCAGCGCCAGAGTTGCCGCCATCAACTCATTGTTTTTACATCGTTTTTTTAGAAATCAGGGGCGACGGGCGCTGGCGATCACCGCGTCGGCGAGCGTTCGAAACTGGGCCGACAGCGTCTTCGCCCCACCGGTCTTGGGGTTCTCGAGCCAATGCAAGAGCAGCTCGACCAAGCCCCCACCCACGAAGCGGAGCACCGCGCCGCGCACCGCGGCGGGCACGTTCAAGGCCTCGAGTTCGAGGTTCACCAACCGGTTGACGACGTCGCGAAAGCGGCGCTGAACGGCTTGGCCGCTCTTTCGGCCGACGACGGCGCGCATGAGCCGAGCGTTTTCGCGCGCGTGGTCGATGAGCGGTTCGACGAACGCAAACGCGCCCACCGCCTTGACGTGGGTCGCATGCAGGGCTTCGTGCAGTTCGTCGAACCCGCTCAGCAACAGGTCTTCTTTGTCGGCGAAGTGCAAATAGAACGTCGAGCGGCCGACGTCGGCACGCTCGCACACGTCGATGACGCTCACGTCGTCCCACCCGTGTTCGAGAATGAGCGACACCAGGGCGTCGCGCAGGTGTTTTCGCGTCTTGCGAACGCGTCGGTCGGTGGGGGCGGTGGGCACGGGCGGCTCTCCAAGGGCGGCCTTTTCAAGACAGTCGAGGCCGAATGTCTGGTTCAAGACAGCCGACGTTCGCTGTCGGTGCGGTGGGGGCTCGCTGCGGTACTTAGACAGCATGTCCATTTCAAAGCAAGCTGACCACCTCATTGAACTGCTCGACGTGAGCAAAGTCTTCACGACGCCGGCGGGGGCCGTGCGCGCCGTGAACAACGTGACGTTGCGGTTGCCGAGAGGTGCCTTCGTGGCGGTCGTCGGGCGCTCGGGCAGCGGCAAGTCGACGCTGGTCAACGTCATCGCCGGGCTCGACCGTGCCACGAGCGGCTCGGTTCGGGTGGGTGGCGTGAAGGTGAACGAATTGAGTGAGAGTGCGTTGGCCCAATGGCGCGGGCGCAACGTGGGGGTCGTCTTTCAGTTCTTTCAGCTCTTGCCGACGCTGACGGTGGCCGAGAACGTGATGTTGCCGATGAACCTGTGTGGCACCGCGCGTGGCGAGGCGGCCAGAACGAAAGCGCTCGGTTTGCTGGCTCAGGTGGGCATCGCCGACCAAGCCGACAAGGTGCCGACGGCGCTGTCGGGCGGGCAGCAGCAGCGGGCCGCCATTGCCCGGGCGTTGGCGAACGACCCGCCGCTCATCGTGGCAGACGAACCGACGGGCAACCTCGACGTCGAAAGCTCGAACCTGGTCACCGACTTGCTCAGAGACTTGGCCCGCCGAGGCCGCACGGTGCTCATGGTGACCCACGAGCGCGAGGTGGAGAACCGGGTCGACCAGGTGGTGGGCTTGGCCGACGGCCAGGTCGTGGGGGTGAAGACGCTGAGAGCCCTGGAGTTGGCCCATGGATAGCCGCTGGCGCAAGCTCGTGTCAGACGCGCGGGCCGAACGCGGCCGCCTCGCGCTCATGGTGACCGCCATCACGGTGAGCCTCGCGGGGGTCGGCGCGGTGCTCGGCGCCTGGGGCGTGCTCGACCGCGAAATCGCCGTCAATTACCTCGGCACCCACCCCGCCGAGGCGACGCTCGAATTCGAAGGCGGCGTCGACGCACGGGTGCTGGGGCTGGCCCGAGCCGACCCCGCGGTTCGAGTGGCCGACGCGCGCGAAGTGGCGCTGGCGCGGGTGCAGGTGGGGCACGACCACCGCCCCCTGTTGCTCTTCGTGCCCGACGCGTTCGAAACGTTGGCGCTCAACACTTTTCGGCCCGAGCGTGGGGCCTGGCCGCCGCCGCTCGGGAGCGTCTTGCTCGAACGGAGCGCGCTCGGCATGGCGCAGGCCGACGTCGGCGGGCGGCTGACGGTGA
>JBGAIY010000274.1:0-10466 GCA_044225205.1 Myxococcaceae bacterium | reverse complement strand
GGCCGCGCCACGGCGGGTGGTGCCCCCGGAGGTCTCGGTACGGCGCCTGGTGCGCCGGCGGGCCGGGGTACTCCACCGGGCGCGCCGGGGGGCCTCGGTACACCGGCCGCCGGAGGCCGCGCGGCGGCGGCCGGGGCGTTGGTCGCGGCCTGCGCCTGCAACTGGGCAATGATGGGCAGCGCCGCCGCCGGCTGGGTGGCCGCTTCGATTTTCGGGGGGGCGGCCACCGGGGCAATGGTGGGTATGGCCGGTGCCGGAGCAATGGCCCGTGACGCGGGAGCGACGGCGACGGGCGTGGGCCCCTTGGGCGCGGCGCCCGGCGCGCCCGGTGGTCGAGGGACGCCCCCACTCACCGTCGGAGCCCGGGGCGCGGCTGGCGGGGCCGGCGCTCGAGGCGCCGCGGCCACCGGTTGGCTCGGGGGAGCGGGCGCTGGCGGTGCTCCCGGGGCGGTGATCTTGGGCCCGGCGGGAGGCGCCGGCGGGCGGGCGACCGGAGCGGCGGTGACCTGCGGGAGTGGAGCCCCCGCTGGGCCCGACGGCGTGGCCGGCGAAATTCGTGGCACTCCGGGCGGAGGCGCCGGTGGCTTGCCAGAATTGTCGGGTGAATTCGCCATGGTCAGCGTGCCGTTGCGGGGAGGTCGCGGTGATTCGCGAGGGTGACCGATTGGTTGTCTGCCATCGACTTCTGAATGTCTCCTTCGCTGAGGCCTGACGACAGGCTGATGGTGGTCGACGTGCGCTGGCCCGTTTCTTGGTCGGTGGCCGACACGTTGACGATGCCGTTGGAGTCGATTTCGAACGTCACGTCGATTTTCACTTCGCCGCGGTAACCAATGCGAAAGCCCGAAAATTCGAACTCGCCCAACATTTCGCAGTCGTCGGCCCGGTTCGACTCCCCTTGGTAAACGCGAATTTTCACCTTGTCTTGGCCGTCGCGGCTGGTGGTGAAGGTCTTCGACTTTTCAATGGGTATGGGCGTGTTCTTGTCGATGATCTTTTCGGTGTAGCCGCCCACCGTGCCGATTCGCAGCGACAGCGGCGTCACGTCGACCAAGAACGTCTCGGTCTTTTGGTCGACGAGGGCGAAGCCTTGCAGGGCCGCGCCGAGCGAGACGACCTGGTCGGGGTCGACGCCTTCGCGGGGTTCGCGTTGAAAGTAGTGCTTCACCGAATTTCGAATGATGGGCAGGCGCGTCGGGCCTCCGACGAGAATGACGGCGTCGACGTCGGCGGCCGTCATGCGCGCGCTCTGCAAGGCTTCGTCGCACACCTTGAAGGTGCGCTGCACGAGGTCCATCACCATGCGGTTGAAGGCGTCTTGGGTCAGCGTTTGGGTCAAGTCGAGCACCGCGCCGTTGGCGTCTTGGCAAATGCCCGGGCAGTGAATCGTCGCCACGCCTGACGTGCCGACGTCGATTTTCGCGCGTTCGGCCGCTTCTTTGAGCATTTGCAGGCAGTACTTGTTTTGACGCAGGTCGAGCCGGGTTCGCTGCAAGAAGTCTTCAGCCAGCCAATTCATGATGCGGTCGTCGAAGTCGTCTCCGCCGAGGTACGTGTCGCCAGCGGTCGACAAGACTTCGAACACGTCTTTGCCGATTTCGAGAATCGACACGTCGAACGTGCCACCGCCGAGGTCGTACACGACGACCCGCTGGTTGAGGTCTTGGCCGAAGCCGAACGCGAGCGCCGCCGCGGTGGGCTCGTTGAGAATGCGCAGAATTTCAAGGCCGGCAATGCGGCCCGCGTCTTTCGTCGCTTGGCGCTGGTTGTCGTTGAAGTACGCGGGCACGGTGACGACGGCCTTCTTCACCGGTTGGCCGAGGTAGCCCTCGGCAATGGCCTTCATTTCTTTGAGCACCAACGCCGAAATTTCGGGCAACGAGTAGCTCTTGCCGCGCACGTCGATGCGCACCGAATTGTTTTGCCCTTCGACGATTTTGTACGGCATCACCGACTGCGCCTTCTTCACTTCGTCAGAAAAGAAGAAGCGGCCGATGAGGCGCTTCGCCGAATAGACGGTGTTCTCGGCGTTGGTGATGATGTTCTTCTTCGCCGAGTTGCCCACGAGCACCGAGCCGTCTTCGAGAAACGAGACGACCGAGGCGTGCGTGAGCTCGCCCCACTCATTGGGAATGACGGTAGGTTTCCCGTCCAGAACCACCGACACGCATGAGTAGGAGGTACCGAGGTCGATGCCGACTGCGATGTCACCCATAAGCTCAAATCTAGCCCGTTTTCACGGGTTTGGCCTGGGGAAGCGCAGCCCGACTGGCGTGTTGTGAGATGGCCGGTCAAGAATGAGTCAAAGAAAAAGCCATGCCCCGATTCGTCGCCATTTCAACCTCTGACGCTTCGCTCGTTCGCTGCGAGCTCGACCGGGTGCGCCCGCAGGTCGAACTCGACGCCAATGACCTCGTGGTGGGGGTGGGCGCCTATGCCGATACCGTCGTACTGCAACGGAGCTTGGGTGTAGGTGTGCCTCACACCGACCTGTGGGAGGCGCCCGATTCTGACTCGGTGATTTTGGCGGCCACCCGGCTCTCGGTGGGGCAGTCGGTCGACGACTCGTCACAACCGTTTCGGTTTCGGCAGTGGCTCTTCGCCCACGTCGGCTCGGTCGACCAGCCCGAGCGGGTGCGCGAGCGGCTCATGGGCCAGTTGCCTGAGTTTTTGCAGCGTTCGGTGCGCGGCACGTCGCTGAGCGAAGCGGTGTTCGCCACGTTCTTGAGCGAGCTGCGGGGTCTCGGCCGAATGGAAGACGTTCACCTCGAGGCGCCCATCGCCGCGCAGGTGCTCTCGCGCACTGGGCGGCTCGTCGAGCAGGCTTCGGGCAGCGTCGGTGGTACCGAGAAGTCGCACTTGGCCATGGTGGCGACGAATGGCCGGGTGTTGGTCGGAGCGAGGCGCGGCAACCAACCGCTCTACTACTCATTGCTCGAGGGCGAGCCCACGTGTGCGCGGCACGAGCTCGGGGCCGACTCGAAAGACACCGAGCCGTTGGTGAGAGACCACCGGCGGCGCAAGTCGGTGGTGCTCGCCACCAACCCGGTTCGGGCCGATTCGTGGGTCGCGGTGACCGAGGGCGGCGCGGTGGCCATCGACCGCCGCTTGCAGGTTCAGACGTTGTAGGGGCGGCGGCGGGGCCCAAGTCCGCGTCAGCCGCCGAAGAAGCTCGCGTCGAGCACCTGCACCAGCAAGTTCGAACAGGCGTGCAAGAGCGTGGCGGCGAGAATCGAGTTCGTTTTTTCGCGCAGCCACCCGAACAGCAACGCGGGAAAAAAAACGCCCAAGCGCCACACCTGAAAAATGGCCAGGTGCCCCAAAGCAAAGAGCAACGCCGTCAGCCAAAACGCCTTGCCGAGACGCACCCCGAAGAACACCCGGCCTTCGGGCCAGGCGTCGGTGAGCCGGGTTTGCATGTACCCCCGGTAGAAATATTCTTCGGGCAGGGCCACCACGAAGAGCTGGTCGATGACCCATTCTCCGAACCGGTCGGGCAGCCGAAACGCGAAGCTCGGCGGCTTGAGGTACGGGGTCAAGACGTGCACCCAGTCGGCCGGCAGCAAGTGAAACGCCGAAACGAACGCGACATACCCCCCCACGAAGAGGGGGAACACGACACCCGCGACGAGCGCGAACACCCGGAGGTCATTGCGCCAGGTTCGCAGCGACAAGCCGTATTCTCGGTAGTCTTCTCCGCGCGGGCGGGTCGCGAACTGGGGCAAGTACAAGAAGCCGACGGTCGCGACGAGCTTGGCCCAGTCGGTCAGCGTCAGGTAGGTCACGACGATGGCGCCGAAACACACCGCCCACAGCGTCACCACTTCGGCGACCGCCCGCTTCGGCAACCAGGCAGGGGCAGCTTCGAGTTTCACGGCTCGGGCGACGCGACCGACGCTTTGAGCCGCCGAAGAATGCCCTCGGCGGTGTAGAACGTGAGCGAGACGTGGGCCGCGTCGATGCGCGTGCCGTCTCTCAGCAGCACCGGGGCCCCCGGGGCGAGCGAATCGCCGTCGAGCCGGGTGCCGTTTTTCGAATGGGCGTCTTCGACGGTCCACTCCAGCGACGGGAGTTGGCGAAAGGTCAAATGGTGGCCTGACAAGGTGCCGTCGTTGATCACCAAGTCAGACTCGGGGGCGCGCCCGAGCTTGAGCCCGTCGTTTGGCTCGAGGGCGATGGCGAGCGACTCACCCGCGCGCTGGGCCTGCGCCCGAACGGCTTCGCGCGAAATGCTCACCGTGTTCTTCATGGGCGGTTTCCACGCGCCGGCTTCCCAGACGAGCCAGTGGTGCTGGTGCTGCTCGAGAAACACCTCACGCCCCTGCGCCCCAAACCGAACCGCCAGCGCAGAAATGAGGTAGCTCTTCACGGCTTGGCGGTCTCCTTGACCCGCTTCGCGAGCGCGGTCGACCGTTGATGCAGCTGCAGGTTGAGCGGGTCGATTTGCAGCGCCGCGTCACTCGCGTCGAGTGCGTCTTTCCACTGACCTTTGGCTTCGTAGCCTTTCGAGGCGAGCAACTTCACGTGGGCCGAGCCGCCGACGCCAGGGTGGGCGGCGAGGTACGCGGCGCGCAACCGGTCGAGGTCGGCCACGGCGAGCCCAGCGGCGATGCACCGGGCGATGCCCCGGGGGTTGTTTCGGTTGGCGTCGAACTCGGCGCGCGACAGCGGCTGGGTCAGCACGTCGATGGCGGCCTTGACGCGTGCGACGGCGGCGTCGACTTGGGCTCGCTGCGCGTCGCTCAACTTGGTGCCCTTCAGGTTCTCGAGGTCTTTGAGCGCGTCGCGGCCTTTGGCCTTGAGGTCGTTGAAGTCGGCGTCGGGTGTGGCCCCGAGCATGACGTAGTGGTCGCCCTTCACCAGGTCGCGGTAGCGGTCGAGCACCAGTTCGAGCTGAATGTTCGACGCCATGGAAGCGGTCGGCGGCGGCGGCACGGGGGCGACGGGCGGCGGCGCCGTGGGTGGCAGGCCCTGCATCAGGCGGGCAATGGCTTCGCGCAAGGGCGGCGTGAGTTCGAGAAATTGCACCCCGAACCCCGGCGACATGCCCCAGGCCTTCGCTTGGTCGGGTGGCACGTGGCGAACGACTTCGGCCAACAGGCCCAGGTTGTTGGCCGACGGTATGCTGACCTTCACCCGAGAAAAGACGGGTGGCATGGGGCGGTCGGTGCACAAAAACATGCCGCCTTTCGAAATGTCTTCGCAGGCGAACGCCCCGAGCGCCGTGCCGTCGAGCCCCGAGAGCACGGCTTCGAATTTCGCCGCCAAGCGGGGCGCGGGCTTGGGCGGTACGGCCGAACCGGGGGCGCCCGGCGGCGGGGGCGCTTTTCGTGGGGCCGGGGCGACGACGGCGGCGCCCGCTTGGGGGCCGGGGCCGGGGCCGCCCAAGTTCGCCGACGGCATCGGAGGAATCACCGTGGGCTGGCGGGTGACCATGGTGGGTTGCGAGGTCGTGGGCTGGAGCGCGGCCTCGAGCGCGGCACCGAACTCGGCGGCGGTTTGAAACCGGTCGGCCGGTTTCTTCGCCATGGCTTTCATGATCACGTCAGACCACGCGCGGGGCACCGTCGGGTTCACTTGGTGCGGCGGCTCGGGCATCAGCTGCCGGTGGGCCACCAACAAGTCGGTCAACCCTCGCTGGGGAAAGGGCAGCCTCGCGGTGGCGAGCAGCCAGGCGATGCAACCCAGAGCGTAAATGTCGGCCCGGCCGTCGACCGGCGTCGAATTGGCCTGCTCGGGTGACATGAACTCGGGGGTACCGACGATGAGACCCGCCGCCGTGGCCTGGTCGACCCGGTCGGTGTCGAGCAGCTTCGCCAACCCGAAGTCGAGCACTTTGACGAAGCGCTCGTTCTTGCCTCGCTTGATGAGAAAAATGTTCTCGGGCTTGAGGTCGCGGTGAATGATGTTCGCGTCGTGCGCCGCCTGCAGCGCGTCACACACCTGCGTCAAAATGGGTATGGCGACCGTGTGGGCGACCGGCGCGGTGAGCAGCGCGTTGAGCGGCTTGCCCTCGAGGTACTCCATGACCAAGAAGTAGCGGTGCGGCGGCACCACGTTCATGTCGAAGATGTTGACGATGTTTTCGTGGCCGACCAGGTTCACCGCACGGGCTTCGGCATAAAACCGGGCGACCAAGCCTTCGTCGGTCGCGAGCCGCTCTTGCAAAACCTTGATCGCCACCCGGCTGCCGATGACGGTGTGCTCACCGAGATACACGGTGCCCATGCCGCCGCGGCCGATGATGCGCACAATTCGAAACGACCCGAGGGTGGTTCCGACGATTGGGTCTCCGACCGAGTTCGACATGCGACGATGCGCTCAACTGTAGCGGGCTTGGGCCGGGTCAGGGTGAGAAAAGGCAGTCAGTTTCGCTGGAGCGCTTTCTTGAAGGCCTTGACGTCTCGAGTATTCAACACGTCACCTTTTCGCGCCCAGCCGCGGCGGGCCACCGCGACCGCGAAGGGCAAATGCACCGACAGTTCTTGTACCGAGTGGGCGTCGGTGCTCACGACCAGGCGAATGCCGCGCTCGAGCGCTTTTCGCACCGAGTCGCTGGCCAAATCGAGGCGGTCGGGGCACCCGTTGACTTCGACGGTAATGCCCTTCTTGGCGGCCTTGTCGAGAATCTCCTCCATTCGCATGGGGGCCGGTTCACGTTTGTTGATCAGGCGCCCGGTGGGGTGCCCCCAGATGTGCAAATGTGGGTTGTCGAAGGCGTTGAGCACACGTTTCGTCATGGCGTCTTCGTCTTGGCTGTAGCGTTGGTGAATCGACCCGATGACGACGTCGAGCTTTTCGAGAATCGAATCGGCGTAGTCGAGCCGGCCGTCTTCGAGAATGTCGCTCTCGATGCCCTTGAGCAGCGTGATGCCGGTGACCTTCTCGTTGACCGCGTCGATTTCGTCCCACTGCTGTTTGAGCCGGTCGAGGCTGAGGCCTCCCGCGAAGTTCGAGGTCTGCGAGTGTTCGGTGACCGTCACGTAGCGCAGCCCCAGCGCCTTGGCGGCCCGGGCCATTTCTTCGAGTGAATTGCGGCCGTCGCTCCACGTGGTGTGCATGTGCACGTTGCCGACGATGTCGGCGGCGGTGATGAGGTCTTTGGGCAGCTCGTGCTTGAGCGCCGCTTCGACTTCACCGGTGTCTTCGCGCAATTCGGGTGGCACGAACTGCATGCCGAGCAGCGCGTAGAGGTCTTTTTCTTCGGTAATGACGAGCTTCTGCGCGGCGGTCTCGTGCTTGGCCACGCCCTTTTTCTGTTCGGCGGGGTGCTCGCCCATTCGGTGCACGCCCCATTCAGAAATGGTGAGGCCTTTCTCGAGCGCCAAGCTGCGCAGTCGAATGTGGTGCGCTTTTGAACCAGTGAAGTGGTGCAGGGCCGAGGCGAAGTCTTCGTCGGGCAAGACGCGCAAGTCGACCTGCAGGTCGGTGTCTTTGAGCCGCACGCTCGACTTCGATTCACCCGACCCGATGAGCTCGGCCACCTGGGGAAACTTGAGAAAGTGGTCAAAGACCGGTTGGGGGCTGGGCGCCGAGGCGATGATGTCGACGTCGGCGACCGTTTCTTTCATGCGCCGCACCGACCCCCCCAAGCTCGCGCGCACGACGCCCGGCGCCTGTTTGACCCAGGCGAGCAGCGATTCGGCCTGGGGCAGCACGTCGCCCAACAGCTTTCGGCCACCGGCTTGCATCGACCGGCGGGCGAGTTCAATGCCGTGCAAGAGCTTCTCTTCGGTCTTGGCGCCGAAACCCTTGAGGGCGCGCACCTGCTGCAGCTGGCACGCCTTTTCGAGCTCGTCGATGCTGCCGACGCCGAGCTGTTCGAACAGGGCCTTGGCTTTTTTGGGGCCCAAGTCGGGCACCTGCAGCAACTCCAGAATTTTCGGAGGGAATTCGGCCTTGAGGGCTTCGAACGCCTCGATCTTGCCGGTGGTGACGAGCTCAGAAATTTTCGCGGCGATGGAGTCGCCGATGCCGGGCAAGTCGCTCAGCCGCTTCTCGGCCACGAGGGTGGCCACCTCTTCGGTCAGGCCGGCGACCCGGTCGGCGGCCACGTCGTACGCTCGGGTCTTGAAGAAGTTCTCGCCCTTGATCTGCAAATACGACCCGTAGTCGCGCAATGCTTTGACGACTTGGCTCTTCTCGACCGTTTGCGGTTGCATCGCCGCTGACCATATCCATATAGCGAGGGGTACCCCAAGGCCGACGCGCACCCGTCGACTGGCAATGCCATGAGTTCAGAATCTCGAATCACCCTCGGCCCGGCAGATTTGAAAGAGGGCGAAATGCGTGGCTACGCCGTCGGCAAGCGCAACGTGCTCGTGGCGTGCGTCAAAGGCCACATCAAAGCGCTCGACGACTGGTGCAACCACGCCGGCTGTCTGTTGTCGGGCGGGCGGCTGGAGGGCAACACGGTGATTTGCCCGTGTCACGAAGTCGGTTTCGACCTCGACAGCGGCAAGAACGTGACGTCGCCCATGGTGTGCGACGACCAGCCGGCATTCAAGACCGAGGTCGAGGGCGGCCAGGTCGTTGTCATCGGGTTCAACCCAACGCCATAACCGGGAGTCACATGGGACACGAAGGCCACGACCACGACCACGGGCACCACGACCACGGGCACCACCACCACGGGGCCGAGGTGCCACACGAACACCGGTCGAGCGCGCCGGTGACCGTGTCGACCTACCTGGTGACCTGTTCTGACACGCGCGACGCGAAGACCGACGAAAGCGGCGCGTTGATGAAGACGCTCGTCGAGCGGGCCGGGCATTCGGTCGCCGGGCAAACCGTGATTCGCGACGACGCCGGTGCCATTCGCCAAGAACTCGAACGCGCGGCTTCGCTCGGTGCCCGCGCGGTGCTCATTTCGGGGGGCACCGGGGTCTCGCGCCGCGACGTGACGGTCGAAACCGTGACCGCCCTGTTCGAAAAGCACCTCGACGGGTTTGGAGAATTGTTTCGCCGGCTCTCGTTCGACGACATTGGCTCGGCGGCCATGTTGACTCGGGCGGTGGCGGGTACGGTGAAGGGCAGCGTGGTGTTTGCCATGCCGGGGTCTCCACGCGCGGTGAAGTTGGCGCTCGAGCGGTTGATCTTGCCCGAGCTGGGCCACCTCGTTCGCGAGCTGTCGAGGTAACCGGTTCATGCTCTCGGTCGAACGGGCGCAGCGGCTCAAGCCGTTGCTCGATTCGTTCACGGCGCCTTCGTCGTGGCAAGCACGCATCGCCGCCGACCCGCTCGAGTTTCCCCATCGGTATCGCGACCCGCGCGACGTCGAAGTGGTGGGCCTGTTGTCGACGGCGCTCGCGTACGGCCGCGCGAACCTGTTCAAACCGAAAATCGAAGGTCTGCTCGGGCACCTGGGCGCGTCACCGGCGAAGCGCGTGTCGAGCCTGACGGTCGCCCAAGCGAAGTCGATGTTGCAAGGGTTCGTGTACCGGTTCAACGTGCCGACCGACGTGGGCGTGCTGCTGCTCGGCATGGGCGGGGCGCTGCGGCGGCACGGCTCGCTCGAGGCGGCGTTTCTGTCGACCAGAACGCCGTCATGGCAGGCGTCTCTGGGCGCCTTCACCAAGACCATTCGCGACGCGGCCCCGCTGACCGAGTTGCAGCGCGCCTTGGGGCCGACGCGCGGGCTCGCCCACTTGCTGCCGTCGGCGGCGGCGGGCGCGGCGAAGCGCCTCAACCTCTACCTGAGGTGGATGGTGCGCGGCCCCGACGCGATGGACCTGGGCGTGTGGAAGCGGGTGTCACCGGCCGACTTGGTGATGCCCGTCGATACCCACATCGGCCGCATCGGTCAGTGGCTGGGGCTCACCCAGCACCGCACCATTTCGTGGGCCATGGCCGAGGAGCTGACGGGGTCGCTGCGCCGGCTCGACCCCGACGACCCGGTTCGCTACGACTTCGCGCTCTGTCACTACGGCATGAGCGGGGCCTGCCCCAGCACGCCCGTGAAAGCGAACTGCGCCAAGTGCCCGTTGCGCGGCGAATGTCGCGTCGGCCGCAAATATCAAGCGTCTCGCTGAACGAGGCCCCTATTCAGGGCCGATGTTTCGCTGAAACGCCGCCCAGCGCTGCTTGATTTCGTCGACCGAGCTTTTGCCACAACTGGTCAAGAAGTCGCCCACTTGGTTGTCGGCGGTTTCGCGCATGCGCACCATGCGCGGCCCCGGAGGAAACCGGTCGGCCCAGTCGCTGACCGCGGTGCGCCACCGGCGCACGCCAACGCAGGCTCCGGTCACGTCGGCGGCGGTGAGCGCGGCGTCGACTTCGCTTTTGGCCTTGGTGACGGCGGTGGGTTCGTCGAGCTGGTAGCGCGGGCCCTCACGCGGAGCGTCTCCGCTTTGCACCCGCATGATGCGACTTCGCAGGTCGGCCCACCGCGGGTCGGGCAGGGTGAGCTCGGCTTCGCACAACACGTTCGTTTCGCGTTCGAGGTTCGCGAAGTCGGCCATTTGCAT
>JBGAIY010000273.1:0-10533 GCA_044225205.1 Myxococcaceae bacterium | reverse complement strand
TGTATCACCAAAGCGTCATCGAACGACACGAAGGTTCATCGGTGCGGCGGGCCTCGGCGAAGGAGCCGCGTATTCGAAGGCCCCAATGTCCCACTGGCCGTCGTTGCCGTAAGCCACCCCGTCGGGGTCGTGTGTCGCCAGTGTGCCGAGCGCGGTGCCGGCGTTGCGGGGGTAGCCCGCGGCGACGGTGTCGACCGGGTGCCAGTCGCCGTGGGCGAGGTCGACGAAGACGCCGTCGGCCGAGGTCGCCAGGTTGGTGCTGGCCGTGCCGCAGCTGTCGGGCGCACTGCTGGCGTGAAAGAGGTTGTTCGCGGTTTGCGAGGCACCGGCGCACGCCCCGCCTTGGTCGGCTCGCACCTCGATGGGCGTGTACGTGCAGTGCGAGAACGTGTTGTTGAAGATTTTCGCGTTCGACACATTCGAGGTGATTTGAATGACCTTCGACGTGAGGCCCGAAAAGACATTGCCGTACACCAGCCAGTTTGCGCACCCACCCGACTGCTCGCAGAAAATACCCTCACCGATGCCGCGGCCCGCGGCGTCAGAATGAAAGCGTGAGGAGCGAATGGTGAGCCCGTCGGCCCCCGAGGTGTAGAGGCCATTGGGGTGAAACGTGGCCGAATTCACCGCCGCGACGCCCGAGACGTCGAGGTATTCGAACACCGTCTGGTCAGCCCCGACGAGGTAAATGGCCGACTCCCAGTTCCACACGGTGAGGTGGCGAAAAATGTTGCCGGTGGCCGTCGAGAACGGAGTCGCGTCGATGCCGCGGCCGTCGCCGGTGTACGTGACGTAGCCTGGGCCCTGCAAGTCGAGGTATTCGAACGTGTTGTGGTCGGCAGACGCCCCGTTGACCAGCTCGATGCCGGTGCCCGACGTCGCGCCGCTGAAGTCGACCCACCAGCCATTGGTGTTCGCCCCAGTGCGCCCCGAAATGACGACCCAGTCGACGTCGCCGTCGAGCGAAATGGTCGCGCGTTGCTGGTGCACCGTGCTGTCGAACGACGCCGACCACCCGGCCACCGCGGTTGCTTCGGGCGCGCTGGCGACGGCTCGGCGAATCGTCAACGGGTTGGCTTCGGTGCACTTCTTGGCCGGCGCGAGGTCTTGTGAATACAGACCGCCCGCCACCCACACCGTGTCACCACAGGCGAGCGACGACCACGCGACGTCGGCGAACCCGTTGAACGCGTTTTGCCAATCAGACCCATCGCTCTTGCCCAGTGGTGTACCATTCGGCCCAACAAACCAATTCGCCGCCAAGGCCACCGGCGTGAACCCGACCACCAACAGCATGGTGAGTTTCGTCGTGAAGTGCGGTTGGCTCATGACCTCAAGACACCCTTCGGCCGCCTCGTGCAAGACGACAAGAAAATCAAACAGTTGGTCGTTCTGGTGGCGGTGGCCTGCACGGGCTGCTTCGACTTCGACGCACTCGACCGGTGCAGCCGCGAGCGTTGCGCCCCGCCGTGCGTCGCCGAAGTGAGCGCCGGCTGGTCACACACCTGCGCGCGCAAGTCAGACGGCTCGGTGTGGTGCTGGGGCGTCAACAACGCGGGCCAATTGGGCATCGGCGCAGACGTCGACGCGACGCCTTACCAAGCGACTCCGAAGCAAGTGAAGGTCGACCAGGCCATTTCCGTGGCCACGGGAGACTCGCACAGCTGCGCGGTGGTCGATGGCGGCACGGTGTGGTGCTGGGGTTTCAATTCGGCGGGGCAGCTGGGCGACGGCACCAACGCGAATGTCAGCATTCGCCCCAAGCAGAGCCTCGGCGTGTCTGACGCGACCGTCGTCACCGCGGGAGGCGAAACCACCTGCATCGTTCGACGCTCGGGCGCCTTGGCGTGCTGGGGCACGAATGAGCTCGGCGAACTGGGCACCGGTTCAACCGACCCCTTTTCGAGTACCGCCGTCGACGTGAGCGCGCTGCCGAGCGTCACCGAAGTGAGCGCCGGGCTCACCCACGTCTGCGCGGTCGACCCCACCGGGCAGCTGTGGTGCTGGGGTGAAAACAACGTCGGCCAGCTGGGCGACGGCACCACGGCCGGGCCCAAACGGGTGCCGACCAAGACGCTGCTGAATGACGTCGTGCACGTCTCCGCGGGGCTGCACCACACCTGCGCCGTCAAGCGAGACGGGAGCGTCTGGTGCTTCGGGCGAAATTTGGGTCAACTCGGGCGTGGCACCACCTCGGCGGGGCTGACTCCGGCCCGCGCGGGCACGCTGACCGGCGTGGCCCAGGTCGCCCTCAACGGCTACGAGCTCATCGGACCCCACAGCCACACCTGCAGCCGCGAGAACGCCGGCGCCGTGTCGTGTTGGGGCTCGAACATGTTCAGCGAAATCGGCAACAACGCCAGCACCACCGACCCGGTGCTGAGCCCCCAACGCATCGACGCGCTGCCCGACGCCATGCTGTTGACGGCCGGCGCGAAACACACCTGCGCCATTCGCAAGAATGGCTCGCTGTGGTGCTGGGGCGCCAATGAAAAGGGTCAACTCGGCGACGGCACCGTGACCGAGCGAAAATTGCCGGCGGGTACCGCGCTCGCGTGCCCGTGAGCCGCCGTTGCCCCGGCTTCGGCCGCCGAAGCCCAATCAGCTGAACTTGGCTTTAGCGCTTCGGCAACCCGTAACGGGCGAACGTCGCTTTCACCGCGGCCGCTTGTTCGGGTGTTTTCGCCGAAGCCAACACGGTCTCGACGAAGCCCTCGTTGGTGATGGGGGTCGACTGGTACTTCGTGTACACCGCGCGCAGGGCGTTGAGCACGCCCAGCCCCGGCTCTCCTTTGACGCGCAGGTCGACGTCGAGGTCTTCGATGAGGTTTTGACCCGCGTTGTACGCCGCGCCATTGGTCGCTTGGTCGAGCGGCCCGCTCGCGCCCAAGTCGTGCGCCCAGGGGGCGTAGTCGTCTCGGGTCGGCCGGTGGTATTCGAGCCAGTTCGTCACGGCCTCGTCGAGCCAACCGGCGTCGCCGTTGGCCGGGGCCAGCGCGCGACCGAAATAGCTGTGAATGACCTCGTGCCGCAGCACCTCGAGCGTCGACTCGGTGGCACCCGCGTATTCCATACCCAGGCCCCCGTCTTGCGGCAGTGACTGCGGCCAAAGGTGACCGACGAAGGTGTCATGCGGGTAGGGGCCGAAGAGCTGCTCCATTTCTTTGAGCGTGTCGATGATGACGCGCTGCCCTTCACCTAAAAATTGCTCGCTCTGTCGCTTGGTCGGCATCGCCGAGCGGTTGACGTAGGTGTCGACGGTGATGGTGCGACCGTCGATTGACGTGAAGGTGCCGGTCTTCTCGTGCACCGCGGCCGCGGGTACCACGTGAAAGTAGTATTCAGACGCCGTAAACGTCGGAGGAAATTTCACTTCGAAGTGCTGCCCCGTTGCGTCGACTTTCGAAACGAGTTGACCGTTGGTCAGCACCCGTTGCTCGGGCTTGGCCGGCAGCGACAGCCGCAACGTCAACGGCATGCGGTCGAACTGGTAGTTGCTCGGCAGGTACGCCCCCGCGAAGGTCGGGTCGCGCACCTGGTTGCCCGGCAGCACCTTGTCGCGGTCGTCCATTCTCCAGAAGAAGTCGAGCCCTTTGGGCCCGATGGTGAGGCTCTCGTCGCGGTCGTCGGCCTTGAGCGATTCGGTCGACAGCGCGTAGCTCGTCTGGAGCTCGTGTTGGCCCGTGGCGAGCCGCTCGGTCAATGCCCGCCCGGGTTGAAACCCATTCTTGTCGCTCAACGGCAATTGGTCGTAGGCCGGCTGCTCGAGCACCGTCGGCTCGGTCACCGTGCCCGGCCCGATGTTGATGCGTACGAAGCGCTCGGCCGGCAAGGGTTTGCGGTCGACCTCGACCGAGGTGGCCGAAGGCAACATGTTGAACAGCGGCATGCCGGCGTCGTGCTGGGTGAAGGTGAGCCGCGACGAGACCTTCAACGACTGACCGTCGAGCGTCAGGTCGACTTCGTGCGCCGAAATGTCGACCGGCACGATGCGGCCCGACACCCCGGCCACAGTGGCTTTGAACGGCTTGAACGCGTGTACGAGGTCACCCGTCGCACGTCGGGCGGCCGCGGCGGTCGCGCCGCGCGGCGACGCCGCCCCGTGCACGAAGTGGTCTCGAGGGGTGGCCACCACCGAGGGCGCGGCCGGCGTGGCAGGGGCCGGGGTCGCGGCGACGTCTTCGCTGGCCGTGACCTCGGCCAGCGCGTCGCGCGACAGGGTTCGGGAGCCGGCAGGTGGGTTCGCGGGGGTGACCGTGTTCGCCATGAAGTTTTGGTCTTACCGGGTCGCGCACGTCGCGCGCAAATGGCGACCTTTTGGGGGCCTGCGATGCGACACTTGGGCGGTGCCCGGTCAGGGCAGCCCGGCGATGAATTCGCCCAGGGCTTGCCAGTACCGCGGCGCGCGCATCACGTCGTTGTGGCCGTGACCTTCGAGCAGGCACAGCGTTTTCTGGGCCGAACCCGCGGTGTCGTAGGTCAGTTGGGCTTCGCGCGGGTCGATGATGGTGTCGTTGCCGCCGTGAATGATCAGCAGCGGCACCTGCGCTCGCTTGAGCTTGGGCAGCGGGTCGAACACCGCGAGCACGTCGGGAGCGATCACCTCGGGCACGGGCAGCCCGCGGCGGCGAATGAGCCCCCGAAGGTCGGCGGCGCCGCTTTCGATGACGGCCCCACTCAAGAGCGACTGGGTTTCGGGGCGCCCCACCAATTCGGCCACCGCCGCGCTGCCCAGCGAGCGGCCCATCACCACGAACGGCGCATCGACTTCGTCGGTCACGGCCACGGCGTCGCTCAGCAAGTTGCGAAGCGTCGGTAGGCCCTCGCTCGCGCCGTACCCGCGGTAGTCGCAGACCCACAGCTCGGCGCCGACCCGCGCGAACTGGGGCGCCACGTCGTCGTAGTCGGCCACCACTTCGCCGTTGCCGTGAAAGAACAACAGCCGGCACTTGGCCTCGGGCGATCGGTGTACCCGCACGTGCACCCGGCCCCCCGGCACGCTCACGGCGAAGTCGACGGTGTGGGCGTCAGGCGCCGTGACCCTCCCTCCGGGAAAGAACAACCGCTCGTTGAATTCAACGGTGTCGAAAATCGACTCGTCGCTCATCGCCGCAATGTACCAACTTCACCCTGGTCGAAGGGCCAGTTCGAGTTGTGTTCGCCCCTCGGCGTGGTGATGGTACGGGGCATGTCGCGTTCAATTCGCTCTGTGGCCCGTCTCGTTCAAGCCCACCGCCAACACGAGGGCGCGGGGTTCATCGTTCGTCGCCCCGTGCCTTCGGTTGGCATCGAACAGGTCGACCCGTTCTTGCTCATCGACGAAATGGGGCCCATCACCTACCAACCGGGCGAAGCCGTCGGAGCGCCTGATCACCCTCACCGCGGTTTCGAGACCGTCAGCTACATTCTCGAAGGCGAAGCCGAACACGAAGACTCCGCTGGCCACCGAGGCGTCATCGCGGCCGGAGACGTGCAGTGGATGACCGCGGGCGCCGGCATCGTGCATTCGGAAATGCCGTCGAAGACCCTGCAGCAGCGCGGCGGCCGCATGCACGGCTTTCAAATTTGGGTGAACCTGCCCAAGCGCGACAAAATGATGAAGCCCCGGTACCAAGAGGTGCCCAAAGACAAGATACCCGTCGCGGTCACCGAAGACGGCAAGGCCACGGTGCGCGTCATCGCCGGCGAGGCGCTGGGCGTTTCGGCCGTCATCGAGACGCGCACGCCCATTTTGTACCACCACTGGTCACTCGCCCAAGGCGCCCGCGTCACCCAGAGCGTGCCCACCGAGTTCAACGTGCTCGCTTACGTGTTCGGCGGTGAGCTCACGGTCGCCGGGCGCGCGGTTCGCGACGGGCAAATGGCCGTGCTGGGCCCGGGTGACGCCGTGTCGCTCGAGGTCGACCCCGCGGCCCCTTCGACGACCGAACTGCTGCTGCTCGGAGGCCGGCCCTTGCGCGAGCCCATGGCCCGCTATGGCCCGTTCGTCATGAACACCGAAGACGAATTGATGCAGGCCGTGCGCGACTTTCAAAGCGGGCACATGGGCGAGATCGACCGGGGCTGAGCCGGCCCAGCCGGCTGAAGGGTCTGAATGGCACATGCGCCACCTTCACACGGCTTTGGCGGTCTTGGGCCTGGCTTCGTGCGCCGAGCCCGCGGTAACGAGGTTGCAGGGCGTCTGCGGGCCGTTGGCCGTCGGCACGACCACGTCGGTTCAGCTCAAGTACTACGACGACACCTGCTGTGGCCGCGGCGGCCCGGTCACGTCGGTGGTGAGTAACCACCAGAACGTCGTTCAGGTCGTCGTCACCGACCTCGACGCGGGCCGGTTCGACCTCCAGGCGGTGGGGCCGGGCATTGCCCAATGCGTCATCGGCATACCCTACGAGCCCTCGGTCGTTCGCTTTGCGCTCACGGTCGTCGAAAACAGTGATGCCGGAGCCCCCGACGGCGGTTGTACGCTGTTACCGGAGCGATGACTTGAAACGCAGACTGCCATGTTGTTCGTGCTCTCGTGCACCGAGTGCGGGCCGCCCGACGCGGTGAAGCTGGTCGGGGCGTGCAGCCATTCGCTGCCGCTGGGGTCGACCCGGGTCGTGCAGGTTCGCCACTACGACAGCGACACCTGCTGTGGCGGCTATGCCGTTCGCGTGGCGTCGGTCGCGAGCGACCATGAAAACGTCATTCAAGTCGTACCGACGAACCTCGACGCGGGCGTTTTTGAACTGACGGCCGTGGGCTTGGGCACCGCGCGGTGCGTGGCCAACATGCCCCAAGGGCCGCCGGTGCGGTTTGACTTCATCGTGGTTGACGCTCCGACCGATGGCGGCTTCGCTGGCGACGCGGGGTGCCCCGCACTCGAAGCCGTACCCACCGCAACCACGCGATGAAACGACTGAATTCGCCCGACCGGCTCGCCCAACACCTCGCCTTGCTCGAAGCGGCAATGGGGCTTCGCTTGGTGAAGACGTTGCGACCCGGGGCCACGGCCGCCCAGCTGGCGAAGCTCGCCCGCGCACTTGAAAGGCCAGTGCCCCCCGAGTTGCGCGAGTGGTTCGCTTGGCACGACGGCCAACGCGCCGACGCCGAATTCGACGCCGAGAACAACATGCGCTTGTTGTCGGTCTCTTCGGCGGTGTCGGCGTACCGATTCTTGAACGACCCGCGCGAAGACATTTGCGCTCCGTGTCGTGACAGCTGGTTTCCCCTCGGCGAAAGCCCGGGCGGCGACTACCTCGTACTCGACGTCGACACGGGGCGCGTGCTGGTGTGGCGCCACGACGACCCCAAGCGACCGAACGTGGCGCCGAGTCTTGAGGCCTACGTCGAACAGACCGCGCGCTCGTTTCGAAAACGGAGTGCCACGCGTCGGCCCCCGAAGCCGCCGACCAGCTCACTCGAGGTGCCCTCGCCGCCCCCCGAGAACCACCTGCAGTGGAAGCGCGTGACCCAGGCGCCGACCCGAGCACAACTGGGCGCACAACCGGTGGGCACGGTCTATTGCATCAACCCGAACCCGGAGAACCACGCGCTGTACGCGCGGGTCGCGGCGAAGCGCTGGTTGTACGTCGGCGGTCGCTCCATTCGCTCGGCGCTCCGATTTTGGAAAGTGGCGGCCGCGCGCCAGTCGGTCGAAGGGCTCTTCTTCGCCACCGACGCCGAACTGGCCGGCAAGCTCGGCAAGCGCCTCCGGGCCGGCTGGCGGGTGCTTTCGGCGGTCGCATCAACGCGCGCTGGGTGACGGTCGGCCGCGGTGGTAGAGGCGTTCGCATGAAACTCTGCGTCGTGGGGGCCTCTGGCGGGTGCGGTCGCTTGCTCGTCGAATTCGCCGTGGCGAAAGGCCATGAGGTGACGGCGGTCGTTCGCTCGACCGCGTACACGGCCCCCGCGGGGGTTCGCGTCGTTCGGGGCGAATTGACCGACGAGCGCGTGCTGAGCGAGGCTTTCGGGGGCAGCTCGGTGGTCTTCAGTGCCCTGGGGCTTCGCTTCAAGAGCATTGCCCCCTGGGCCAAGCCCGAGCAGGCCGACTTCTTGTCTCGGTCGACGCCGGTGCTGATGCGGGCCCTCCAGGCCCAGGGCGTGAAGCGCCTGTTGGCCATCAGCGCGGGGGGCGTCGGAGATTCTCGTGACAAGGTGCCCGCGGCGTTTCGGGCCTTCGTCAGCCTGAGCGCCATTCGCCACGCCTACCAAGAGCTCGAAGTGATGGAAAAGCTGATGCTGGCGAGCGGCGAGGTCGACGTGTGCATTTGCCGGCCGTCGGGGTTGACCGACGGCCCCGCGACCGGTCAGGTGAAGGTCGTCGAGCGCATCGTGGGCCGCGCCACCATTTCACGCGCCGATGTCGCGGAGTGGATGCTCGCTCAGCTCGAGGCGCCGCGGCTCGCCACGCGCACCCCGATGATTACGGTGACCGGCGCGCCCTGAGCTGATCAGAACCAGTCGTTCGGGTTGGCGCGCTGCGCGTTCGCCGTGAGGGTGCGGTCGTAGCCACCCAGCAAGTGGTCGATCGGGCCGGCGAGCGGCTTCAGGTCGGCGACCCGGCGGGCAATGTTGTCGACGAAGCGGTGAACCACGTTCGCTTCGCGCGGAGGCACGACCTGGTTCTTTCGGTCGATGTAGACGACGTCGCCCACGTGTTGCCAACCGAACAACATGGTCGGCACCCGCGCCACGGCGTCAGACTTGTGAACCACACGCAGGGCCTGCCCCGGCAACAGCGCGTCGAAGTGCTCGGCCGCGGCCGACGTCATCGCCCGGGGGCTGCCGAAGGTGTGCAGCGAAAGGTTCTTCGTCACCCCGCGAGCCGCGGTCTCGAGCGCGAACAGGGCCGCCATGGCGCCGCCGAGGCTGTGGCCCGTGACCAACACCGGTCGCCGCTTCTCGGCCAACAGCTCTCGCAGGTGCGGCAACATCGACGGCATGAGGTTGTCGATCGAATCTGAAAAGCCTTTGTGAAACCGGCCATCGAGCCCGTCGCGGCCCACCCGGGCAATCTTCAGGTCTTCTCGAATGTCGGCTTTCGACTCGGTGCCGCGAAAGCCCACGACGATGGAATCGGCCGTGTGGCCGATGAAGCCTTGAGAGTCGTTGAAGTCGAAGAAGCGCCCTTGGGCCCCCAGCTTGGCGAGCTCTGCTTTGACGGTGGCCGGCTCTTGGTACGCCAAGTCGGCGAGCTTGGCCGAAGCCGACAAGCTCTTCGCGTCGCGGCCAAAGCCGTCGTGCGCAAACCCAAACGCGTCGTGCTTGAGCGTGAAGGCGTCGGGCCCCAAGCGGAGCGGCGGCAACGACTCTCGTTCGCGAAGGGCCATGACCCGGGCGGCGTTTGAAAAGCGAAGGTTCGGAGTGAACATGATCGGTTGTCGCCCCGACCCCGGCCCGAGTTGCGTGCCCGCCGGGCACAAAAACTCAGCAAAAATAAAGTATTGGTAGACGCAAAACCGACCAGGTGCGGCTCGTCTCAAGGGGTTCGCGGTTCGTTCGCGTCACCCGGCCGGCGCCACCATTTTCTCATAAATTCGGTACGTCTTGATTCGGCGGGCGCCGGTCGCCTGAATCGTGCGGTTGATGAGCGTGTCGTCTTCGAGCACCCAGCCCATTTCGCCCGACGCGTACCCCAGCCGCTGAGCCGCTTGAAAGGTCTCCAGCGCGAGCAACGCGTCGATGCCGCGGCGACGAAACCCGTCTTTGATGCCGAAGAGCAGCACCCGCAGCCGGTCAATTTTGCGCGCCGCCCAAAGCAGCTTCGCGAGCCCAAGGGGAAACAGGTACCCGCCCGCCGCCTTGAGGGCCAGGTTCGTGTCGGGCAGGGTGATGCCGAAGGCGACCGCTTCTCCGTCGACCTCGGCGATGAACGAAAGCTCGGGGCGCAGCAAAATGACGGGCCGCACCCGGTGCACCAGGTCGTTGAACTCGGCGTCGCTCATGGGCGCGAAGCCGAACCCGGGTTTGAGCATGGTCTCGTAAATCGCCTTGATGCGGGCGATGTCGGCCTCGGGGTGACTCGTGTCGAGCCGCCGCACCCGCACCTGCCCGCTGGCCTTCACCCGTTCGGCCAAGCGGGTGACTTTCTCGGGCAGCCCCTGCAAGCCGAGCAGCTCCCAGCTCCACAGGTCTTTCATTTTCACGAAGCCGCTCGCCTCGACCAAGCGCGCATAGTACTTCGGGTTGTAGGGCATCATCATCGACGGGGGGCGGTCGAAGCCGTCAATGAGCAAGCCGCAGTCGTGGTGAAAGGCCAAGTTCACCGGGCCGATGAGGCGCTGCATGCCGGCGTGCCGCAGCCAGGTCGAGGCGCGCTCGAACAACGCCGCGGCGACCCCGGGGTCGTTTTCAGACTCGAAGAGGCCGAAGAACCCGTCGCGGGTGTCGTGAAAGCGGTTGTAGCGGCTGTCGACCACCGCGGCGATGCGGCCGATGACGCGGCCTTTGCGGCGGGCCAAGAAGAACGCGGCGCGTGCTTGGTCGAAGAACGGGTTGACCTTGGGGTCGATGAAGTCGCGGCGCTCGGCGACGATGGGCGGCACGAAGTTC
>JBGAIY010000272.1:0-10535 GCA_044225205.1 Myxococcaceae bacterium | reverse complement strand
CCGGCATCACTCGAAGTACCGGCATCACTCGAAGTACCGGCATCACTCGAAATACCGGCATCACTCGAAGTACCGGCATCACTCGAAGTACCGGCATCGCTCGAGGCACCGGCATCGGTGCCCATGCCCGCGTCGACGGCCGGAGCCCCACCATCGGCTCCGGCATCACTCGGGGGGAAAACGAGCGAGGTCGTGTCAGGCAAGAGATCGGGCGAGGTTGCCACCAGCGTGACTATCTGGGGTTGCGCGGCGCGAACGCTCAGCAGCAGCTGGTCGACGCCAGCCGAGACGTTGGTCACGTACGGCGAGCTCACGAGCGTGGCGCAGGCCGGGTCGTTGAACAGCTCGAACGAGCCGGCGTCGATCACGTCGACTTGTACCGACACGTCGACCGCGTGGCCGACTCTGTTGCCGGCGGCGGCGATGAGGTTGAGCGTCAGCGGCTCACACGTGTTCACCACGGGGCTGACGGGAGCCACCCATTGCAGCGCAACCGCGCCGGGGGCGGTCGCTTCGCTGTATCCATCGAGGTCGAAGCTCCCGACGAACTCCCCGTTGCCATAGAGCTCGCCGACCAACGCCGAACCAAAGACGTTGCCACCTGACCAGTTGATGTTGTTCTGCGTCGCAATGGTGACGGCGTCGACCCGCAGCTGGCAGCTCGTCGTCGCCGTGCCCATGTTGGCGACCTCGAGTTCGAGCAAATGCCAACCGCCATCGGTCGCGGAGCTGCCCGGCGGGTTGAAGGTCGTGGAGTTGCGGCTGAAGCACATCATCGTCAGCTGCTGCGTGCCCCAGTTCCACCAGACCTCGGCGATCGTTTTGCCCACGGTCTGAGAATGCACCGCGATCAAGCTGAATGAACCAGAGCCCGCCGCCGGGCGCGTGAGGTCGCGAAACCACACCTTCTGAATGAAGGTCGGGCCGGGAGAAGCCGAAATGTTGCGATACAGCTGTGCCCACGAACCGACCGCCGCGTTCATGTCGGCATCGATGAGCCGCAGCGCTCCGCCGGCGCGACCCGCGTCGGGCACCACCTCGAGCGAAATGAGCGCCGAGTCGGTCGACACCGAGTCCCACACGCCTCCGCCCGAGATGACGAGGGGCCCGTCGAACCGGTCGGCCACCTGCCCAAAGGCCGCGATGCCCGACAGCGTCACGACCAACAGCAAGCAGCGCTTGCAGGAGTGCATCGCACGCGAGTCTTGCACAATGACGAAAGAAGCGAACAACAGAGGTCATGTCGGGTGTCAGTCGAGCGGTCGTGGTGGTGCCCTGGTCGTGACTCAGCGCGCCCGTCAAGCCTCGGCTCCGGCGCCGCGTCGTACCCGCGCAAGACGCGAAGGCACTCTTGCAGTTGCCCGAATGCGGCAAATGAGCGGTAGAAGCCCTGGCATGCGTCTGTTCGCCATTGGAGACACCCACCTCCCCTCGACCCGAGGCAAAGACATGGACCGCTTCGGCTGGCTCGGCCACCCCGAACCGTTGCGCCAAGCGTGGGACGCCACCGTCACCGCTGACGACTGTGTCATCGTCGCGGGCGACATTTCGTGGGCAACCCGACCCAGCGAAGTGCTGGGCGACCTCGAGTGGCTCGACAAACGGCCGGGCCAGAAGGTGCTGTTGCGCGGCAACCACGACTTCTGGTGGGGAGACTCGAGCAGCAAACTCCGCCGCCTCTTCGAGCCCTATTCGTCATTCGTCGGCTTCATTCACAACTGCGCCGTGCGCGTCGGGCCCTACCTCATCGCCGGTTCTCGCCTGTGGACGGCGCCCGAAGCCCCTCCCATGCCCGGCGGTGAAATGGGCGACGAGGTGCAAAAGCCCGACTACATCGAGCGAGAGACCCGGCGGTTGCACCTGAGCATCGACGACGCCAAGCGACTCGAGGCCGCCGCCACCACCCCGCTCACGCGCGTCGTCGCGGTGCATTTCCCTCCGCTGTACTCGAACCGAATCGAAACGGCGTTCTCGAAGACGCTCGAGGCCTGGCAGCCCGCCACCTGCGTCTATGGGCACCTCCACGGGCCGGGCATCAACGCGGGCTTCACCGGCCAACACGGCGGCGTTGAATACGTACTGGCGTCGTGCGACGCGGCCAAGTTTTCTCCGGCGTTGCTCCACGGCTGAGCGGGGGCGCACGGGTGGTGAAAGCGGCGTCGAGGTACGCAAACAGGTGACAGTGCGGTCGACTTCACGTCTGAACCGGTCAGGCTACAGTGCGATCGGCAACCAGCGCGACGCGACCCCAAGCTCTCGCACCACCCATGGCTGACGACCCTCATTCTGAATTTTCGGCGCCCGAGGGCTGGGCGTGGTGGTCGCTGAACCTGAAGACGCGTCAGCTCACCTTGTCGCCCGCGTTCGACCGCTTCGTCGAGAAGGGGTTGACGCTCGAGCAAGTGCAAGCCCGCATTCACCCCGACGACCGAGAGCGCGTCGCCCGCGAATACCGCAACGCGGCGGCGACGGGCCAACCCATGATGCTGCAGTTTCGGTTCGTGGGGTCTGACGGCCGGGTGCGCCGTCTGGCCAACGCGGCCGGCGTTCACCGCGACGAGCGCGGAGAGCCGGTCATGCTCACCGGCTTCATGGCCGACCTCGAACACGCCCGCGCCGACGGCTCGCGGCTGTTTCGGCTTCAGCGTCTGTACAACGTGCTGCTCTCGGTGAACCACGCCATGGTCGACGTGGCGAGCGACGAAGAACTGCTCACCCGCACCGCCCAGGTCATGGTCGAGTTCGGGGGCTACCCCTTCGCGAGCGTCGCGCTGGTCGACAATGGGCTCGCCACGCGGCTCTCGTACGCCGGTACCCCGCACGACGCACTCGACCTGAACGCCATTGAGACCGACACCATCATGGTGTCGTGGCTGCCCAACACCCCCGAGGTCTGGGTGTGCAACGACTTGGCCGCCGAGACGAACTTGGGCCCGCTCGGCGAGGCGCTCGTGCGCGCGGGCTACGCGAGCGTCGCGCTGTTGCCCTTGGTGCAACAACACCGCACCGTCGCCGTCGTCACGCTGCGCAGCCAAGACCGCAACGCCTTCGCGCGCGACGACATTGAACTGTTGCGGCAGCTGTCGGCCGACTTGGGCTTCGCGTGGGCCAAGCTCGGGCAAGCCCGCCGGTTTCGGGCCCTGTTCGAAGAAGCGTCAGACGCCATGCTCGTCGTCGACTCCGCCCAAACCGTGGTCGACGCGAACGAAGCCGCGGCCCGGTTGCTCGGCTACACGCGCGACGAGCTGCGCGGGCTGTCGACGCTGGCGCTCAGCTCGGCCGACGACCCGTTGCGCTTGCCGGTGGGCGCCCGCACCCAAGTGCGGCAACGCTCGCTGCGCCGAAAAGACGGGCAGTTCGTGCCGGTCGAAGCCAGCAAACGGCTCGTCGGCGACGGGCTCATGCAAGTCATCATGCGCGACTTGACCGAACGAAAGCGGCTCGAGAGCCAGCTGATGCTGGCCGACCGGTTGGTCTCGCTCGGCACACTCGCGTCGGGAGTCGCGCACGAGCTCAACAACCCCCTGTCGTGGATCATTTCGAACCTCTCGCAGGCCAAAGAGCTGTTGGCGTCGCTGCCGCCTTCGCAGGCGCACGCCGAATTGGGCGAGCTGGTGACCGAAAGCCTCGAGGGCGCCCACCGCATCGTCAGCGTCGTCAGCGACTTGAAGACGTTTTCGCGCCCCGAGTCGGCGGCCGCGCGGGTGTCGCTGCACCCCGTCATCGACCGCTCGGTGCAGGTGTTGGGCATTCAGGCCCGCTACCGGAGCAAGCTCATCAAACGCCTCGACCCCGTGCCCGACGTGTTCGGCACCGAAGCGCAGCTGGCCCAAGTCTTCATCAACCTGTTGCTCAACGCCGTGCAAGCCCTGCCCGAGGGCCGACCCGACGCGAACGAAGTCTCCATCGCCTGTTTCACCGGCGCCGCGGGAGAAGCCGTCGTCGAAGTGCGCGACACCGGCAGCGGCATCGACCCCGCCACCCTGCCCCGCATTTTCGACCCGTTCTTCACGACCAAGCCCCCCGGCCTCGGCACCGGCCTCGGGCTGTCGGTCATCTACAACATCGTTTCGGGCCTCGGCGGCCGCGTCGAAGTCAAAAGCAAGGTCGGCCAAGGGTCGACGTTTCGAGTCGTGCTGCCCGCCGCGAAAGCCAACTCGCACACGCTGCGCCTCGGCGAAGACTGAACGCGCTCGAGCCGCCAAAACCCTTGTCAACCGGCCGGCACCAAGAGGTTGACAAGGCCGGCACCCCGCCCTACCTCCTCGGCCATGACCACGTTTACTGGCCACGCCCACACCGCGCACGCCCCGCACCACGCCCCGACCGACTCCAGCCTCGAAGTGCCGCTGCGGCACGACTGGTCGGCGCCCGAAGTGAAGGCCTTGTACGAGCTGCCGTTGCTCGAACTGGTCTACCGCGCGCAGACCGTGCACCGCGCCGTGTGGAAAGAGAACAAAGTGCAGTTGTGCAGCTTGCTCAGCATCAAAACGGGGGGCTGCTCTGAAGACTGCGCGTACTGCCCGCAGGCCGCCCGTTACAAGACGGGCGTCAAGGCCGAGAAGCTCATGGCGGTCGACGAGGTGCTCGAGGCCGCCAAGAAGGCGCGCGAAGCCGGGGCCACCCGCTTCTGCATGGGCGCCGCCTGGCGCGAGGTCAAAGACGGGCCCCAGTTCGACTCGGTGCTCGACATGGTGCGCGGGGTGAAGTCGCTCGGCCTCGAGGCCTGCTGCACGTTGGGCATGGTGACCGACAGCCAGGCCAGCCGACTCAAGGCCGCCGGGCTCGACGCGTACAACCACAACCTCGACACCGGCGAGAGCCACTACGGCGACATCATTTCGACGCGCACCTACCAAGACCGGCTCGCGACCATCGCCTCGGTGCGGCGCGCGGGCATCGAAGTGTGCTGCGGCGGCATCATCGGGTTGGGTGAGAGCGTCGACGCCCGCTGCGAAATGCTGGTGACGCTGGCGAACCAACCGAAGCACCCCGAATCGGTGCCGGTGAATGCGCTCGTCGCCGTCGAAGGCACCCCGCTTGAAAAACAAGAGCGGGTCGACATCACCGAAATGGTGCGCATGGTGGCCGTCGCCCGAATCATGATGCCCGCGTCGATGGTGCGGCTGTCGGCCGGCCGCGCGCAAATGTCTCCCGAAGGCCAGTTGCTGTGCATGATGGCCGGCGCCAATTCGGTGTTCTTCGGAGAAAAGCTGCTCACCACCGACAACCCCGAATACGCCGAAGACCTGTCGCTGTTCGAAAAGGCCGGCATCGCCCCGCTCGAGCCCAACGTCGACCGGCCCACGAGCGGGCCCCGGTCGTGAAATGGCGGTGACGTCGTCGCTCGCCACGACGTGGGCCGAACACGAGCTGCGCGCGCTCGACGCCGACGGCCTGCGCCGGTTCATCGAACCGTTGGGCAGCCCGCAGGGGGCGCACGTTCGCCTCGAAGGCGAAGGCGAACGGTGGTTCGTCAATTTCTCGTCGAACGACTATTTGGGTTTGGCGAACGACCCCAACCTGCGCGAGGCCATGCGGGCGGCGGCCGAGCGCCACGGCGTCGGCAGCGGCGCGTCACGGCTGGTTGTTGGAGACTCGAGCGAACACCAATTGCTCGAGCGAGCGCTCGCCGAATTCGAGCGCACCGAAGCGGCGGTGTTGTTCAACTCGGGGTACGCCGCGAACGTCGGCACCCTCGCGGCGCTCTGCGGCCCGGGCGACGTCATTTTCAGTGACGAAATGAACCACGCGTCGATCATCGACGGGTGCCGGCTCTCTCGCGCCCACGTCGTCGTCTACCGCCACGCCGACGTCGCCCACCTCGAGCGGCTGCTCCATGGCCACGAAGGCCGGCGCCGGGTCGTCGTCACCGACACTGTTTTCTCGATGGACGGCGACCGCGCGCCACTGCGCGAGCTCTCGGCGTTGTGCCAGCGGGCGGCAGCGGCCCTCGTGGTCGACGAGGCCCACGCGACGGGGGTGTTGGGCGAGCGGGGCGCCGGGCTGTGCGAACACCTCGGCGTGACCCCCGACGTGCTCGTCGGCACGCTGTCGAAAGCCGTCGGGGCGCTGGGGGGCTACGTCGCCAGCTCGCGCGCCGTGTGCGACCTGCTGCTCAACCGCTCGCGCTCGCTCGTCTTTTCGACCGCGCTGCCCCCCGCGGTGTCGGCCGCCGCGCGTGCGGGGCTGGCCCAGCTCGCGGCCCCCGAGCGCCGGGCCGCGCTGTGGCGAAACGTCGAATACCTGGCGCACGCCTTGGGCGTCGAAGCCACTTCGAGCATCTTCTCGGTGCCGCTCGGTGCGCCCGAGCGCGCCCTCGCGGCCGCTGAAGCCTTGCGCGCCCAAGGGTTGTTGGTGAAGGCCATTCGGCCTCCCACGGTGCCCGTCGGCACGAGTCGCTTGCGCGTCGCCGTCAGCGCCGCCCACTCCACGCACGACCTCGACCGGCTCATCGGCGCGCTCCGCACCCTTCACGCGTGAGCGCCGGCCGGGCGCGGGCCGAAAAGCGCCAGGGTCTCGCCACCCTCAACTCAAATTTCGCGTGGCCCGAGTCGGAGGACCGGCGTTCAGCAACCGCCACGAAGAACGCCGCTGCGGCGCCATCACCCGTGTTCGAGCCCCCACTCACCGTGTCGCGCGGCGCGATTGAACCGTTTGCGCCCGACGGAGGCTCAGCGTTCGTGGCCGACTCGGCGACCGATGTGACCGCGACGAACCGAGAACCAGAAGCAGGTACCATGAAACGACCTGGCTGAAGCTGGCCGTCAACGGCTCACTCCCGTGGTTCTCCCGACCCCTCTTCAGCTCGACATCAACACGGAGGGTGGTACCCCGAGCCCTAACCCACCCTGGCCCTTTCCGAAGTGGAAAGGGCAGAAGCGGCGCGAGGCGCTGGCGCGCCGGCGGCAACGATGCCAGACGAGACTGATGTTGCCTCGACTCCAGCTGTTCGAATTCAACGACGCGACCTGGGCGCCGACGTTGTTGCGCGAGGTCATCATCGAAGCCCTGAGCCGCACCCTCGCCTGGGCGCAGGTGCTGCGGCCGTTGGTGAAGCCGTTTCAGGCCTTTCTCGAAAAGACCCAGGCCGACACCGTCATCGACCTCGCGTCGGGCGCCGGTGGCCCGGTTCGCATTTTCTTGAACGAGCTCATCGAAGCGGGCGGCAAGGTGCCGCGCTTCGTGATGACCGACATTCTGCCCGCCGAGCCGGCCTGGGCCGAACTCAAGGCCGACTTTCCCCAGGTCGTCGACTACGTGCCCACCCCGGTCGACGTCACCGCCATACCGGCCGACTTGAAAGGCGTTCGCGTCATCATCAACGCGCTCCACCATTTCCCTCCCGAGCTGGCGCAGAAGGCTTTGCTCGGGGCCTGCGAAGGCGCTCCGGGGGTGTTCATCGCCGAGGGGCTGGTGCGAAACCCGCTCTCGTTCGCCGCCATGGCGCCCGCCGGCATCGTCGCGCTCATGCTCTCACCGGTGCTGGGCCGCTCGAACCGGGTCGGCCGGGCCCTGTTGACGTGGGCGACGCCCATCGCGCTGCTCGCCTCCATGTGGGACGGCACCGTCAGCACGTTTCGTTGCTACTCAGAAGCCGAGCTGAGGGCCATGGTCGCCCCGCTCGGCGACTCGTGGGAGTGGACGTTCGGCGAATTCGCCTTCAACCCCATTGGCCGGGGCACGTATTTTTGGGGCGTACCCCGAGCGCGCTGAAAGCGCACTCAGCGCACCGGCACCGTCAGCTGCGAGGCCAGGTCAGACCCCTGCTTCAGAAACACCGGGTATTCGGCCAAGGGCACCGTCACGGTCGCGGTCGTACCGCCCGCGTAGGTCTTCGACTTGTCGAACAGGTACACCCAGCTCGCCCCGGGAGGAAACGACACGGCCCTCGAGGTGCCGCTCGCGAGCATCGGCGCGACGAACAGGTCTCGGCCGAGCATGAAGCGGTAGTCGCCCTTGTCGAGGTAGGTGACGAGCGAGCGGTGCGCCTGCCACGCCACCAGCCCTTCGCGGTTCAGGTACTCGCCCAGCGCCAAGTGCAGCTTCACGAAAACCCGGTAAATGTCGGTCGTTTCGGCGTCGAAGGCCCAGGGGCGGTGCTCTCCCGAGCCGCCGTTTTCCATCAGCGGTGAAAAGGCGCCGAGCTGGGCCCACCGAATGAAGAGCTCTTTGGTGCGACCGAGCCCACCGGGAGCCGTGTCGTCGGTGCGGTACCCGCCGATGTCAGAACCGAAACCCAGGTACCCCTCGGTCGACGAGTAATACATGTTGAGCAACGCGTCGCTCAGCCCCTTGAACGTGGCGTCTTGGTCGCCGACCCAGCCCACCCAATTCAAGTCTCGCGGGGCGAACGTGGCTTGCCCCACGCCGCTCGGGCCCAAGTCGTACCCGTACATGTCGACCGGCCGGGCGGTGATGACGCGCTCAGGGCCGAGCTTGGCCCGCGTGTAGTCGAAGAAGTCGCGGTAGTAGGCCGAGGCGTACTGGGCGTGGTTGGCGAAGCTGCCCTTGCCTGGCGAGTACGGCGTCGTCGACACCGAAAAGTCGAGGCCGTCGCACTTCCACCCGTCGATGCCGTAGGCCAACACCGTGTCGAGCCGGCCGTGCCACCAGGCCACCGCTTCGGGGTTGAAATAGTCGAGCAGGCTGCCCTTGCCTTTCCACCAGCTGACGACGCCGGGGCCCGTCAGCGGCAACTTCTGCATGAAGAATTGCTTGCCCTTGAGCTCGTCGTAGAGCGGCTGCACATCGGTGTTCACGCCAGGCACGATCCACAGCACCAGGCGAACGCCTCGGGCATGAACGTTGTCGACGAACGCCTTCGGGTCGGGGAACAGGGCGGTGTCCCACTCCAGGGTGTTGTACCCCGTTTCCCACGGGCTATCGACGATGAGCGCCCCCACCGGTATGTCGTGGGCCGCGTAGTCGTCGAGCAAGGCCTGGGCGCTCGCGGCGGTGCTCTCGCCTTCCCACACCCAGTGGGTGAACACCCACTTCGGCCACGGCGTGCCCCCGTCGAAGCCCGGCGTGCCGCCCCCGGCATCTCCCGCCGGGCCCGCGTCGACCGCCGAAATCGAACCCGCGTCATCAGACGCACCGGCGTCGTTCGAGACCAGACCTGAATCGGTGGTGCCCGCATCGACCACCCCCGCGTCGGCCGGCGACGAACCGGCATCACCCGAAACCGCACCCGGCCCGCCGCAGCCCCAGCAGAGCACGGCGATGCAGGCGGCACCGCAGGCCCGTTGCACACGAGAAAGACGACCCATGGCGGCGGTATACCCGGCTCTCAGCGGCGCGACGACCTTACGAATCGAAGCTCGGGGTGTCGGTCTGCGTCGCCGACTCGGTGGGCTCCGCGGCCGCGGCGGCTGGGGCCTCGGGCTCGAGGGCGGCGGGAGCACGAAGCTCATCGTTCAAGGGCGCGTGTTCGGCGGCCGGGTGCGGGCGGGTCGGCCGAGTCACGACGTCGGGCAGCGTCAGCAACGCGAGGTCGACCCCTGAAGGCGAAGGAATGGGTGCGTCGTCGACGTACGCGTCACGGGGTTTGGCCCCGACCGGCGTTTCTCGCACGAGCCTCGCCAGCGCGGCCCGGTGTTCTTTGACCAACGCTTGCCCGGCGGCCTCGCTCGAATTCGCGGCGATTCGCTTGAACAACTCGCTCGCTCCAAGCTTCGCCGACCCCGACGCGTGGGGCAGGGCTCCGTCGTGGCCAATCGTCAGGCCGTACTGCCCGTCGGTGCCTTCGAGACCCAGGGCATTCAACACGGCCTTGGCCTCGGGTGTGAGCGGCTCGTATCGAAGCGTCGAGGTCAGACCTTTCGACCCCGTCGGCACGAAGTGGTACGCGCCCAGCACCCGCAGGTCACCCGCCCCCGGTGCCGACAGCGAGAGCGTCGGCGGGTTGGCGAAGGGCATGATCAGCGTCGGCCTCGTACCGGGCTCGACAGCCGCGGCGTCGAGCATCACCGTCGAAAACGAACGCAGCACCGCTGGGTTCGCCGGCCCAATGGCCGACAACGTCGCCGGGGCCAGCTTCACCTCAAAGGGCTTCGCCGAACCGGCGCCGCCAAACCACTTGAGCTTCGGTAAGCCGAGCATCTGCTCCCTGTACCACCATTTTGGTCGCAGCTCGTACTTCGGGCAGGGTCGCCGCAAACCGCAGTTCACAGGTGATTCAAACGTGACCGGCTTCGCACGCCTCGTCACTTCACTCAGCGCGTCAAAACACGTTGGGGCTGCCCTTTACTTGTACCCAGCTTTGGAGAATCGTCACACGTCTCCCCACACCACTGGAGCGGGCATGGCGATCAACTCTGTTTCAGGGACAGGGCCGGGTGTGCCGGTGGGGTCAGGGCCCGGCGCGTTCGAGCACACCGAGTCGGCCATTCTCGAGCTCGCACGCCAGCTCGAAGCCGCCGCCGCCCAGCTGCCCGAAGCGAATGGGGTGCTGCCCGTCTCGCGCATGCACTTCTTCGCGACGCTCATCGACAAGTTCGACCGGCTCTCGCGCGTCGAGTCTCACCGGTTGC
>JBGAIY010000271.1:0-10547 GCA_044225205.1 Myxococcaceae bacterium | reverse complement strand
GGTGAACGTCAGCGGTGACGGCTCGCGGCGCGAAGTGCGCATCATTCGGCGCACGAATGGCATGGGCGGAGAAACCGAGACGATTGAAGGGGCCCGCTGACGGCTTCATCGACCGCAAACGCCAGTGGGTGGGGACTCCCGATTCCCCGGGGTCCCGACATACGCGGCCAGGCCCATCTCGCTGCCGAGTAGACGAAGCCGCTGGCCAACGGGGTGTACGTGATGTCAGTCGCGCAGAGTCACCTTTCGTTCATTCCAGTGAACGAACGCGTTTCGACTTCACTGGGTGCAAGAAACAACAAGCGGTTCGCCAAACCGGTCGGGAAGTGCAGTTCACGACACGCTCTCACGTTCTAAGAAGATGCGCAGGTGACGCACCTCGAGGGTCGGTCGCTCGATAACTGCGACAGATCGAGGTTCGAGCCATGACCGTCAACCGACTGTTTGAGAAAGGGCCCTTCACCGCTCGGCGCGCACTCGTTCACATCGCACGAGGCGGCCCATGAACCTCTTCGGCACCTCACACCACGTCGCCAAAGCGCACCGCCGCGGCACGCACCGCACGCGCTCTCCGGCACAAACCCTCGAAGCCTACTTGCCCTTGGCCAACCGCATGGGCATCACCCGTCTGGCGAACATCGGCGGGCTCGACCGCATCGGGCTGCCCGTCTTTGTCTGTGTCAGGCCGAACGCGCGCGCCCTGTCGACGGCCCAGGGCAAGGGGCTCGACCGAGACAGCGCCAAAGCCTCAGCGCTGATGGAAAGCATCGAGTGCTGGCACGCCGAGCGGCTGTCTCTGCCCGCCCGACACGAGTCACGCCGGGCCCTCGGAGTGCCGGCGGTCGACCTGGCCGGGCTGTCACACCACGGGCCGCCACACGACGACGATGTGCCCCTGTGGTGGGTACCCGGGTGGGAATTGAACAGCGCGCGCGAAGTGTGGGTGCCGTTCGACGCGGTCAGCCTCAACTCGGTGACCCCCGCCAACCACCGTTCGCGACTGTTGATGAACAGCAACGGGCTCGCTTCGGGCAACCACCCGCTCGAAGCCATTTGCCACGGCCTCCTCGAGCTCATCGAACGTGACAGCGAAGCGCGTTGGCGCGAGCTCGACGTTGAGCGCCAGGCCCTCACTTCGGTCGACCCCGAGTCGGTACGTGACGAGCAGTGCCAAATGTTGCTCAAGCGCATCACCGCGACCGGCGTGAAGCTCACCCTCTTCGACTGGACAAGCGACCTCGGCGTACCAACCTATTCGTGCACGCTCTTCGAACCTGACGCGTACCAAGGCGCCGTCGAGGCCGTGTCTGGCTCGGGCAGCCACCTGTGCCCCGAAGTGGCGCTTCTGCGCGCGCTGACCGAGGCGGCGCAGGTTCGGGCCTGCATCATCAGCGGAAGCCGAGACGACATTTTTCACCGCGACTACCGCGGGCTCACCGGCGGCCGCAGCGACACTCGGCCCTGCCAACCCCGACGAGCCTTCGAGCGACACTCGGCCCTGCCAACCCCGACGAGCCTTCGCGGCCGATGCGGCGCTCGACACCGACAGTCTCGATGGCGACATTTCGGTGCTGCTCGAGGCCTTGGCCCGCGGCGGAGTCGACCAGGTGGTGGCCGTCAATTTGACCCGGCCTGACATCGGCGTACCCGTGTTCAAAGTGTTGGCACCGGGCTGCCGTTTCGGCACCTACGCGCTCGGCCGCCCACGAGAGGCGCGAACGTCGTGAGCCCTCAGCGTTCTGACGTGGTGGTGTTCTTAGGGCCGACGCTGCCCCTCGACGAAGCGCGGCGCCGGCTCGATGCGCGCTACCTGCCGCCGGTGAAGATGGGCGACGTCTTCGCGGCCGTGCAGCGGCACGCGCCCAAAGTCATTTGCGTCATTGACGGCTTTTTCGAGCGCGTGCCGGCCGTCTGGCACAAGGAACTTTTGTACGCACTGACCCAAGGCGTGCGCGTCGTCGGGGCGTCAAGCATGGGAGCCCTGCGAGCGGCCGAGCTGCATGCCTTCGGCGTTGAAGGCGTCGGTGCGGTGTTCGAGGCCTACCGCAGTGGCGTCATTGAAGACGATGACGAGGTCACCCTGATGCACGGGCCCGAAGAGAGCGGGTACCGAGCGATGTCAGAGCCGTTGGTGAACATTCGCGTGGCGCTCGACACGGCCCGCTCGCAAGGGCTCATCGGCGCCAGTACCGCCCAACAACTCGTCGAGCTGGCCCGCGCCCGTTTCTACGCTGAAGGCTGTTGGGCGCGGATTTTCGCCGAGGCGGGGGGGGGGGCGGTCGACCCTGGCGAAATCGAGCGACTGCAGACCTTCGTTTCGCGAACCAAGCCCAACGCGAAGCGCGACGACGCCCTGGCGGCCCTTGATGTCGCCGGCGCCGACAAGCCGGCCCCCGCGGTGACCTTCGACTTCGAGCCTTCGTTGTTTTGGCAGCGACTCGTGTCGACGACCGAAGCCGCGGGCGTGCCCGGAGCGCCTTCGGACGAGGCCGTGGTGCGTTTCGCTCAACTGGGCCTTGCCGACTTCACGACGGTGAGTCGCCCTGCCCTGCTGATGCGGCTCCTCGAAGCTGAAGCGGCGCGCCTCGGCGTCAGCGTTTCGGGCGACGAGCTCGAACAGGGGCTCGAGACCTTGCGACGCGAGCGAGGTCTGCTTGATTCGCAGCGATTCAATGACTGGCTCGCCGCGCAGGCCATTGACGACGACGACCTGCTCAGGCTGGTGCGCGGCGAAGTGCTGCTGCAGAAAATCTCGGCGATTCACCGCGCGCGCACCGTCGACGAAGGCGGGTGGCTGCTCGAGCTCAAGCGCCAAGGATTGTACGGCCCCGCGCGCGAGGCCCTGGGCGCCCGGCCCCCGAGCGACGTGATGCCAGCGGCGCCTGCCGACGACGCCGAGCTGCTTCGTTGGTACGGGCCCGGCCGCTTGGTGCTGGAACTCGAAGCCTGGGCTCGTCGCGTCGGTTTCGAGACCGGCCGCGAGTTCTTGGTGGAACTGCTCCACGCGCACCGCACCGGCGCCCCACCACCTCGACTGTGAATGTCGCAGTTGCAGTTGAACCCGTAGGTCAAAGGAGTTGTCAGATGAAGAGCCATACGAAGCGCAACGAAGCCAAGGGGCAGTTCGAGAAGCTCAAGCTTGCCGACCTGAAGCCCATCGAGCAGGGGCAGCTCACCAAGGTCGTCGGCGGCGGCCACGGCTGCGTCACCCTCGTCGAGTAATTGGCATGGGCACCGGGCGCAGTTGATTCGTGACGCGCGCGAAAACGAACTCGAGCGAAGCGCGGCTCGAATCAACTGCGTCGGTGAAGGTCGTGTTTCATTTCTTGTACCCATTCACAACAACATCTTTGAGATGCGCTTCGTCGAGAGGCCCTTGGCCGAAAAAAACGGCTCTTCCTCGGCACCGACGAGGGCGGCGAAGTGAATGCAACGCTCGTCTCGCTGCTGGCTGCCCTCGACAAGCGGTGTCGGCTCCACGCCGTTTAAAACGATGGTGTTGCCGACGACCGTCTGCCGATGACGACCGATAGCGGTGGGCTCGAGCGCATGCCCGACCGGCGGCGTGCGAGTGACCCAGCTGTCTGACGGCGGCATCACCAACATCTGCAACGGCCAAGTCGGTGCGAGGGGCGTCACCGGCTCAACGCAACGGGCTCGACCGGCGCCGCCGGCGTTTCGGTCATGGGTGAAGTGTTGCCGCCGCTCAGCACCGAATGCGTCACCGGGGCGTGGGCCTCACCTTCGCCGACGGAGGCACTCTGGCGGTGTGTCAAGGCGCTCAAGGCACCACGGGTGCAACGGGCGCCGTCGGAGCAACCGGCGAAGGTCGCTCAGCGAACTGGGCTGTCGGCCGACACGCTGAAGAAGGTGCGAGACCTCTCGTTCGACGCGAACGAGCAGCTGATACCGCTCGAGGCCGACTTGAAGAAGGCGCAGTCGACCTGGAGCGCACGCTGACCACGCCCGCGCCCGATGAAGCGACGGTGCTCGCCAAGCTCGAAGTCGTCAGCAAAGCCGAGTGGCAAGTGCGCAAGAACCGGGTGTCGTTGCTGCTGAAGATTCGCAAGCTGGTCGGCCCCGACGCGTGGGAAAAATTGCAGGCCGAAATGGGCATGGCGACGACGAGGTGGTGAACGTCAGCGGTGACGGCTCGCGGCGCGAAGTGCGCATCATTCGGCGCACGAATGGCATGGGCGGAGAAACAGAGACGATTGAAGGGGCCCGCTGAGCATGAGCCGGGCCAGTTGCGGGTTTTGTCGAGCACCTGGGTTCTGGCGCGGCGGCCCTCGGAGCCCATACGCTTGAGTCGTGACGCTCAAGCCTTTCGCCTTGGCAGTGTTTCTCGCGGGCCCAGCCTTGGCCGGTACGCTCAAGCTCGTCGGCGAACTGCCTGACCTCAAGCTGGCGAACCCACGGAAGCTGAGCGAGCGGCACTTGCTCGTCGGCGTCGCGTGGTCACCGACCGCGCCGGGGCGGCCGCGGTACCAGCTGCTCGACCTCGAGAAACGGGAGCGCCTTGAAGTCGAAGTGCCCCTGGCCGCATTCCCGGCGACCCAAGCCGCCCTGTTGAGCGCGAAACAACCGAACATCGAACTGCAGCACTACAGCGACGGCGTCGTCACCTTCACGACGACCGCGCGCAAAGGCGCAGAGACCGTCGCGACGTACCTGGGCCAGTTCGATGCGCACACCAGCCAGTTTCGCGAACTCGTCTTCGTGGGGCCGTGGGGGCCGCGCCAAGTGGTACAGCCGCTGGGAGTCGACCCGACTGGCGTCTTCTTTTACGCCGCCCGCGCGACACTCGGCCCTGGCACCGTTGGGCTGCAGGGCTACACAACGCTTGAGCTCGTACGGGTGAACCTGCACACCCTCACTCTTGACTGGGAGGGCGCCCTCGACGTGCCCAAGCGAGAACGACCACTGCAATTCGTCGGCAACCGGGCCTTCTTCAGCGCCGACGGCCAGCGGTTGGCGCTGGTCGAATACAGCGAGCAGTCGCTTCGGTCGCAGTACCCACGCGACGAAGAACCGCAGGTCTGGGTCATCGACGCGGCCAGCAAACGCATCGACCGGTACCGCGCGCCACTGACCGCGTACGGCGTGGCCTTTAGCGGCGACAAGCGGTACCTGGCCCTCGGCTCAAGTCAGCGCGGAGACCTCTGGCGCATCAACCTCGAAGAACGACGAGTCGACCTGGAGGTGAAGGGCCACCGAATGGTCGAACAATTCGTTTCGACGCCCTCGGGCAACGGTTTCTTGGTGCTCTCGAACACGCTGTTGAGCGCTCCCAAAGTCGTCGAGGTGCGACGGTTTGCCGACTTGAGTGTGCAAGCAGCCATACCCGTGCGTCTGTTCTTCCCCGGGAGTGACGACGTGTACGTCGAATCGTACGCGGGGCTCGACGGGAGAATGTTGGTGTTGCCCCTGGTCGACGCAAAAGGGTGGCCGCAAAATCAAGGCGTGCGCCTCTTCGCGGTGCCTCCTGACGTCGATGCGCCCACCGTCGAGGGGGGCGCCGGTGGCTCGCTGGCCAAAGCCGAAGCAGTCGCCCTCGGCAAGCAGTACGCGCACGAGCAGCACCTGCTGTACTCGCAAACACGAGAAGACCCAGCGGCCACCTTTTCGACTGCCGTGGCCACCTCTGGCGGCGAGGTGTGTGTCGCGGCCGTTCAGAGCGGCAACTCCGACGGAGACTACAAGCCCGGCAGAACGCAGGCCGTCGTCGCTCGGCTCGACCAGAAGGGCCAGCCGCGCTGGAGGCGCACGCTGACCAAGGCCGGCTTTCTCGACTTCGAAGGCGGCCTCGCCGCGCCCGCCCCCGACGGCGGGTGCTACTTCTCGTTCGCGGCGTACGTTCACCCGGGCCGGCACCCCAATACCTGGCTCTTCAAAGTCAATTCGGCTGGCCACACGGTGTGGAGCTACCTCTCGAAAGGCAATGGTGGGGCGAAGACGCAGCTGGGTGACCAACTGGCCCTCCGCTCCGACGGCTCGATTGAGATTACGGGCCGGTGGTACGAAGACGCCGAAGACAAAGTCAGACACTCGTGGAGGGCGCTCATTTCTCCCGCGGGAGCCTTGCTCTCTGACGAAATCAGCCCCGTCGGTGGGGGCGAGACCCGTCACTGAGCGGTGTCACCGCCCCAAGCAGCCGAAGTCATTCTGGAGCGCGGCCAAGGTGCCGGTCGTTGCTCCTACCACGGGGCGACGCGTTGATTGGGTGTGACCAGGGCCGCTACCGTCGGGCGATGACGACTCGAATGGCAGCGTTGGCGGTGTTGGTGCTCGCTTCGGCCTCGTCGGCCGGAGACAAAAACCTCAGCAGCGGCGTGGTGTGACGCCAGGGGCAGATGAGAATGGGACAGCGACGCTTAGGCGGGCTGTAGTTCCCAGGTCGAAGGAGACTGACTGGCGTTCCCGAGCTTCATTCGAATTGGAGCCGGTTTCTGTGGCTCGAGTTCTCGATAGTCTTCGGCCGTTCGGCCCGCTTTGATCATCTCGCGTATTGCGAGTTCAGCCGCCTGAGAATGATCTTCACGCCCCTTCTCCCACCTAGAAAGGGTCTCAGGCGCGACCCCCAATGCCCGGGCAAACACCTTGCTCGCGTAGCCCATGTGCTTGCGCAGAAAACGAAACTCTGCTGGCGAAAGGCGCGTCGGCTGGTTGGCCATCACCAGCGCGAGTTCGTTGTGTAAGGCAGCCAGGCGCGGGATTACAGCCTGCACGTGGCCCTCGCTGCATCGACGCACCTCTATGTTGCCGAGGATGACGTTCGGCACTTCGATCTCCCTGTACGAATAGTCTTCCTTTGTGACCACCATTTCTTTTCCACAGACCGAGCACTTCATGACTTCCTCCAGGCGGATACGATTTTCATTTCATTTTCGTCTTCGAAACCGACAATTACCGCCATCTTTTGAGTTTCAATTTTGTACGCCCATCGCCCGTCAGCGCTCTGCTCGGCCTCATTGTTGACCACACCGCGCTCGATCACGTTCTTGATGTCGACGGCGCTCAAATTCCGTTCGTCTGCACGCCCGGCGCCGTGCGATGTAAAAACAACGCTTCCTTCATTCAGAATTTTCCGCGCCAATTTCAGCGCTTCGTACCGAGCTAACGGTTCCTTCAACATTTCCCGGCCCCCATTTGTTTCGCAACAAATTGACGTTAAATCAATTTTGATCCGAAAAATTCATTTAAATACCTGATTTTGTTACGGCGAAATTCAGGCACGAAAATTTATTCAGACGGTAATTAATTCCTTCGAAATAGCGAACGGCCACCTCGTCACCGGAGCGGGTCAACAAAAGCTGACGAGGGTGGGCGAGTTGCAACTTCCGGTGGCAGAGCCGCAGCGTGAGCCTGGCGGTCGAAGGCCCTTGGCAACCTCAGGTTGTACTCACGCGGCCAAGGTCAGCTGAGGCGGGGCGGTGGAGCTGGGCAAAAGCCGGCTGGGCGTGGGCTTACCCAGCGCGACGAGCCTTTCTTCTGCTGCGTTGTGTGTCGAGAAGGAGCCCTGATGGTTCGCCTGCCACCTCACGGGCACTGCAGTACGTCGGTGCCAAACGTGTGCTGGTGGATTGTTTTCGCGGGCCGCTGTGTGCGCACCGGCGCTGGCGCTGCCGTCCCGAGGCTACGGAGTTTCGCATGGGGCGCATAGAAGCCGTGAAAACTGGTGGGGTTACTCTTCGCTGGATCAGCGCCACCAGCCGGCGGGCCAAGTCTTGGGCCGTCAGCGTGAAGGTGACACCTCGCTTGGAGGTGTACTCGGAGAGCTCGTCGTCAAGCTTGCGAAGCCGGCACTCGGCGATGGGCCCTCGTGCGCCTTACCTGCACAGACGTTCGAGGCCGACTCTGTCGTTTCCGTGCACCGCAGTGTCCGCGTGCAGTGAAAACCCCTCAGCGACGGCCACCCGCTGCCGACGGTGACGCGACGGCATCTCAACGGGCAGGCGTGCCTGAATGGCCTGTTGCGGCAGCCCCTCAAAGTCGTCTTCGGCCCAGGCTGCTGCAGCTCACCCAGTCGGCCCTGACCTGCCGCAGCCTGCGGCGAAGAATTCTGGCGACATCATCGTCGCACGGCGCCTCCACCTCGACACACTCACCCGACTCCGCCCACAGCGCCTCGGCACCAGGAGGTGAGCTGCTCGATTGGGGGTTGCCGGGCCTCAAAAGGCCGCGCGGCGTTTGAGGCGGTGATGCAAGCGAGTGGCGAGGCCGCGGTGGTCATCGTCACCGGGGCACCGCCGACGGCGGCGGCGCTCGATCTGCTGCGCGCCGGTGCCCGGGGGTACGTTCACAAGAGCGCGAGCAGTACCGAGCTGGTGTCGGTGTTGCGGTTTGTGCTGGGCGGAGGCACGCACGTGCCCCCGGCGGTGCTCGACGCGCGGCCTGCGGGCGAGGGGCCGCTGACCGGGCGGCAGCGCGAAGTGCTGAGCTTGCTGGCGCGTGGTTGGAGCAACAAGGAAATCGGCAATTCGCTCGGCATTTCTGAAGCAACGGTGCGAGTGCATGTCAGCAGCGTGATGCGAGCGCTGGGTGTTGAGAACCGAACGCAGGCCGCGACCAGCCCATTGGGCAGACGGCTCGCCGACGAAGCCGACCCGAACAGCTGAGGGTGTAGCAGGCTCGCCTTGAGCTGACGCTTCTGAGTCACTTGTCGAATGTGTCGAAGGCTGTCAGGTGAGGGGCGTCAGCCGAGAAGGGTTCTACCGATACAAAGAAGCAAATGAGACGGGCGGCATCGAGCCTCTTCGAAGCCGAGCCGACGAGGTGAAACCAACCCTCGTTGACTGGGTGTGATCAGGGCCGCTACCGTCGGCCGATGACGACTCGAATCGCAGTGTTGGCGGTGTTGGTGCTCGCTTCGGCCTCATGGGCCGGAGACAAGAACCTCAGCAACGGCGCCGCCTGCACCTTCAATTCTGACTGCGAATCGGGGCGTTGCACCTTCAAGGTCTGCGTGGCCGCGTCGAGCGGCGACGGCAAGCAGCTCGGCAACGGCATGGCTTGCACCTTCAACTCAGACTGCGAGTCGGGCCAGTGCACCTTCAAGGTCTGCAAAGCGGCCTCTGGCAGCGACGGCAAGCAACTGGGCAACGGCGTCGCTTGCACGTTCAATTCTGACTGCCAGTCGGGGCACTGCGTCTTCAAAGTCTGCAAGGCTCAGTGACCGTCGAATTCGGTGTGGGGGGTTACACGCGACCCAACCCGAGCTAGACGCACCGCCATGTCATTCGCTCGGTGGTGCTCTGTTCTGCTGGTGTCGGCGTTCATGGCGTGCCCTCCGTCGGGCGGCACTCAGGGGCCGACGGGGGCCCAAGGGCCGATTGGCCCCACCGGAGAACGCGGGCCCACCGGCGCCACGGGCGCGACGGGAACACCCGGCCTCGCGGGCGCGACCGGCGCCACGGGAGCGACGGGCCCCCAAGGCGTCATGGGTGAACAGGGCGTGCAAGGCCCCGCAGGCCAAGTGCTGGTGCTCGACGGCGGAGTCGTCACCGGGCCTCCGGGTTCGTCGGTGCTGGTCAACCCCATCGCCGTCGGGTCGAGCTCATGCCCGACCGGCGGCGTGCGAGTGACCCAGTTGTCTGACGGCGGCATCACCAACATCTGCAACGGCCAAGTCGGTGCCATGGGAGTGACGGGCTCCACCGGCGCGACGGGGTCGACTGGAGCCGCGGGCGTGTCGGTCATCGGCGAAGTGTTGCCGCCCCTCAGCACCGAATGCGTGACCGGAGGCGTGCGCCTCACCTTCGCCGACGGCGGTACGCTGGCGGTCTGTCACGGGGGCCAAGGCGCCACGGGCGCGACGGGCGCAGTCGGAGCAACCGGCGCCGCGGGCCCAACCGGAGCGACTGGAGCCACGGGCGTCATCGGCGCGAACGGAACGACGGGCGCCACCGGGCCGACGGGCGCGGCGGGCGTGACGGGAGCGGCTGGGACCACCGGCGCGACGGGCCCGGTGGGGCCTCAGGGTCCTCCGCTGTACCTCGACGGCGGCTCCATTGACCTGGGCCGCATCGATTTCGCCGGCTTCACCACCGCGACCTTCAACGGCAACTTGGGCGGCATCGTCGGAGCCAATGCCAAATGCAACGCCGAGTTTCCCGGCTCGTACTTCTGCACCATCGACGACTACTGGCAAACCAACCCGTTGGCTGGGCCGAACGCCGGGGGCGCGTGGGTCGACAGCACTCGGTATTCTGACAGCAGCCGCCATTCGAACGTCTGCTACACGAACGGCGGCTACGACGGGTGGACCTTGGGCGACTCCACGGTGTCGGCTTCGTGGGTACGCCCGAGCGGCTACACCGCGAACAGCAACTGCGACAGCGTTCGGCAGCTCACCTGTTGCCGCAACCCACAGCGCATTCGCTTCGCCGGCTTCACCGCCGCGACCTTCAACGGCAACTTGGGCGGCATCGTCGGAGCCAATGCCAAGTGCAACGCCGAGTTTCCCGGCTCGTACTTCTGCACCATCGACGACTACTGGCAAACCAACCCGTTGGCTGGGCCGAACGCCGGGGGCGCGTGGGTCGACA
>JBGAIY010000270.1:0-10617 GCA_044225205.1 Myxococcaceae bacterium | reverse complement strand
CGACTACGCCAACTTCACCCGCGTTTCGATGACGCCCTCCCGCCAGCAGGCGTTGCGCACCGAAGTCGCTTTTCCCCGGGTGCCTCAAGCGGTCAGCTCGGTCTTGGTGTCGGCAGTCGAGGTCGATTCGGAGGCGGGCCTGTTGCCCGTTGGCTTTGCGTCGCGCACGCCGGGCGCGCCGGGCACCGACAACACCCGCCCGGTTGACTCGGTGACGCTGCGCAGCGGGCCGCCGTACAACGGCCTCGAAGTGGCGCGGCCGGGGCTGTGGGCGGTGGCGACCAACACCCAAGCGACGGCGCTCTCGGCCCGCCTCAGCCGCTACGCGTCGATGCCGGCTCAGGTCACCCTGCCGACGTTCATGCCGTGGCCCGCCAACGACAGCTACAGCCCCGTTTCGCGAACCTTTTCACCCGGTCAGCCGGCGTGGGCGTCGGGGTATTCAAGTGGAGGCGAATTCGCGCGCGTGTCGATCGTCGGCACCGAACAGCGGCACGTGCTGTATTTCGCGACGCAGGCCGGGCAGACGGCGGTCAAGGTACCGGCCACCCCCAGCAGCGCGGGGCAAGACCCCCTCGGCTTGTCGATGAGCGGGCTCGAGGTCGTGGTCTTCGACCTGAGCGCGGGCGTCACGGTTGACGACGTCTTCACCTTGCACGGCGCCAACTTGTCGAACCTGGCCTCGTCGCTCGACGGCTATTCGCGGGCCGACCGGTAGCCGGCCTTTTCTGCTGGCGATGTTGAATTTCAGCCCGCGCACACCCCGAAGGTGTCACCTCGGGTAGTCACCCGCCGGGGCGACGAGCGCTTCTCGATTCGACACTGCGCACTTCACGGGTAAGCTACGACCCGTGACGACGAAGGACATCATCATCGGCATCGATCTCGGTACGACGAATTCGTGCGCCGCTTTTGTCGACGGCTACAAAGACGGGGCGCCCAACGTCAAATTGATACCGTACAAGGGCGGCGAGTACACGATACCTTCGATCTTCGCGATCGACGACAAGGGCAACGAGCTCATCGGCTACGAGGCCAAACGCCAGTGGCAGCTCAACCCCCGCAACACCATTTACGGCGCCAAGCGCCTCGTGGGCCGCACCGCCACCAGCGACATCGTCGAGACGATGAAGAAGGTCGTTCAGTACGGAGTGAAACCGTCTGAAGACAACAAAGAAGTCGTCATCGAGGTGTCGCGCAAAGAAATGACGCTGCAAGAAGTGTCGGCGCGAATCTTGAACAAAATTCGCGACGTGGCTTCGAACTACCTGCGCGTGCCGGTGCACAAAGCCGTCGTCACCGTGCCGGCGTACTTTTCTGACCGGCAGCGCCAGTCGGTGAAAGACGCGGGCAAGCTCGTCGGCATGGAGGTCGTGCGCATCATCAACGAGCCCACGTCGGCGGCGTTGGCGTACGGCGTCTCCAAGCACCTCAAAGAAAAAGTCGTCATTTACGACTTGGGCGGCGGCACCTTCGACATTTCGGTCATTGAAATTCGCGACCAGGTCTTCGAAGTGAAGGCCACCGGCGGCGACATTTTCTTGGGCGGCATCGACTTCGACAACGCGATGATTCACTACGTGTTGCGCGAGTTTCAGGCGAAGACCGGCATCGACTTGGCGACCGACCCGGTGGCCATGCAGCGAATCAAAGACCTCGCCGAGCGAACCAAAATCGACCTCTCGGCGCGCGAAGAGGCGCCCTTCAACATACCCTTCATCACCATGACCCCGCAGGGTCAGCCGCTGAACATCGAAATGAAGTTCAGCCGCAAGTTGCTCGAGCAGCTCACCACCGAGCTGGTCGACCGCACGCTCAAAATCGTCGCGAAGGTGCTGGTCGACTCGGGCTATTCGACCCGAGACATCGACGAGGTGATGTTGGTCGGCGGGCAGACGCGCATGCCGGTGGTGCAAGACCGGTTGACCAAGTTCTTCGGCAAAGCGCCTTCGAAAGGTGTGCACCCCGACGAAGCGGTGGCCATTGGTGCCGCGCTCTACGCGTTCTCGCTCAGCGACGACACCAACCTCAAGCTGCAGCTGCTCGACGTCATACCCATGAGCATCGGGCTCGAAAAAGCCGACGGCCAAATGCACGTCGTCTTTCCCCGCAATTCACCGATACCCAACGCCAAGCAGATCACCGGCACGACCAGCGTCGACAACCAGACCGAGCTGATCATGCGCATTTACCAAGGCGACCAAGACACCGCGAACCGCAACGAACAGCTCGGCGAATTCACGTTCTCGGGCATACCGCCGAAGGTCGCCGGCTCGACGCAGGTCGAACTCACCTTCGACGTGAACATCGAAGGCATTTTGACGATGCACGCGCGCGACCCGGCGACCGGCAAAGAACTCAAGACGACGGTGCGCGTCACCCAACACTGAGGGTGAGGCCCGTCACGGCGACCAGTGGGCTTTGCGGGTGAGCCACGACTGCCCGCCCCGCCCGTCTCGCACGACGAACCAGAACGTCACGTCTTGGGCGGCGGCCTTGGGGTCGGGAGACCACTTGAAGTGGTGCCGAGCGTCTTGGCCGCCCAAGTCGGTGCCGCCGGTTTGGTACGGGCTCATCGTGCCCGACGTCGCGTAGTGGGCGACTTTCCACGTCTCCGTCACGTGTACGGGCTGCAGTTGCAGGCTCGGCACGACGTATTCTTCTTCGAGCGCGCTGAAGTCTTCGGGGTTCATCGAAATGGCTTCTTTGCCGCTCAAGTCGATCACCTCGTTTTCGGCCCAGCCGCCGTCGCGCACCGTCACCCCGGGCAGCACGGGTTGAACGTTCTGCTCCATGTCGGGGAAAAAACCGCACGTGTACGGCATGAGCTTCTGGGCGTAGATTTTTTCACCGGTGTCGGGCGCCGTCAGCTCGAGCACGACCGGCACCCGCACGCCGCCGAGGCCGCGGTACGGGTCTTGTTGCACCACGTCGAGCAGCACCGACGTGCCGTCGGCCACGGTGCGGAGCGTCGGCGGGTTCGCCGCCAAGTCGCTGACGAGCGAGACCGTGAGCGCCAAGTCTCCCGAGCCTGACACTTGCCCGCTCGCCACTTCAACCACCCGGCTCGCGTTCGCGCAGCCGCGGTCTGACGCGTCGGTGCAAATGAGCAACCGGTAGTCGAGCGCGCGGCCGTTGCCGTTGGGGTCGGCGATCAGCGCTCGAAATTCGAGCGGGGTGGTCGCCAACACCAGCAATTGAGGCAACAGGCGAGGGTCGACGTTGGCCAGTGAGCCACCGTCGGCTCCGGCGGCGAGCAGGCCCTGCAGCACCGCCGCGTTGCACTGCTTCACCAACACCTCGGGCGGCTCGAACTGCATGCCCAGCACCCGCAGGTCGTTCACGGTGCTGGGGTCGGGCGCGTTGGGGGCGCAGGTGGCGAGGGCGAACAACACGCTGAGCGCGAAGAAAGCTCTCATGACTTAGAAACTCGCCTTGAACCCGAGCACCGGGAGAAAAGGAATGCCGGGCACGTCGTACGACGTGCGGTACCGGTAGTCGAAGATGGTCGCCTCGGTGTTCTGCCGGTTGTAGACGTTTTGCACGTCGAGGTAGACGTCGAGCGTCCACCGCTCGAAGGTGAAGTACTTGTCGATGCGAATGTCGAGCTGGTGAAAGTCGGTGACGCGCGCGGTGCGGTACGCGCCGAACGAGCCCGAAAACCCGTTCGATTCGGCGTTGTACAGGTCGGCTTCGTGAATGAGCGGCGACTTCGGGCGGCCGGTCACGTAGCGAAAGCGACCTCCAATTTCGAAGCCGTAGGGCAACCGGTAGCTGCCAATGACGGTGAGAATGTGCGTCTGGTCGTAGGTGTTGAGGTAGTAGCCGCCCGTGGTGTGGGCGCGGCGGTCTTCGCTGCGCGACAAGGTGTAGGCGACCCAGCCGAAGAAGTTCTTCGTCACCTCGTGGCGCGCCAACACTTCGAGGCCGTAGGCGCGGCCCAACCCGTCGTTCGAGAACCGCTGCGAGGTGACCGAGCCGTCGGGGTTCACCGTGGTGGGGCCCGGAGAAACGACGTTTTCGTAGCGTCGGTTGTAGAACCCGGTGACGTCAATGTTGATGACGTCGGTGATCTTTTGCGCCACGCCGAGCGAGCTTTGAAACGCTTTTTCGTGCAGCAACGACGGCGTGCCGAACGGGGGCGCTTGCATGTTCGCCCCGTCGGGCGGCTGGCTGTACAGCCCGACCGAGCCTTTGACGGTCGTCCACTCCAGGGGCTGCCACTTCACCCACAACCGCGGGTCGATGGCGTTGCGCGACTGGCCGTTGACGTAGGCGTGGCTGCCGCGAACGCCAGGGGTCACGGTGAAGGGGCCAAACTTGAAGTCGGCCTCCCCGTACATCGCGCCGTCGAACGAGCCGATGGTCGCGGTGATGGTCTGCACCTGCGTCTTTTGGTCGGCGCCGGGCCAGTCGACGTATTGGGTGCCCGAAATGACCGGTATTTCGGCGCGGCCGAGCAGCACGCTGTTGAACACGTCGGCGCCGGCCCGCACGGTGAGAAACTTGGTCGCGTCGATTTCGAGGTCTTGGCGGAGCCCCTGCGTCCACCGGTCGGCGTCGATTTTGCTGACGCCGAAATCGAGCGACGCCAAGTCGTACCCAAAATACGGCACGAGCTTGAAGCGCACGTTGTCTCGTCGGTAGTTCCACGTGCCGAGAACGCGGTGAAAGAGCGTCGTGAGGTTCACGGTGACGTCGCGGTTGCGGCCGCCGCCGGTGGCCACCACTTTGAGCCGGTCGTCAGAGCCGAATGCGAACACCGAGAACGTCGAACCGCTGGCTTCACGCTGCGAGCGCTTGCCGCCCACGTCGAGCCGAACTTGGTAGTCGAAATACACCGGCAAGATCAGCAGGGCGCCGCCTTGCGGGTCTTTCGGCAACACCAACGGCAACAGCGCGTCGATGTAGCTGCGCCGAATGGCACCCGAGATCGACACCTTGTCGCTGAGCGGGGCCTCGACGAACAGACTCGAGTCTTTGATGTCGACCTGCGCCACGCCATGCCACGTTTCGCTCGCGCCTTTGCGTGAGGCGACGTCGACCACGCCACCCACCGCGCGGCCGTAGCGCGCTCCAAACCCACCGGGGAAGAAGTCGACCCGGTCGAGAAACTCGGCGTTGACGACCGACGGGCCGCCGCCAAAGTGAAACAAGAGCGGTATCTGCACGCCGTCGAAAAAGGTGAGTGTCTGGCTCGGGTTGGCTCCGCGAACAATGAGCTGCCCCGAAATGAAAGGAGCCCGAGCCACCCCGGGAAAGTTTTGAATCACCCGAATGGGGTCGCAGAACGTGCCCGGTATCTTCTGAAGTTCTTGCCGAGTCAGCGTACGGTTGACGACTTCTTTTTTGTCGCGCTGCCCGCGCACCACGGTCTCGTAGCCGACCGTTTTCGGCATCACGTAGAGGTTGAGCTCTTTGGTTTCGCCCGCCTCGACCACTTCGGTGCTCTCGAATTTTTCGAATTCTGCGGCGACCACGCGCAGGTCGCACAGGCCGGGCACGACATCGAGCGCGAATTCGCCTTGCTCGTTCGAAGTGACGTCGCGCTCGGGGTGGTTGGCGCACAACACCAACCCCCCCGAAATGCGCGTACGGCTGCCGCGGGCAATGAGCACGCCCTTGAGGTGCGCGAGCGGCGCCTCGGCCGAGCTGCCGGCGTCGGCCGCCTCACCCGCCCCCGCGTCGACTTCGGGAGCCTGGAGCGTGAAGTTGTAGACGTACTCGATTTGAACGGGTGACGGGGCGAAGTCGACCTCAGCCGGGGTAAAAACAAACTGCTTCACCGCGGCGACGGCGGCTTCGTCGAAGCCATGGCCTACGGGCGCTTGCACCTGAACGTCGGCGACCGCCCCGTCGGCGCCAATGGTCACCATCATGCGAACTGCGGCCGTAAGGCCTTGTTTTTGCGCGTCTTCTGGGTACTTCGCCTCGACAAAAGTCACCAGCTCGGGGGGCTTGGTGAGGGTGGGTACATGAACACCACCGTCAATCTCCTGGCGGGTGGCGCCCTCGTAGGCTTGCGCGGGGTTGGTCAGGCACACGGCCAAGACGACACCGGCGCCGACGCAAAACCGACCCAGGGGGCGCCTGGTCAGACGCTGGAAATCGCGAAGAAACATCGGTGGCACGGGGCCTGCTCTTACTCGCGACCCGAGGGGGACGCCATATGAACCACCAGCCCTCAGGAGCACGAGCATGAAGATTCAAGGCCGCCGAGTGATGCCGAAGATTCGCACCCACGCCAAGCGGGCGGTGAAACCCGCCGAGTTGACCCTGGGCGACTTGGTCGCCGCGGCGTTCGACACCCTGGCCGACCCCGACGCCGTGACGTACGTGCTGTCGTCGCGCCGCATGTCGCGCCGCATTGGTCGCAAGCTGGTCTTCATTTGAGTCGTGGTACAACGCCCGGCGCATGGCATTGAATGCGCGGCTGTTGGAGTTGTTGGCGTGCCCCGAAGACCGCGGCCCGCTGTGGCACTTCGAGCGCGAAGGGTTTCTGTACAACCCGCGCCTCAAGCGAAAATACCGAATCGACGACGATGTGCCGGTGCTGGTGAGCGCCGAGGCCACCACGCTCAGCGCGGCCGAACATGAGCAGCTGGTCGCCCAGCACGGGTCGCCGTCGCCGGCGTGATCGACACCCACTGTCACCTCGACGTGCCCCGCTTCGACGGCGACCGCGACGCGGTGCTCGAGCGCGCGTGGGCCGCCGGCGTCGTCGGCGTGGTGATACCAGCCATCGGCCCTGACGCGTGGGAGCCGCTGCTTGAATGGCCCCGCCGCGAGCCGCGCGTGCAAGTGGCGCTCGGCATTCACCCCCAGCTGTTGCCCGCCCTCGAGAGCGCCCGCGACGACGAGCACCTCGAACGGCTCGACGCCTTGCTCGCCCAAGGCACCGCGCTGGCTGTCGGAGAATGCGGGCTCGACGGGCCCAGCCAAGCCGCGGCCCCCATGGAGCGTCAGGTGCGGGTGCTGCGCGCCCATTTCGCGCTCGCGCGAAAACACGGTCTGCCTTTGCTGATGCATTGTTTGCGGGCCCACCCCGCCCTGCAACAAGTGCTGAAAGACGAAGCCCACCAGCCGCTCGAGCGCGGCATCGTCATGCACAGCTATTCGGGTTCGCATGACTTGGTGAAGTTCTACCTCAAGCACAGGTGCCACTTTTCATTCGCTGGCCCGGTGACCTACGAGGGGGTTCGCAAGCCGCTCGAGGCGGTTCGGGCCGTGCCGACCGAACGGTTGCTGGCCGAGACCGACGCTCCCGACCAAGCGCCCCACCCGTACCGAGGCCAGCGCTGTGAACCCGCGCAGCTGGTGCACACCATCGACGCCATGGCCCGAGCGCGCGGGGTCGCTCCCGACGAGCTGCGCGCCACGGTGACCGAGAACGCGCGCTCGTTTTTTCGCTGCCGTTTCGGCTCAAGGTAAGCGAGCGTCGCCACCCAATGCAGAAGGCGGTGGTGCCGCTCGGGCTCTGTTTGGTCGCTTTGGTGTTGGCGCCGGTGCTGGCGAGCGGCTTCACGTCAGACGACAACGTGCTCTCGACGCTGAGGGGAGCCGCCGCGCTGCACGGCGAGTCGGTGCCCGCCATGCTCGTCGAAGCGGGGCGCCTGCAGCTCCACGAGCAAGGCCGCTTCATACCGCTGGGCACGGCGACGGTGGCGCTGGTCGCCTGGCTCGAAGTGGCCGACTACAAGGTGGTCGTGCTGGTGTTGGTGCTGCTCAACGTGTGGCTGTTTTCACGAGTCGTTCGAGCGCTGACCGGTTCGAAGGCCGCGGCGGGGTTGGGCGTGGCGCTGGCCCCCATGTTCTTTCAGCTGCGGGGCTCGGCCGACCCGGTGCTCGCCTTTCACGGCATTCTGCAAGTGGTGACGTTCTTGGCTCTGGGCATGGTGTGGTGCTGGGCGCGGTTTCTCAAGTCGGGCCACCGTGCGCACCTGTTCGCGTCGGTGGCGTGTTTTGTCGCGGCGGTGCTCACCTACGAAATCGCCTACGCGTTGGTCGGGCTGCCCTTGCTGTTGGCGCTCACCACGGGCGACAAGGCCCGTCGCGAGCGCCTCGTCGACGCCGCGCGGAGCATTCACTTTTTCGCCGCGGCCGCGTGTCTGGTGGTGGTGTTGTTGGTGATTCGGTCGCGGGCCGGCCTCGACCCAGCGGGCCCCCACCCGGCGTACATGGCGAGTTTCGGCATGTCGTACCCCTTCGCGGTGGCACGGCAGGCGTCGGCGGCGCTGCCCCTGAGCTACCCGCTGTTCGCCCAGTTTCGAATGACCGACGTGTTCGGCCTCGACGCGGTCTGGGCGTGGGTACAGACGCACTGGGGCCCCTGGCTCGTCGTGGTCGGCGTCTGGAGCATCGCCACCCTGACCCTCGCCCTCGGCGCCTCCGACGAGCCTGGTGGTGGGCCGCCGCCCCGCCCCGCTCACGGGCTGTGGGTCATGGGCCTGGTGTTCTGGCTGGGCCCAAGCGCGCTGCTCGAATTGTCGTCGAAGTACCGAAACCCGGCGTGGGTCAATTGGGGCAACGGGTACTTGCCGGTGTACCTCTCGGCGTTCGGCACCCTGGCGTTGGCCACGTTCTTCTTGCTCCGCGTGCCTCGCCGTGGCGCGGTGGTACGGGTCAGCCTCGGGGTGTTGTTTGCGCTCGTCACGGTGCCGACCGCGGCGGCGAACCAAGCCGTGGTGCTCAAGAGCAACCTGATGTTTCGCGAGCCCCGCGAACTGCTCGAAAACGCGCTCGACGCCGGGTTGTTCAACGGCATCGCCGACGGCGGTTACCTGATCGTGCTCGACGACACCGCGCCCGGTGCGAATGCGTCGTTTTTCGCGATGAACCCGTCACCCAGGTGGCGCCGCGTGGTCGGCACCGAAAACGTTCGGGGCGGGCTCCCTCCAGCGGGGTACATGACCGAGCTGTTCTTTCGACCCATTCAGAAACCCGACGAACCGCCTTGGTTTCTGCCCGGCACCACTCCGACTTGGTTCGACGACCGCGCCGAGCACCTCGAGTTCACCGAAGCCGACGCGGTCTACGTGCTGAAGGTCGTCATCGCCCCTCCCCACCGAGGCGTCGTGTGGGTGGCGCGGCTTCGCGACCTGACCCTGGCCACCTCGTCGGTCGGCTGGGCGCTAGCTGACCGAGTGACGATGTACCGTCAGGGCGCCGTCGACTCCCCGAGCGCCGCGGCGAGTGCGCCCGAGCGCACGCGGGTCGGGGCCGACGCCACCGTCGACCGCTGGTGGCAGCTCGGCGCTGATTGGGTCGAGCTGCGGCCACTGTTGGCGCGCTAACCCCGCTTCGGGCGCGCCCTTTTTCACGACCCCAGGCCTCCAACACCTTCGATTTGCATCGAACCCGGTGTCTCGTGCATGAAGGCGGCGTGTCACCTGCGCCCTCATTCGCCGAAGCCCAGCAACCGCAACCCGCCGTCGAAGCCCAGCCCACCACGGCCCCAAGCGCGGCCGAAAAACCGTGGCGGCTCCACCGTCGGTTCGACCGCAGCGGCCGCCTGCTCGGTGACGACGGCATGCGCCGGTTGGCCAACGCCCGCGTCATCGTCTTCGGGTTGGGCGGAGTCGGCAGCTACGCGGTCGAGGGGCTGGTGCGCAGCGGCGTGGGCCACCTCACCCTGGTCGACTTCGACGTGGTCTGCGTGACGAACACCAACCGCCAGTTGCACGCCACGGTCAGCAGCGTCGGCAAGTCGAAGGCGGAGCTGCTGGCGCAGCGGTGTCTGCAAATCAACCCCGACGTCTCGGTCAACGCCGTCGTCGACTTTTACCGCGAAGAAGTGGCCGACCAGATGCTCGCCGGCCAGTGGGACTTCGTCGTCGACGCGATCGACAACGTGAAGGCGAAGCTGCACTTGCTGCACGCGTGCGTCAGTCGGGGCATCAAAGTGGTGAGTGCCATGGGCGCCGCCGGCCGCCTCGACCCGACCTGCATTCGCGTCGACGACCTGTGCGAAACCCACATGGACGCGCTCGCCAAAGACGTGCGCAAGCTGCTCAAACGCAAATACGGCCTCGACACCAGCAAGCCCACCGGCATCACCACCGTGTTCTCGCTCGAGCCCCGCCGCGACCCCATTGACCTGCGCTACGACGAAGCCCACGGCGGGTTCATGTGCGTCTGCCCCCACGGCGAAAACGAATTTCATTCGTGCGAGCACCGAAACCAAATCGACGGCAGCGTCTCGTTCGTGACGTCGGTGTTCGGCATGAACATGGCCGGCGTGGTGGTGCGACGCATTGCCCAAGGCCGCTGATCAAAAAAAACCCAATACCATCAACAGCTTGGCGACTTGCATTTGACCCGCCGGGTCGGCCAGAAGTCGCCCGGTGAAAGGTTTGACCTGGGCCCGCGACTCACTGACGCCGTTTTCGCTTCGCGGGAGCCCCATGCGTGTTCGTTTCTTCGTGCCGATGCTGTTGACCCTGGTCGCGTGCCGGCCAGCCCCGCTCGTGATCGGCGTCGCCGATGCGAGTGTCGACGTCTGTGCCTGCGCGCCGGGGTGGGTGTGCTGCGAGGGGCAGCTCGTGTGCGCGAAAACCGAAGCGCTTTGTCCACGGCCTGGCCCGTTGGTGCCTCCGCCGCCGCTCAGCGGTGACGCCG
>JBGAIY010000269.1:0-11172 GCA_044225205.1 Myxococcaceae bacterium | reverse complement strand
GCTGCGCGGGGGTGTTCATGGTGCCCGGCAAGACAATGTCTTGGGTCAACTTCGCGAGGCCCGTCGCCGGAGCGGCCCCCTGAGGCGCGCCAATGAGCGCCGCGCAGCGGCCCACTTGCGGCACACCCGAACCCGCAACCGCGTTGCCCGCCGGCATGCCGCCCGTCTGGCTCTGCGACCAACCGGTCAACGAGCACGCCCCCGCGGCGTCTTCGAAGCCACCGTTGACGATGAGTTCTTTCGCGCCGCCGAGGTACCCGTTGAAGTCGGCTCCCGAAATGGCGTTGCCCGCGGCGTCTTTGCCACCGCGAATCGTGAAGGTGCCGGTCGCGTCGACGCCGGCGCCAATGGTCAACGTCAGCACGCCAGAGAAGGTGCCCTGGTTCCACGTGAACGTCTGGGGAATGGTGCCCGACGACGACGTCAGCACCGGAGCGGTCGACGGGTCCATCGGTTCGGAATAGCGCATTTGCAGCTGAATCTGCCGCGCGGCGGTGCCGTCTTTGTTGTTCGCGTTCACGGGCGTGAGCACCGGTTGCAACGTACCCGCTTGCGTCGAAGGCGCCACGTTGTCACTGACGGTGACCGTGGGGCTCGAAGCCACCGGGCCGGCGTTGCCATAGAGGTCGACCGGCACGACGGCGAACGTCACCTTGTTGCCGGCCGAGAGCGGCTGGCCGAAGTTGAAAGCGTACGGCAGGCTCAGGTTGAACTTGATGCGGCCCGTGCCCACGCCGACGCTCGGCGTGGCGACGCGAATGAACGACTGGTTGAACGTCGTGTCTTTGGCGAAGACCCAGTAGTTGTTGATGCCGTCGAGCGCGTCGAAGCTGACGACGAAGTCGTTGAAGTCGTAGTCGAACTTGTTCGGCTGGGGGTACGTGCCGTCGTTCGTCACCGTCAGGTTCGCCACTGGCTTGGTGGGCCCCGTCTGGCCCGAGCCGCGCACTTGAAATTGGTACTGCGTGCTGAAGCCGCCGCCCGACACGTTCAACACGTTGATGTTGACGTAGTAGATTTCACCTTCACGCAGCGCGGCGGTGGGCTTCACCGTGACTTCGGTCGAGCTCGCCCAGGTCTGCTCGACCTCGACGTCGCTGCCGAACTGGTTGTTCGTGAGCGTGAACTGACGCGCGACGTTGCCGTTGGTGCCGCTCTGCATGACGGGGAAAGCGAAGGTGAACTTGAGCGCGTCGGTCGCGGCGATCTGGCCGCTGAACACGTTCGAGCTGACGACGCGCTGGCCGATGTTGCTGTAGCGCATGAACACCCGGGCCGTGGCGTTGCCGGTGTAGAGCGTGAAACCGGTGCTCGTCGGCTGGTAGTCGGCCTGGCCGTCGGCGTTTTCGTCAAACCATTGCGCGTACACGGTTTGGCTGAGACCGGTGGGCGCGGTGGCGAGCCCCGTCATCTTGAAGGCGCCCGCCATGTCGGTCGTCGCGGTGACGATCGAGTCGTAGCCGGCGTTGCGTTGGTCGACGTACATGGTCGCCCCGGCCGCGGGCAGGCCGTTCGGCAGCGTCAAAATGCCGCTGAGCGTGCCGTCGCCTTTTGACATGCGAACGTTCAGCGTCGCTTGGCCGCCGGCGAGCGGCGCGTTGCCCGCGTACGACGGTATCGACGTCGAGCTGATCGACCGCAGGTAGCCCTCTTTTTCGAACATCATCGTCACGGTGCTCGAAACGACGACGTCTTTGATGACGTAGAGGCCGTTGTCGTCGGTGGTCGCGGTGACGGTGGCTCCGCCCACGAGCGCGCTGACCGTGACGCCCGACACCGGGCTGGCGGTGGCGTTTTCAGTGACGCGACCGACGATCAGGCCCTTGGGCGTGATCGCGACCTGCGTTTGTTGTTGGTCGTACTTCGATGAGCCGCCGCAAGCGACCAGAGCACTCGCGATGAGCGCGACAGACAAGCGAGACATGGTGGGTTCCCCTTTGGTTCGACGAGTTGCAGATGTTGCAGGAAAAGAGTGGCGCGACTGTAGCCGCCCCCGCACCACTTGCAACGCGGTTCTCACAAATCGACATGGTAGGGTCGGTGGGTCATGAACCCACCGCCGCTGACCAAAGTCGTCATACCCGCCGCGGGCCTGGGCACACGCTTTCTCCCGGCGACCAAGGCCATACCGAAAGAAATGCTGCCCATCGTCGATACACCCACGTTGCAATACATCGTCGAAGAGGCGGTGGCGGCGGGGGTGAGCGACCTCATCGTCATCAACGGGCGCGGCAAGTCGGCCATTGAAGATCACTTCGACATCGCCTTCGAACTCGAAACGACCTTGGCCGAGCGCAAGAAGACGCACGAACTCGAAATGCTCAAACGCATTTCGAGCATGGTGAACGTGTTGTCGGTGCGCCAGAAGCGGCCGCTCGGGCTCGGGCACGCGGTGCTGTGCGCGAAGCCGGCGGTCGGCGACGTGCCCTTCGGCGTCATGCTGGGCGACGACATGGTCGACTCTGAAACGCCGGCGATTCTGCAGCTCTGGCGGGCGTTCGTGAAGCACCAAAAAGGCGTCATCGCCCTCATGGAGGTGCCCGAGAGCGAAACGCACCTCTACGGCATCGCCGCGGGAGAGCGGCTCGATGACCGCACCATGCGCATCACCCACATCGTCGAAAAGCCCAAGTCGAACCCGCCGTCGAACTTGGCCGTCATCGGGCGCTACGTCTTGCCTCCGTCGATTTTCGGCATTCTCGAGAAGACCGAAAAGGGCGTCGGCGGAGAGATTCAATTGACTGACGGGCTTGCGCACCTGATGAAGAGCGACGGGTTGTTGGGGTACCGCTTCGAAGGCATTCGGCACGACGCGGGCGACAAGTTGGGCTACGTGAAAGCGAACATCGCGTTCGCGTTGAAGCGCCCCGAATTGCGCGCAGGGCTGTTGGCGTACATTCGAGAGTTGGCCCGAGGAGAAACCTGACGTGTTTTCGTGGCGCGTGTTGTTGGTGGCAGCGGCGGTCGGCTACGTCATGCCGGCGTATTCGGTCTTGAAACGGCTCGCGAACCAGCGCGACGAAATGACGCTGACGTCGCTCAAGCTCGAGGGCTTGGGCGCCGCGGGGCCGGCGGTCGCGCGAGAATTGGCGTCTTCGCTGGGCACCTCGTGGGTCGCCGGAGAGCTCTCTCTGAACGCGACGGTGGCCGTGCGGTTTCCGGGCCGGTGCCGGCTCGAGGTGTCTTCACCCGAGTCGACCAAAGTCGTCGCCGCCGTGTGGAACAACGGCAAAACCCGCACCGAAGGGCCGGCGTTCGCCGCGGCCGCCGCGGCGCTCAACCAAGCGTGCGCGGTGTTGTCGCTGCATTCGGGCACCGAGGGCGAGTCGCGCGCCGCGCTCGATCGACACCTGGCGAGCTTGAAGGTCGACACCAAGCAAGTGGCGCTGGGGCGCTTCGCCGGCACCACGGCCTTCATTTTGGGTGACCGCAAAGAAGGGGCGCCCCAGTTTTGGGTCTACAAAGAGCGCTTCTTGCCGGCGCGCACCCGGTTCACCGACGAGACCGGCACGAATTGGGACATTCGCTTCATTGACTATTCGTCGCCCACGACCAGCGAGTGGTTTCCCCGAGTGGTCGAGGTGTACCGCGGCGACGAATTTCAACTGCGCTTCTCGGTGCTGTCGGCCGACACGCGGGCGAACCTCGAAGGCGTGAAGTTCTAATACTCGGTCACCGAGCGCTCGACGTTTCTGGCGCACCCGACGAGCGCGAGACTCGAGGTCACCTCTCGCGTACGCATTTGCCGCTTCGCGGGTTCTGCGCGGCCGACCTTCTGGGGCTCGACTCACGACGCGCCGTGCGGCGAGGTACCCGCGACCGCCAGGCCGTCTCCCCCAGCGAGCCCGCCCGTCACTCGCCCGACCTTCGAGCGTTTTCGAGCGCCCGTGCGGCGAGAAACGCTCAGTCGGTCACGTGCAGCACGCCGTCGGGCTCGACCGCGGCGACCGCGGCATTCGCCGTCAAGGCGACGTAGGCGGTCTCGAGACGGGCGGCGGTGCCCTCCTCGGCGAAGGCGAACTGCCAGTTCTCGTGGTGATGCGCGTAGCCGACGAGGCGCATGCCCACCGACTCGGCCAGCCGTTGCGCGGTGGCGAAGTCTTTGGGTTTTCGCAGCCGCACGAACAACTCGTTCGACACCACTTCGCGGCCGCGCCATTTCACCGGGTGCCCCAAGTCGGCGACGCGGGAGCCCGTGGGTACGCCCTTCGGAAACACGTCGAAGACTTCGACCGGCGAGGTCGCGGCGCCTTCGGGAGCAACGAGTTGAACCCGGCACTCGCCCAGGCGCTCGAACGTCACGGTGGGGTGACCGAGCACGTGCCGGGTCGCTCCACGCGCCCTCGCGGCGAGCGGAGGCACTTCGACCTGCCCGAGCGTCGCCAAGCGCTGCCCCGCTTCGCCCACTTCGACGAGCTCGAGCGTGCCCGAAAACGCCGGGGGCGAGAGCTCAAAACCAACGGCCAAGACCGTCGGCGAGTGCACGGTCGCCGCACCCGGCAAGAGCGACAGCGCGCCCAGTGTTTCGACCGTGGCGCGCGGCGCACGAACCGAATTGCTGAACGGCAGCGCGGCGCCGTGCCATTGGCATTCGACGAGCCAGGCTTGATTCGCCTCGTCGGGGTTGTTTTGAGAAAACGCGAGCACCGCGCGCTCGCACCACGACCGACAGTCACCGGGCGCCGACCAGGCCCGCGCGGCCAGAAACCCCGCTTCGCTGGGCCACGCCAAGCGACAGGCCGAGTCGGTGCCCTCGTTCGGGTTCGGCTTCACGGTGGCCGAGCGAGTGGTCACGCCGCCGAAGTCGAGTTCGAGCTGGCCGGTCAGCGTGCCCTGGGCCGTCGGGCTGCACGTCAGCCGTACCGGAGAGCCCGCGACGTGCCCGTGGTGGTACTCGCAGAACTCGGTGAGGCTCTGGTTGGCGATGCTCGGGGCGCTCCACTGGTAAGTCACCCGGCCCGACCCGAACGAGCTGCTTCCGAGCGAAACGGCGGCGGGCGCGAAGACGCCCTTCACCGCGGGCGACGAAAAAAAGCCAAGCTCGGTCGCCTGCAAGAAGAGCGAACACGAATACGTCGTCTGGCCGACGGGCCAACGACCGCAGTGCACGCCATGGCCCCAGACCGAGAAGTCGGGTTCATTGACCTGCGCTGCGTCTTCGCCGTCGAGCGCCGAAGCGAGCACCAGCGCCAGTTCGGCGGCAGCACGACCGGTGAGCTGAAGGGTGGCCGATTCGCCGTCGGCCGAAACCATGAACTGCGCGGCCACTTGGGGTTGGCCGACCAGCGCCGAGCGTCTCTCGAGCCGGGGTCGCACCACCCGAAAGGCCCCGAAGGCCACCACCCCGAAGGCGAGGGTGACCAGCGTTGCTCGACGCAGTGTGAGCCCCATGCCTGAAAGTCGCAAACAACGAGTCGAGCGTCAAACCGGCCCGCGCGACGCGCCTTGCGCACCACCAAGTCACTGCTACAAGCCGCAGCCCGATGAAGCCCCCCTCCAAGACCCCTCGCCTCCTGCTCGTGGCCGCGCTGGCCGTGACTGTTTCATGTGTGAGTCTTGGGCCCCACGTCGTCACCGTGCGCTCGAGCGAACGCGACGCGTCGCGGCCAGCACGCAGCTGGGCCGAGGTCTTTGCGCAACCCACGGCGCTGAGCGTGGAGCCCCTGCTCAGCGGTTGGGTCAAGGCCGGCCCCGACATTCTCATCGACCAGAACAACCCACGCACGCCCGAGTCGGCGAAGCGCGAGCAGTGGGTGCCTTCTCCCTTCGACCTCGTGAAACACCCAACGCGCGGTTGGGTGGTCTTCGACACCGGGGTCTCCTCGGGAAACTGTTCGTACGGCGCGCGGCCCTTCTTTTGGGTGCCCTGTCAGCCGAGCCCCGACGGCGACCTCGTCACGCAGTTGCGGCGTCGAGGCGTGCGCCCCGACCAGCTGGCCTTCGTCGTGCTTTCACACGGCCACGGCGACCACGCGAGCGGGCTGCGTGCGCTCGAGCGTGAACACGCGGTGCCGGTGCTCGTCACTGAAGACGAATGGCGCGCCATGTCGTCGGGCACCCGCTTGTTTTCGGGGTACTTGACCGAGCAACTCGTCGGCACCTACCCCGTCACCACCGTCTCGTTCGTCGGTGCCGAGGTGATGCCCGAGGTGGGGCCCGCCATTGACCTGTTCGGCGACGGCTCGATTTGGCTCATCGACGCGAAAGGCCATACGGCCGGCGGGCTCGCGGTGGTCATCAACGCCGCGGAGGGCCCGACGCTCCTGATGTTCGACGCTTCGCACCTCGAAGAGGGTTTTCAGCACGACGTCGTGCCCGGGTTCGTGGTGAGTCGCGACGAGGCCGCGCAAACGCTGGCGAGGCTGCGGGGCTTCGTTCGGGCGACTCCGGCGCTCAAGGTGTACTACGGGCACGAACCAAGCCAGTGGCCCGTGGCGCCGGCTCCGTGAGGGCGGCCACCTCGTCACTGCACGGTGATGCTCGCGCTGTCTGAGTACGCGCCCATGGTGGCGGTGACGGTCGTGCTGCCCACCGCGAGCCCGGTGACGACCCAGCAGGAGCCCGATGCGTTCGACACCTGCACCTTGGCCGCGTCTTGGGTCGACCACAGCACCGACGTCGTCACGTTCTGCGTCGACGCGTCAGAAAACGTGCCGGTGGCGGTGAGCGTGGCGGTGCCCCCGTTGGCCACGGTCACCGAGGCGGGCGAAACCGTCAACCCGACGAGCACCGCCGCCGACACCGCGTGGTTGCTGGTGCCGGTGATGCCTTGGTACGTCGCCGAAATCGTCACCGGGCCGGTGGCGACGGTCGACATCAGGCCTCTCGAACCGTTCGCGTTCGAAATGAAGGCCTTGCTGGTGTCGCTCGAGGCCCAGAGCGCGACGTTCGTGAGCACTTGCGTCGTGGCGTCTGAATAGGTGCCGATGGCGATGAATTGGCGCGTGAAACCGAGCGGCGTCGACCCGGCCGGCGGAGTCAGGTCGATGGCGACCAACGTCGCTTGCGTGACGGTGACGTGGGAGGTGCCGACGAAGCCTCCATAGCTCGCCGAAACGTCGGCGGAGCCGATCATGAAAGTGGTGGCCAAGCCGTGGCTGCTCGAACCGTTCGACACGTCGACCACCGCGGCGTCGCTCGACGACCAGGTCGACAGCGCGGTCACGACTTGGGTGCTCGCGTCGGTGTACGTGGCGGTGGCGGTGAATTGGCGCACCGTACCGAGCGGCAAGTTCGGCCCCGACGGCGTCACCGCCAACGACACCATGGCCGCGGGGCTCACGGTCAGCGGGGTCGACCCCGAGACCGACCCCAGCTGCGCCGTCACCGTGACCGCGCCCACCTTCAGCGTCGACGCGCGACCTTCGCTGCCACTGGCGTTCGAAATGGCCACGGTCGACGCGTCGTCGGTCGACCAGGTGACCTGGGTCGTCAGGTTCTGCGTCGTCGAGTTGCTGAAGATGCCGGTGGCCACGTACTGCACCGGCAACCCCTTCGGCACCGCGGTGTTCGCCGGAGTGACTTCAATTTGCTGCAGCACCGCCGGCGTGACGGTGAAGGTCACCTGCCCTTGCACCGAGCCCTTCGCCGCGGTGATGGTGGTCGAACCGGCGACGAGGCCGGTGACGTCGCCTTCGCTGCCGCTCGCATTCGACACGCTGGCGGTGGCGGGGTCGAGCGACGACCAGGTCACCTGGGTGGTGAGGTCTTGGGTCGACGCGTCGGAGTACACGCCGGTCGCCGTCAACGCGCGGTGCAACCCCGCCGCGACCGACGGGCTCGACGGCGTGACTTGCAACGATTGCAGCACCGCGGCCGACACGGTGAACAGGGTCGAACCGGTCTTGCCTCCCGAGGTGGCCGAAATCGTGGCGCTGCCGGTGTTGCTGGCGGTGACGGTGCCGGCCCCGAGCCCGCTCGGCACCACCGGAGCGACGGTCGAGTCGGTCGACGACCAGGTGGCCACCGCGGTGAGGTCTTGGGTCGACCCGTCGGTGTAGACGCCGGTCGCGCTGAGGGCCTGACTCAAGCCGCGCGGCACGGTGGGGGTGGCCGGGCTCAGCCCAATCGACACGAGCTGGGCCGGCGTCACCGTGACGACCGTCGAGCCGACTTGGCCGGCCAGCGACGCGGTCACCGTGGCGGTGCCCACGGCGTGCGCCGTGACCCGCCCTTCGCTGCCACCCGCGTTCGAGACCGACGCCACCGATTCGCTGTCTGACGCCCAGGTGACGTTCGCGGTGAGGTTCTGGGTGGTCGCGTCGGTGTACGTGCCGGTCGCCGTCAACGACACCGAGACACCCGCGGGCAGCGTCGGCGCCGACGGCGTGAGGTCGAGGTGCACCAGCTGCGCGGCCGTCACCGTCATGACCGCGCTGCTCGACTTGCCCGACCAGCTCGCCGAAATGGTGGTCGTGCCCAACGTGAGGGCGGTGGCCAGGCCGTTGCTGCCCGAGGCGTTCGACACCGAAGCGACCGCGGCGTCGGAGCTGGCCCACGTGACCGACGTGGTGACGTCGCTCGTCGAGCCGTCGGTGAAGACGCCCGACGCGGTGAACGACTGCGTCAACCCCTTGGGGGTCGACGCCGTCTGTGGGTTGACCCCGATGGAAACGAGCAGCGCGCTGGTCACCGTGAACACCGTGCTGCCGGTCTGGCCCAGGGCGGTGGCCGACACCGTGGGCGTGCCCACCTTGAGCGCGCTCACCAACCCGGGGCTCGCGGGGGCGTTCGACACCGTGGCGAGGCTCGAGTCGCTCGAGTTCCACGACACTTGGTCGGTGAGGTCTTGGGTGCTCGAATCGCTGAAGGTGCCAGTCGCGCTCAGCTGCTTGGTGAACCCCGCGGGCGAAGACGGCATCGCCGGTGAAAGCGCCAGGCTGACCAACGACACGTCGGTCACCGTCAGTTGGGCGCTGCCGCTCACCAGGCCCTGGGTGGCGACGACCGAGGTGACTCCGCCGCCGACCCCAGTGGCGCGGCCGGTGACGGGGTCGACCGTCGCGACCAACACGTCACCGGTCGACCACGACACCTGGCCGCTCAAGTCTTCGGTGCGGCCGTCGGTGTAGACGCCGGTCGCTTGAAACCGGCCCGAGGTGAGTTTGGCCAACCGCGCGCTCGCCGGGCTGACTTCGATGCTCGCCAAGGTCGCGGCGCTCACGTCGAGACGAACGTGCGCGACCTGGCCTCCGAACGTCGCGGTGATGGTGGTGAACCCGGTGCTCACGCTCGACGCGTGGCCCTGCGAGCCGCTCGCGTTCGACACGAGCGCGACGGCCTCATTCGACGACGCCCAGGTGGCCTGGGTGGTCAGGTTCTGGGTCGTGAGGTCTGAGTAAGTGCCGGTGACGACGAAGTCGACCCCGACGCCGAGCGGCACGGTCTTCGCCGCCGGCGTCACGTCGAGCCCAGTCAAGACGGCCGGCGTCACGGTCACCACGGTCGAGCCGGTTTTGCCCGACAGCTGCGCCGAAATCGTCGCGCTGCCCTGGAGCAAGGCGCTGACCGCGGCCCTCGGTGCCGCTCCCGTTCGAAACCGACACGGTGAGCGCGTCAGAACTCGACCAGGTCACCTGCGTCGACAGGTCGACCACCTGCCCGTCAGACAGCGTGCCCGACGCCGACAGGCGCACCGTCGTGCCCAGCGCCAAGCTGGGCGAAGGCGGCGTCACGGTGAGCGAATTCAGCACGGCCGGGGTGACCGTCACCGCGAGGCCGCCCGAGACCGTGCCCAGGGTCGCGCTGACGGTGGTGGGCCCGGGGCTCAACGCGGTCAACACCCCGCGGCTGCCATTCGAATTCGAGACGCTGGCCACGAGTGGCGCCGAAGACGCCCACGTCACTTGGTTGGTGAGGTCTTGGGTCGTGCTGTCGGTGAACCGGCCGCGCGCGGTGAAGGGCTGGGTCAGCCCCTTGGCGATGCTCGTCGAAGCGGTCGTCACGGTGAGGTCGACGAGCGTGGCCGGGGTCACGGTGACCGCCACGGTGCCGGTGACCGAGCCCAGTCGGGCGCTCACCACGGAGGAGCCGGCCGACAACGCACTCACCACGCCCTCCGCCCCGGGGGCGTTCGACACCGACGCGATGCCCGCGTCGCTCGAGGCCCACGTCACTTGGCCGCTCACGTCTTGCGTCGTGTCGTCGGTGAAAATGCCGGTCGCGGTGAGGCGCTGGCTGGTGCCGGCGGCCAGGGTGAGCGGCCGCGGGGTCAACGCGAGGGTGCGCAACACGGCGGCGGTCACGGTGACCTCGGCCGACACCGACACGGGGCCCCAGCTGGCGGTCACCGTCGCGGTGCCGAGGTGGCTCACCGACACCAACCCCCGGTTCGGGGCGACGTTCGACACCGCAGCGACCGCGACGTCACTGCTCGACCAAGTCACTTGCTGGGTCACCTCGGCCGAGGTGCCGTCGCTGAACACGCCGGTGGCGATGAGCGCCTGCCACGTGCCGACGGCGAGACTCAGGCGCGAAGGTTCGAGCTGCAGCGACACCAACACCGCGGCCGACACCGTCACCGGCAGGGTCGCGGTCTGGCCAAACCCCGCCGCGGTGATGGTCGCGCTGCCGGGGCTCGAGGCCTGCACGTGCCCTTGGCGCCCCGCGGCGTTCGACACGGTGGCCACGGCCGAATCGCTCGTGCTGAAGACGACCTGGTCGGTCAGGTCTTGCGCCGTACCGTCTGAATAGCGGCCCGTGACGGTCAAGTCGGCCGCGGTGCCTTTGGGCAGCACCAAGGGCGACGGCGCCAACTCGAGCGAGGTGAGCGAAGCCGACGTCACGTCGACCTGGGCCGAGCTCGAAACCGACCCCAACGCCACCGTCACCCGCGTGTGGCCGACCGAGAGCGACGACACCTGGCCGCTGGTACCGACCCGGGCCACCGACGCATCGACGACCGACCAGGTCGCGTTCGCCGAAAGGTCGCGGTGGGTGCCGTCGGTGAAGAAGCCGGTCGCGGTGAAGCGCCCGGCCGACCCTTTGGCCAACGTGAGCAGCAGCGGCGTGACTTCGATTCGCTCCAGCTGCGCGGCGCTCACCGTGACGGGCGTCGACGCTGAAGAGGCGCCGACCTTCGCGCTGACGGTGGCCGACCCCGTGGCGCGGCCGACGACCGCCCCTTTTTCACCCGCGAGGCTCGAGACGAAGACCACCTGGCTGTCAGAACTC
>JBGAIY010000268.1:0-10642 GCA_044225205.1 Myxococcaceae bacterium | reverse complement strand
CTCGCGCAAGAACGTGGTCAACAGCGCGGTCGACGACACCCCGTCGACGTCGTAGTCGCCGTACAACGTGACCCGGTGTTGCTCGGCAATGGCCCGGGCCACCCGCTCGACCGCTTGGGGCATGCCCTTCATTCGAAATGGGTCGGGCAAGTCGGTCAGCGCTTCAGACATGAACGCCCGAGCCGCCTCGGCCGTGGCGTACCCCCGGTTGATCAGCACCCGCGCGGCCACCGGGTGCAACGACAGCGACTCGGCCAACGCCTTTTCTCCGTCGGCCAGCTCGTTGTACTTGGGCAAGACCCAGCGCAGCGTCGTCACGTACCCCGAGGTACCACGCCCCTCTGACACCTGGTCAAAAAACCCACTTTGCGGGTCGGGGCAGCTCGCGGCGCGATGGGCCAAAGCGCTTACCAGAGGGCCTTGGTCAGTCTCGCCGTGAATTGCTTCATGCGCTGATCAGCTTCCGAAGGCGCAGGGCCCGCTGGGTCTTCTCGCAACAACAACGCATGAAACCCAGCGCCCCCATTCTTCGTGCCCATCGGCTGAAGATTTCGCAACGACTCGAGCGCCTCGGTCCTATTGGTAAGGCGCAGCTCAGTCAGCCATTCGTCTTGGCTCGCACTCGCGCCACGCCGCACGTGTTTAGACACGTCGACTCCACGCAGTGACTTGAGCCACGTGCTGATCGGCACCCGCTCGTTGAGCAAGGTGATGACTTCGCTTTGAGCGCGCGCACCGCCGTGACTCAGCAGAATTCTTCCATCGTCGCCGACGGCCTCGAAGTACTTGCGCAACACCTCGGTCGGGCGCGTACTCGACGCAAAGACGCCACTGTCGGTAATGAGGTCTGGCGTTGAAGTCACTTCGTCTGCAGAGGTCACCGCATCGAATTCGAAACTGCGACGGCCCAACCTGCGCAGGCTCGACAGCACCTCACCTACTGAGCCAAAGCGAGTGGTCGCAGTGACTTTCCCAGCGCGCACATCTTCGATGGCAACCGGTGAAATCGGCCCGACGTGGGCCCAACGACGAGTTCGATTCAAAGCGCGAGCGAGCGGGTTCGACACGGGGCCCGCTCGAAACAAGTCGAGAAAGGTGCCGGTCGGAGCCGTATTCAGCTCGTGTGCCAAATCTGCCTGTGACTCGGCTTCCAAGCGGCGAGCCGTCTCGGGTCTCTGATACAGCGCAGCGCCCGTCTCCATCGCCAACACGCGCGGCGGCCCACCGGCGACGAAGTGCACCAATTCAAGTGAAGGTATGACCGGGGTCGCGCCTGGCTTGACGGTGATGGCCGCGGCGAAGTGCTCGCTCGGCGACACGTCTTCGAGATCTTGCTTCGTGCGAACGCGCGCTTCAACCTGCAACCCTTCGATGGTGGGCAACCATTCGAGGTACGAGCGCACCACCCCGTCACCTGAAATCACCGCGCTGTGCACCGCGGGAATGTTCGTGTCCATCGTTTGGCCGAGCCCCAAGAACAGCGTGCCGTTCGGCTTCAGGCTGCTCGTCTCTTTCGCCAACACCAAGTCGGGCCGTTCTGAATACGAGAAGGCGGCGATGTTGTCGGTCACCACGTCTGCCTTGGGCAATTCCTCCGACGAAATGTTCTCGATGAAGCGCCCAGAGAGTGTTTGCACTCCCGGCTCGGCGACAGGTGCGATGTCGAGGTCGAGCAATGTGAGCGATACGTTCTGCGGGTTCGGCGCAGGCTCGTTCGTACGCCCATTTTCATAGCGTGGCGTTTCGAATGCGTTCGCGCCGTACTTCTTGAAACCCAAGGGGGCATTGCCAATGCCCGCGCCGACATCAAGCCAATGGGCGTTCGGCCGATTCGACAACTCAAGCAGGGCTGCATCGAGCCCGGGCATCGCCTTCACATACGCGGGCAACCCTCGGTGTCGGGTTTGATTCTGCAACGTCTCGTTGATGTTCGCCGTGCTCAGCTCGAGGCGCTCCTCTGGAGCTTCGACGAATTGGCTCGCTGACGCTGACGTCTGCTGGCTCGCTTGCCCGGGTGCGGTGGCTCGAGTCGTGAGCGGCGCTGGTCGACCGCTGGGCGAGGCGAGGGGTATTCGCGCACCAATCTTCACATGGCACTTATCGAGAAAATTGGTGATCAGATGCTTGATGTACATCAAGCGTCATGAATCTCTGGTGACCGCCAGATTTCCGAGTGGGCCAGCCATCGCAAGTCAATGATTTTACCATAGAATTTCTAGCCCACTCGAGGCACCGTGTACGAGGCCCAGCCCCGTCGAAAGCCCTTCTCACGCCTTCACCTCAAGGGCCCGGCATGAGACGCTCCAGCGTCGTCGGGGTCGGCGGCCAAGGGAGGCACGCGTGTTCACCACCGAGATTCGCGTTGGGCGGTTGTACGAGCACCGGCTGGGCACGCTGCAAGCCGAAGGAGAACTCACCGGCCTGGCGAAGCGCGGCAAAGAGGTGATGCAGGCGAGCGTCGACCGAGTCGTCGTGTGCGCCGACTACCGTCGGGTCAAATTCATGAAGGCCGAGCTGGTGAACCAGTTCATCGCCTTTCTGGCGAATGTGAACCCGCACATCGAGCGGTCGGCGATTTGGGTAGACCCCAAGAACGCCATCTTCAACGTGCAGGTCATGCGCATCGTGCGCGAGGCGAACAACCCGCACCGAAAGGTGTTCGAAGACCCCAACGCCCTGCGCACTTTCTTGGCGGAGTTGTTGAACCCCGAAGAACGCACGCGCCTGGCGGTGTTCATGGCAGAACCCGTGCCCGATTCGTTCTGAGCCCTCCGGGCCGCATCGTCGAGGAGGTCTCGGCCGCCTCACGCCGCGCTCGACACCCAGGCCAACACCCGACGTTTCACGACGTTTGTCGCAGGCGAGCCCTTTGCAAACTGATTCACGCCATGAGCGACCCTGTCATCTTCAAGAACGCCTCGATGATTCTTCGCTACCACCCCGAGACCGGCATCGTTCACCACGAGATGCTCAAGCGGCCCACGAGCGCCGAGTTTCGAGCGACGTTGAACGCCGGGCACGACGCCTTGGTGAAGAACCGCGCCACCAAGTGGCTGTCTGACGACCGCGCCAACTCGGTGCTCGACGACGCCGACCAGACCTGGGCCCAAACCGAATGGTTCGCCCGCATGCAGAAAGCCGGCTGGGCGTACTGGGCCATCGTCAACCCGGCGAAGGCCGTCGGGCAAATGCAAATGAAGCGCAATGTCGCGACCATGAAAATGGGCGGCGTCGAAGCGGCCATTTTCGCGACGCCCGAAGAGGCCATGGCCTGGCTTCAGAGCTGCGGCGTGCGCAAAGCGGGCTAAAACGCCTTCGCGACCCGCGTGCGTTTTCAGCCCAGCGTTGAACTCGCCCCGACGAGCGGCAACACCTCGCGCGGCTCCGACAGCACGTGCTGCGCTCCGGCACCCTCGAGTTCGGCGCGGCTGCGAAACCCCCACAGCACGCCGATCGCGTGCATGCCGGCGGCACGCGCGGTCTTCATGTCGATGGCGGTGTCTCCGACGAAACCGATGTTCGCGGGCAACACGTTGAGCTCGAGCGCGAGTTCGAGGGCGGCGGTCGGGTTCGGCTTGCGGGGCACGCCGTCTTGCTCTCCGCGAACCGCGACGAAGCGAATGTGGCCAAAGCGCTGAGCGACGAGCGCCTTGGTGAAGTCGTCTTTCTTGTTCGACAGCACCGCCATGGGCACGCGCACGGCCGACAACGCCCGCAGCAGCTCGTCGATGCCCGGGTAGGGCCAGGTCTTCTGGTGTGCGGCCTCGCGGTAGTGCGAACGGTACGCCTCGGTCGTCGACTTCACGAGCTGCGCCGCGTTCGGCCCCTGGGCCGCCGCTCCCAACGCGCGGTTGACCAACACCTCGACACCCTCACCCACCATGTGTCGGTAGGCCTCGAGTGAGTGCGTCGGCAGCCCCTGCTCCAAGAGCGCGCGGTTGAGCGCGTCACCGATGTCGTGGAGCGAATCGGCCAGGGTGCCGTCGAGGTCGAAAATCAGGGCGTGAATGGGCATGACCCACGCCGAATACTCCGAGCGCGTCAGGGCGCGCAATCGTGTACACGCCAAGACGTGACGTTCATCGTTCACTCCCATTTTCACCACCGGCGCAGCGGCGCCACCCGGCACGTCGAAGACATGGTGCGCCACCAGGGCGAAGCGGCCTTCGCCACCGGTACGGCGCTGGCCCCCGGCACCCGCCGCCTCTCGCTTCGCGAGATCTTCAGACGCCTCCAAACCGAGCCGCTCGTCTGGCACGCCCACCGACTCAACGAGCTCTATGTGGCCCTGCTGGTTCGGTTGCTCGCCCCGCCTCGGCGGGTGCACGTGGTCTTCACCCGGCACCACGCCACCCGAGCCTCGTGGTGGACTCGGCTGTGGGCCCGGCGCGCCGACCTCGTCGTCGCCCTGACGCCGGAAGGCCGCGACAACCTCGGGGTCGCCCACGCGCAGCTCGTGCCCCACGGCGTCGACACACAGGTCTTTCGGCCCCCCACGACCCCGCGCACCCAAGCGTTCGCCGCGCTCGGAGTGAGCGACCGGCCCCTCGGCATGGGGGTCATCGGTCGGGTGCGGCCCAGCAAAGGCCAGGGCGACTTCGTCGAGGCGCTCGCCCCCTTGCTGCCGCGCTTTTCGCAGTGGCAGCCGCTGTTCGTCGGCTACGTGAAGCCGAGTCAGCGCACCTGGCTCGAGCAGTTGCGTGCGCGCACCGGCGGGCTGTTGGCCGTGGTCGACGAACAACCCGACATTGCCCGCTGGTACCAGGGCCTCGCCATTTTCGTTCAGCCCTCGCACACCGAAGGCTTCTCGCTGGTGCTGCTCGAAGCCATGGCCTGCGGCTGCTGCGTGGTGGCGCCCAGGCTGCCGCACTACCCCGACCTCATCGACCATGGCCGCACCGGCTTCTTGTACTCGCCCAACAACATTGAAGAATTGCGGGCGTTGCTCGAACGGTTGATGAGCGCCCCCGAAGAGGCCGAACGGGTGGGCGCGGCCGCACGGGCCGAAGCGGTTCAGCGGCTGGGCGTCGAACACGAAGCCCAAACGCTGCTGCGCCACTACTCGAATGTGCAGTTGGCGACAAAGCGTTGAATTTGGCGCGCCGACGCGTGAAACACGGGCATGGCCGAATCAGTCATCGAGAGCGCAGCGACCGTACCCACCATCACCGTGTGGTCAGACTACGTCTGCCCGTGGTGTTACGTCGGGTTGACCGAAGTCGAACGGCTCCGCGCAAGTTGGGACTTCACCATCGACTGGAGGCCGTACATGTTGCGGCCCGACGCTCCCGAAACGGGCTGGCCGTTGCCAGCGCACATCAGAGAAAAAGTCGCTGACCCGAACAACCCCCTCACCGCGCGGGCGGCGGCGCTCGGCATCACCATCGTGCACCGCGAGCTCGTGCCGTCTTCTCGGCGCGCCCACGAAGCAACCGAGTACGCGCGCAGCAAAGGCCGCATCGACCCGTTTCACCACGCCGTCATCGAGCGCTACTGGTCGAAGAGCGAAGACATTCACGACTGGGCGGTGCTGCGCGCCGCCGCGGTGCAAGCCGGCCTCGACCCCGACGAGATGCAACGCGAAGTCGACGCCGGGTTGTGGCGTGAAACCATGAATGCCGGGGTGGCCGCCGGCCACGAGCTCGGTGTGAATGCGGTGCCCACCTTCATCGTCGGCAACCGCTTCGTCATACAGGGCGCCCAAGACGGCCGCGTGTTTCGCCAGGCTTTCGAACGACTGGGAGCCAAGCCGAGGGCCGCATGAGGTACCCGACGTCGACCTCTTCGAGGCGGTCTCGCGGGCCCCAGCTCGTCATCGCCTTGGTCATCGCCGGGGTGTCGCTGCTGGGCTACCTGTCGAAACGAAGCACCAACGACATCACCGGCGAGGTGCAGCACGTCTCGCTCACCGAAGACCAAGAAATTTCACTGGGTTTGTACAGCGTGCCCAGCATGACCCGTGAATACGGCGGCTCGACCCACGACCGAGCGCTCGCCGACTATGTGACCGCGGTGGGCAAGCGGGTGGCCTCGCGCAGCGCCGCCGGGCGCAGCAGTTACCCGTTCAAATTCACGGTGTTGGCCGACGCCCAAACCGTCAACGCGTTTGCGTTGCCCGGCGGCCCCGTCTTCATCACCGAGGGCCTGTTGCGGCGGCTGCATTCGGAGGCGCAGCTCGCCGCCGTGCTCGGCCACGAAATCGGTCACGTCGTCGGGCGGCACGGGGCCGAGCACTTGGCCAAAGCCGAACTGACGCAGGGCCTCGTCGGGGCCACCGCCGTCGCCACGAGCGACCCGAACGACCCGCGGTCGATTCGCCGCAACGCGGCCCTCGCCGCCGCCGCCGCGCAGCTCGTCACCATGAAGTTCGGTCGTGACGACGAGCTCGAAGCCGACGCGCTGGGGCTGACGTTCATGGCCCAGGCGGGGTACGACGCCCGAGCCATGCTCGACGTGATGCGCGTGCTCAAAGCCGTGGGCGGCGGCCGCGCCGAATTCTTTTCGACCCACCCCGACCCCGAAAACCGGCTCGAGCGAATCGAAGCGAAGCTCGGGTCGGTGCCCGCCGGAGGCGAAACCGGCGAAGCGGCGTTCGTCGACCACGTTCACCCCGACCGATAGGGCCCCCATGGCGACTCTCACCAGCGACCTCAAACGACAAATGGCGACGGGCGCGGCACTCGAAGCCGAGCTCAACAAAGAGCGGGCCGCGGCCCTCGGTCGCACCGCGGCGAAACTCGAAGCGCTGATCGAACGCTGCGCCGCCTTGCGGCACGAAGCGCGAGCGGCGGGGAGCAACGAACGCGAGCGCCTCGCGCGCGAATACGACGAGACCCGCCGCGAGTCAGAAACCCAGCGGTGGAACCTGTGCGTGCAACGCGAAGCCATGGGGTTGTACCGACACGACGATGTCGACGAACTGTACCCGCGGCCGGCCCCGCGCCTTTGAACTGGCCGTGGCGCGTCGGCGTTCGCGAACCGAATCGCGATCGGCCGGCACGCTCGACATCGTGACGCCAAGTTCAAGCCGACGACGCCGTGGCCTGAGAGGGCAATTGACGCAGGCCAATGGCACTCTGGCCAGATGACCGTCCGTGGCGCCGTTCACCAAGGCCATCGCCAGTACCGCCCGAGGCACCGCACGATCGACCCCGGGGCCGATGCCGTGGCGCTCTCGAGGAGGGCCGCAACCGTCGTCCGACCCGACGAAACTCCCTGAACCGCGTCTCCGGCAGCGAAGGCCTGCCCCGCTCAACACTCAGGGTGATGGGCGACCTTGAGCTTGGGCGAATGCTGGGGCCGACCCCACGCCCCTCGCGAAGCCATTCGCTCCGATTTCGACCGGAGCTGAAGGGCTCACAACACCATGAACTCCTGAAAGAAAGTGTCAGGCCCACCTGACGACTGGGCACGCAAGCACACCCCGGAGTCGGGGCACGCTGAACCGCGCGACGCACCTTGCCCTTGCGCACCTTGGCTTCGTCAGGTGTCGCCCAGACCATGAACCGCTCCACGCTGCTCGCTGGTCTGCTGGTGTTCGCCGCCTGCCCGTCTCCGTCACAAGGGCCACAAGGGCCAGAAGGGCCGCAGGGCCCAGCGGGGCCGAAAGGCGACCCCGGAGCCGCTGGCACCACTGGAGCAACCGGCGCGACTGGCGCAACCGGCAGTGCGGGCCCCCAAGGCGACCCCGGCCCGTTGGGGCCGCAGGGGGTGCAAGGGCCTCCGGGCATGGTCTTGGTGCTCGACGGCGGCGTGGTCACCGGCCCTCCGGGCTCGGGCGTCGTCGTCACTCCCATTTTGCCGGGCGGTGAATGCGCCGAAGGCGGTGTGCGAATCACCCAACTGTCTGACGGCGGCGTGTCGAAGGTCTGCAATGGAGCAGCTGGAACGACCGGAGCTGCTGGCCCAATGGGAGCGACCGGCGCGACCGGTGCGACGGGTGCCGCTGGCGCGACGGGTGCCGCTGGTGCGACAGGCGCCGCTGGTGCGACGGGTGCCGCTGGCGCAACGGGCGCCGCAGGTGCGACGGGTGCAACCGGGCCCAAAGGAGACCAGGGCGTTCAGGGGCCCCAAGGGCCAGCGGGGCCGGTCGTTTCACTCGACGGAGGCACCTTGCCGGTCAGTGCCACGGGCGGTTTCACCTTCGCAGGGTTCACCGCCGCCACCACCGACGGCAACATGGGCGGCATCGTCGGAGCGAATGGCAAATGTCACGCCGAGTTTCCCGGCTCGCACCTGTGCACTCGGCGCGAGTTCGACTGGGTGGGTACGTCGCAAGCCACCGGCGCGAGCGGAGCGTGGGTCGACGACGTGTATTACCCGACGGGGTCGTACCCCGGGTACACGCCCCGTGACCGAGGCGGCGTCTATGACTGCTCGAACTGGAAAGCGAATGACACCGCGGCCCCGGGGCTGTTCGTCGACTCGTTCGGCCACGTCAGTTCGTCGAACGGCAACATTTGCCAGCTGAAGAAACAAGTCGCGTGTTGCCGCGCGCCGTCAGACGGCTGGTTTCGCGGCTACACCGTCGCGACCACCGACGGCAACATGGGAGGCATCGTCGGTGCCCACGGCAAGTGCAACGCCGAGTTCGCAGGTTCGCACTTGTGCACCCGTCGCGAACTCGACTTCGCCGGCACCGCCCAAGCAACTGGGGCAGCCGGAGCGTGGGTCGACGACGTGTACTACCCGACCGGCTCTTACCCCGGCTACACCCCGCGCGACCGCGGCGGCGTCTACGACTGCTCCGACTGGAAAGCGAACGACACTGCCTCGCCCGGGCTCACGGTCGACTCGTTCGGCGACGTCGTCTCGTCGAACGGCAACATTTGCAACTTGAAGAAGCAGGTGGCCTGCTGCGGCGGGTGAGTCGGGCATTCGCCCGAAATCGTTCGCGATGTACGTGCCGCCAGTGTACGAGGCCGCGCGAATGAGGCTCTCGGCCGCGACCCTGTGCATCGCCTTGCTGGGTTCAGCCGGGGCGCACGCGCTCGACAAGCAAGGCAGCGCCCACGGAGGGAGCGTCGAGGGCGAAAGTTCGGGGTTCGGTGTTTCGGGCGCCGTCATGGCCGGCGTGTCGCTCTACAACCCAAGCTACGCGGCGCGACCAGACAACACCGGGCTCACGTTGTTGCGCTACGGCGCCCACCTCGACGTCGACCTCTTGGGGCGCTTGCTCTCGATACCGGTCGACTTCAATTTCTTCACCGACCGTGACCGGCCCGGCGGGCTCAAGTTGGCTCCGACCGAGTTCGACGTCATCGTCGGCATCACGTCGACACTCGACACCGGCCCCGGGGCGCTCGAAGTCGGCGTTCGGGTCGAGCACGACCGCCCGGTCGACATGGGCACCTTCACCCAAACCTACGTCGATGCGCGCGCCCGCTACCTGTACTCCGCGGCGGCGCTCTGGCCTCGCCTCGCCGACGTGCTGAAGAACGGAGACATTTCGGGTTGGGCCACCTTGGGCGTCTTCGCGTTCAACCCGACCTACGCCGCGCGGCCCGACAATTCGGGGCTCGCGCTCTTTCGCTACGCCCTGCACGCCGAGCTGTCGACCTTCGACGACTTGCTGTCGCTCGGCCTCGACGCGACCTTGTTCAGCGACCGCACCGCCGCCTTCGCGGTCGGCGCCAGCGAGCTCGACTTCACCTCCGAGCTCATTTTTCACAAGGGCGACTTCGAAGTGCACCTCGCGTACGAGCGCGACATGCCGGTCGACCGCGGGGGCCTCGTGCAGCAATTCGTCTACGTGCTGGGTGTTTGGAGCTTCGACGTCAAAGCGTTGCGCACGAAGGCGTTCTCGCACCGCAACCTGGCGCCTTCACCCTAACCTGGGGCTCAGCACAGCAACGACGGTTCGAATTCGTCGGTGGGGTGAATGCGGTTGCGCCCACTGAAGCCGGCGTCGACGTCGTGCCAAAAGTGAATTTCCGTCTCGGGGAACTTCCAACACAAGTTGACGACCCGGCCGGCGCGCATGGCGTGAAAGTCGACGAGCCCGTCGGCCGACTTGACGTCGAGGCCCAAGTCTTCAAGTGGGCGCAGCAAACGCTCGACCTGGCGGGTCAGTGCACTGCGCTCCTCGAGCAGCTCGGCGTCGTTCGCTCGGCGGTCGAGCGCGTCGAGCACTTCGCGCAACCGCGCGACCACCGGCTGGGCCGTTTCGAACGTGCGCTGGAGCAAAGGCACCAGCCGATTCGCCTCTTCGAGCCCAAACAAACGCACTTGCGTCACGAGCGAGAATTCAACAGCAAGATCAGCGGTCGGCGCTACTTTCGTTTCGAGCCTACCCTTGACTACAGACTCAGCCCAACGGTCACCCCGCCTGCTCCGCCCGAAGACGGCCCGCGCAAAGGCAGGCCTTCGCCGTACAGCACGACCGTGAAGATCACCGGTATGCGGGGGCTGGTGGGCGCCGCGTTCGACGGCGTCGACCCACGCGTCGACCAGTGCAGACCGACGCCGACCCGAAGACTCAGCTCGGCCCAGCGCACCCCGGGGGCCAGTGGCGCAGACGGCACCCACCCGGCCCCCCCGAGCACGGCCAGCTGGCCAAAATACGCGAGTTCTTGATGCGCCTGACCGGTAAGGCGGTCGGCCACGCCACTGCCCCACCCGAGGCGCACGCTCGGCCCCGCGC
>JBGAIY010000267.1:0-11015 GCA_044225205.1 Myxococcaceae bacterium | reverse complement strand
ATGTCAGCCTCCGCCGAATGCCCCGTCAACGAGACGATGAATGCCATCGCGTGTGTCGACGTGCACTACCAAGAAACTTCGGCCCGCGCCGCGTGCGTGGTGGCCGAGTCGTGGTCTGCCGCGGGGCCGAGCCACCGCCTCACGGTCGACGTCGCCCCGATTGCGCCGTATGAGCCGGGCGCCTTCTACAAACGCGAATTGCCGTGTGTTCTCGAAGTGTTGAGGCGGGCGCCTCCGTACGCGTGCGTCGTCATCGACGGGTACGTGTGGCTCGACGAGAGCGGCACCTGGGGCCTCGGGGCACACCTGTACGAAGCGTTGAACGGCCGAGTGCCGGTCGTGGGCGTGGCGAAGACGGCGTTCAAGGGGTCGCCCATGGCGGCGCAGGTGCTGCGGCCGTCGAGCCAAAAGCCGCTTTACGTGACGTGCGTTGGCAACACCGACCTGGCGACCGCGGCCGAAGCCGTGCGAACCATGCACGGCACCGCGCGCATACCGACGTTGCTCGCCGCCGTCGACGACTTGTCACGGCGTGGGGCGTAGCCTCCAGCCCACGAACGCGACCAGCACGTACGCGGCGATGAGCACCAGCGGCACCGCCGCGGCCGCGAGCAACCACGAGCTGCCCGAGACCTGGGGGCGGGGCCAGTCAGGGCGGGTAAACCCGAAGCCGACCCCGCGCCCACGCACCTCCAAGTTCAGCAGCACCCCCGCGCTCGCGTAAATGATGGGAGAGAGCATCAAGTTGCCGAGCCAACGCCGCGTGTAGAGGCCGTCTCGCAGCAGCAAATACCCGTCGTAGAACCAGCTGCTCGAGAACAACACCAGCGCCACGGCGACCACGGCCGCGCCGAAGGGGCGCTCACCCGCCAAGACTTTGAACAAGGTACCGACGGCCCAGCCGGCGGTCAGGTACGTGAGCAGCGACATGCCACCCCCGCTGATCGTGTCCCACGTTTCGTCGTCGGTGAAGCGGCCGGCGAAGGTCACGAAGACCAGCGCCGGCGTGAAGAGCGCGAGCTTCCACGGCACGGTCAAGAACGCGAACTCGTCGGCCCACTGCGGGCGAACGTCTTTGATCGCGAGCACGAGAGCCAGAATGCAAAACGACACCCACCCCACCAGGTATTTCACGAGAAAACCGTTCAGCGCCATGGCGGGCATCATCGCCAACGGCCCGACACGGCGCCCGGCGCTTGGGGCCGAACGGTCGAATGTCGGGGCTGAGCGGCGCCGCTACGCGTGACTGGGCACCGGTTCGGTCGGGTGGCCGACCTCGGTGCTCGCTTCGGGAGCCTTGGCGAGCAGCAAGAACATGACCGGCACCAAGAAGAGCGACAGCGCGGTCGACGACGTCAACCCGCCGACGACGGCCAGCGCGAGCGGCTGGTTGGCTTCGCTGCCGTGCTCGAGGGCGAGCGCGGTGGGTATGAGGCCGATGACGGTGGCGAGGCTGGTCATGGCAATGGGTACGAAGCGCGACTTGGCAGCGAGCACGATCGCCTCGACCTTGTCGGCGCCTTCGAGCAGCCGGCGGTTCGCGTCGTCGACCAACAAAATGCCGTTCGACACGGCGATGCCGATGACCATCAAAATGCCCATGAGCGCGGTGATCGAAAGCCCTGCCCGGCCGCCAACAACGCCATGACGATGCCGACCAGCGACACCGGTATCGTGAACAGCATGACGAACGGCAGGCGCACCGACTTGAACTGCGACGCCATGATCATGAAGACCACCATGACCGCCAACCCGAGGGCGAGGCCCAGGCCCGGGAAGCGGTGCGCATGAGCTGAACCTGCTCCGACGTAGTCGAACTCGAGGTTCGCCGTTCTCGGGCCGGTCTTGAGCGGCCCCGCTCGAGGTCTTTCGCGACGGTGCCAATGTCGCGGCCCTCGGTCTGCATCATCACGTGGGCCGCGCGGTGCAGCTGGTTGCGTTCGACGGCGATGGGGCCGACGGCGCGACGCACGCGCCCGTACGCGCCGAGCGACACGGGCTTGCCGTCGCGGCTCATGCGCACCGGCAAGTCGAGCAGCGAACTGACGTTGTTCACCACTTTGCCGTCGTAGGCGGTGACGACGTAGTACGACTGGCCGTTGTTCTGGTCGAGCCACACACTCGGCGAGTTGATGTTGCCGAGCGTCGCTTCGAGTGTCGTCTGCGCCGCGTCGCGAGAAGTCACCCCCACGAGGCCCGCGGTTTCACGGTCGGTGTCGACGCGAATTTCGGGGTAGTCGGTCTGCAGCGACGGGTAAATGTCTCGCACGCCGGGCACGGTGCGCGCCACTTCGGCGACCGCCTTCGCGTCGCGGTCGAGCTGCTCGAGGCTGTCTCCGCGCAATTCGACGACGACCGGAGCGATGTAGCCGTTCGCGAACACGCTCGCGACCAAGCCCCCGGGCCACTGGAGAAATTCGACCCCCGGGTACCGGTCGTTCAAAATCGCCCGCACCTGGTCGGCGATTTCACGTTGGCTGCGGTGGCGTTCTTCAGGCGGGCGAAGCGCGAGGCGAATGAAGCCCATGTGCGGGCCCGCGCTCGCGCTCGTCATGGCGCTGCGGGCGTTGTTCGGAGCCCCGATGTTCGTGAGCACCAGCTCGACTTCGCCCTTGGGCAATTCGTCGACCAGCGTTTGCCCCATTTCGTTGATGAGCTTGCTCGCCGCCTCGAGCGACGTGCCCGGCGTGAGGCGCACATAAATGCGCTCCATGGCCTCGTCGATTTCGGGGAAAAAGGTGCTGGGCAAGCGCGCCGCCCCCACCACGCTGGCGACCACGAGCGTCGCCGACGCCACCAACACCGAGCCCCGAAAAGGCAACACCACCCGAAGCAGCCGCGAATACCGTTCGGCCAGACCGTCGATCATCGCCTGAACGCGGCCCGCCCAAGGCCCGGGCTCGTCGTGCCCCAAGAAGTAGCGGCACGCGACGGGGGTCACGCACACACTCACCACGTACGACGCCATCATCGCCACGGCGACCGTGAGCGCGAGGGGCGCGAACAGCTTCTTCGCGAGCCCCGCGAGCAACAGCACGGGCAAGAGCACCGCCATGGTCGTCAAGGTCGACGCCAACACTGGCAGCGCCACGGCGCCGGTGCCTTGCAGAGCCGCCTCGTGAGCGCTCAGACCCTGGCGCCGGTGCCGGTGAATCGACTCGAGCACCACCACGGCGTCGTCGACCAGGCGGCCCATGGCCAGCGTGAGGCCGCCCAAGGTAAACGCGTTGAGCGTCTGCCCGCTCGCCGACAGCACGATGAGCGTGATGGCGAACGACAGCGGTATGGCCACCGACACGATGAGCGTGCCGCGGGCGCTTTGGAGAAACAGCAAAATCACCAAGGCGATCAACACCAACGCTTGAACGATTTCTTTCTTGAGCCCGTCGTACGTGGTGCGCACGAAGGTCGACTGGTCGAAAACCGGAGTGACCTGCACACCCGGCGGCAAGTCGCGCAGGTTCTTCACCGCGTCTTTGACCGCGTCGACGATGGCGAGCGTGTTGCCACCCGGCACGCGCAACACGTTCAAGTACACGGCGTTTTGGCCACCCACGGCCACCGCTTGGGTTTCGGGGGCACCGCTGTCTTCGACCCGCGCCACGTCGCGAATGAGCACCGGCCGGCCGTCGACGCGCTTGACCGGCGCGTCTCCAATGTCTTTCACCAGAAACGGTACGGCGTTGGTGTACACGTTGGCGTCGAAGCGCGGAGCGATGAATTCGCCTGAAGGCAGCAACGCGTTCGACTGCCGAACGGCTTCGGCCACGTCGGCCGAGGTCACCCCGCGGGCTTGGGCGTTGACCGGGTCGACCACCACGTTGATTTGCCGCTGGCGGCCGCCGTTGATCGACGCGCTGGCGACACCCGGTATGCCTTCGAGAATCGGCTCGATCGAATTGAGCGCGTAGTCGTAGAGCTGCGGCCCGGTGAAACCCGGCCCCGAAATGGCCACCTGCACCACCGGCGCGTTCGACGGGTCGTATTGCAACACGAACGGCGGCAAGACCCCCAACGACTTGGGTACGGCCGACATGGCGAAGGCGACTTGCTGCTGCACCAGGGTCTGCGCCGAATTGAGGTCGGTGCCCCACTTGAGCCACACGTAGACAATGCTCAGGTTGTTGCGAGACACGCTCTCGACGTGGTCGACCCCGGGCGTCGCACTCACGTACTTTTCAATGCGCCAGGTGAGCGTCTTTTCGACGTCTTTCGGGCCGAGGCCCGGCGCCAAGGTGCCCACGACGAGCACGGGCGGCGTCAACTCGGGGAACGTGTCGACGCTCATGCGCGGCGTCACCACCACGGCGAACACCAACAGCCCCAAGCACGCCATCACCACCGCGATGGGGTTCGACAGCGACAGCCGGGTCATGGCGTTTGGCCTTTCTTCGCCAACTCGGTCGTCGCGCGGCGGGCCGCCTCCTTCGCCGCCACCGAGTCACCGTCGCGCAAAACGGTGCGGCCTTCGGTCACGACCTTGGCGTCGTTCGTCAGGTCGGCGTTCAGAAACAGTTCTCCGTTCTTCTCACCCAACACGTCGAAGGCCTTCGAATGAACCACGGGCCCGTCGAGCACGAACACGGTCGCCTTGGCCCCTCGCACCGAAGCGGCGTTGAGCGGCACGACCCGCGCGTTCACCGGCACCCCGACGTCGATGCGCACTTCGCCCGTGGTGCCCACCGGTATTTCGTGTTCGGGGTCTGGCAGGTCGACCTCGAACCCGATCGTGCGGGTGGCGACGTCAGAAGCCGGCGCCCGCCGTGCGACCTGGCCGACGAATTCTTTCTTGGTCGCCAGCGCGACGATGCGCACGGCCGTGCCCGGAGCGACCAGGGCGAAGTCGACTTCGGGCACCGCCCCTTCGAAACGAACCGTGGCGCGGTCGACAACCGAGACGATGGCGGCCCCCGGCCGAACGAACGCGCCCGGGTCGGTCGACCGGGTGGCGACTTCACCGTCGAAGGGCGCCCGCAGAACACAGTCGTCGACCTCGAGCGACTTCTTCGCCAAGTCGGCTTGGGTGGCCATCAACCGGGCTTCTTCGGCAGAACTCTGCGCGGTCTTCAGCTCGGCTTCGTTCGGCGACACGAAGCCCCCTTCAAGCAACCCCTGGGTGCGCGCGGCTTCGTCGGCGAGCGCGCGCTGGTGCGCCTCGACCGCGCGCGCCTGCATGGCCACGGCTTTGTTGCCCGCGCTGGTGTTGCGGCAGTCGAGCGTGGCGAGCACCTGGCCCCGCTTCACGACCGCACCTGGGCGCACGAGCACCGAATCGACATACGCCGAAACGAGCTGCGGGCCGACGCTGGCCGAAACCCACGGTTCGAGGGTACCGACGAACTTTCGTTCGGCGCGAAACGACGCGGTGCGAACGGGCACCACGGTCACCGGTTTCGGGCTCTGCGCCAGCGCCACCTTGTTGGTGCCCGCCTCCGAATGCCACATGAGCGAGCCCCGACGGCGATGATCATCAACACCCCAGCGCCATGATCGGGTATGCGTCTTCGGCTCGTCATGGTTGGGTCCTTTTCTCTTCTTGGGCGATGACGCGTTTCACCGCGAAAGCGGCGCGCGCGAGGTTGAATTGACCGAGGGCGAGCTGAATCTCGGCGTCTTGGCGAAGCGCGTCGGCGTCGGCCAGCTCGACACTCGTGCCGAGGCCGGCTCGAAACCGCGCGTCGGCCTGGGCCCAGTTGTCATTCGCGGCCTTGACCGCCCGCTCGAGGCTCGGCAGCGCGGCTTTCGCCACCTCGTGGGCCACGTAGGCCGACCGCACCGCCGACCCGAGTGCTTCTTTGGTTTCGGCCACCCGCGCCGCGCTGGTGCCTTCGCGCGCTTCGGCCACGCGCGCACGCGTCAAGAGCGGGTAGTCGAAGACCGGCACGTTGACGAGCAATGAAACCGCGTAGTTCGGCACCGACGGCAGCCACCCCGCGCCGATCGCCGTCGGGTCGTTGTTGGGAGGAATGCCGCCCGCATACCCAAAGAGCACGCCTTGGGCGTACAACTCGGGGCGGTACTCGGCGCGAAGCGCCTGGGTCTCGAGCTCGAAGGCACGGTGTTCGGCCAGGGCCTCACGCCAGCGCGGGTTTCGGTCGAACGCTTGTCGCACCCCTTCGTCGGTGCTGGCCGGCAGCTCGAGGCTGGGCGGCACGCTCCGGTCATCGGCGTCGACCGCCAGCTCGGCGTCACCCACCGTGGCGGCGAAGGCCACCCGCGCTTGCTCCAGCGCCCCCTGGGCCCGAATTCGGCTCGCGTCGGTGCGGTCGAGCTCGGCCTCGGCTCGGGTCAATTCAATCGGGGGCCGCAACCCCGACTTCACCCCCGCCGCGGCCAGCTCTCGGTGCGCCTTGCTGCGCGCGTACGCTTCGTCTGATGCGCGAACAATGGCCTTCGCCGCCAACACCGCCACGAACGCTTCTTCGACCGAATACCGAACGTCGAAGGCCACGGCGGCCGAGGCTTCTCGAGCGACGTCGACCTGAGCGTCAGCCGCGCTCGCCTGCGCTCCGATGCGCCCGAAATCGAACACTTCTTGGCGCACGCCAATGCCCGCGAACGTCGAAGGGTACGGTTGCCATTCGGGGTACCGCACCGACGAGCGGCCGGCGATGCGCGCAATGTCGACCCCTCTCAAGTTGAAGAACGACGCCGAAGTTTGGTTGACCGTGCCCGCCAACACCTCGACGCCAGCACGAATTTCGGGCGCCCAGGGCGCTTTCGCCGCCGCCACTTGCCGGCGTCGCACTTCGACGGCCTGCGCCGCCGCCCGCAAGCGCGGTTGGTGCGCCATGGCGTAGGCGACGGCTTCGTCGAGCGTGAAGACCTTTCGCTCTTGCGCCAGCGCCGCCGAGCCGACCAAAGACAGCAAGCACCCGAGCGACTGCCACCGATTCATGAGCGCGCGGCTGAGCACGGCATGTGCCACCGGCGCCAAATCGTTGGAGATCAAACCTTTGGTGTCGTCTCCCCTGCCCGACCAGACGGAAAAAATACGCGTTTCGGTAGAAATTTCGCCCCGAAGCCCGCAAAGAGAAGCATCAGGTAAAGCGTTTTTCGTTGGTTGGAGGCGGCCTGCCCCTTGCTCTGCTGGAGGCCCTCGAATGACTGACCGGCTGGCCCCTCTCGTACCCATTTGGCGCGGCATTGCGATGCTGGCACTCGCCATGGTGGCGACGTTCGCCGCGGTCGGAGCCCTCGCCCTGTGGGACGCGAACCGCGAGTCGGCCGCCGGGCTCGATGACTTCGCCGAAGAACAGGCCACGCTGGCGCAAGCCCTGGCCGTCTCGCTGAAAATTCGCCTGCAGAGCCTCGCCAAGTTGGCCGCGGCCCCCGCCCAACTCGGCGGCGACCACCGCTTTCGCGTTCGACTCGCGAGCGAACCCAAGTTCGCACCCACCGACGCCGACTCGCTCGTGCTGACGTTCGCCGCTGGCGAAGACGGCAAGGTGGTCGACGTGCTGGTGACGCCGGCTGAACTGTTCGCGGCCGCCGACGCGCTCGAACACCGTGCCGGCATGGTTTGCCTCATTCAGCCACCGGGAGCACCGCATCTGCTGTCGCTCGGAGGCGTTCGGGTGCTGTCGACTCCGGTGTTGACCGCCCTTGGTTCATCGGCCACGTCGGTTCGCTTGAGCCGGGCCGAAGCGGCGGCTTTGGGGTTGCCCCAGCGAATCGCCATGGCCGGCTTGGCCCACGTCGACTTGGGCGACCAGGGCAGTTGGGGCGTCGCGACGGTCGCGAGCGCCGAACGGCTGCGAGACCGGCAACTCCGCTCGACCTGGCGGCTGAACCTGAGCATTGCCGTCGCGGGCGCGCTCGTGTTGATTTTCGGCGGGTTGGCCCTGGTACGCCAGCGGCGCACGTTCGACTTGCAGCACCGTTTGACGGTCATGCAGCTCCAGAGCGAACGCGACGAGCGCTTGGCCAAAGCCAACCGTGCCGCCACGCTGGGCACGCTCGCCATGGGCATCGCCCACGAAATTTCGACGCCCTTGGGCATCATCGCGGCGCGCGCCGACCAGCTGGCGAGCCGCACGAACGAGCCGCAGAAGGTGCAGCAGCTCGCCCAGGTCATCGGAGACCAGACCCAGCACCTCGTGAAGGTGATTCGGTCGTTCATGTCGCTCGTGCGAGGCGACAAGCCCGCTTCGACCGAACTCGCTCCGGCCGACCTCGTGCGCAGCGCGTGCCAGCTCGTCGCGCACGTGTTCGAAAAAGACGGGGTCTTGCTCAAGCCCGAGGTGGTCGACTCGACGCCGAGACTGTTCGGCGACCGACAGCTGCTCGAGCACGCCCTCGTCAACCTGTTGCTCAACGCCTGCCACGCGTGCACGAAGGGCGGCACCGTCGAAGTGACCGTGCGGTCTGACGGCGCCGCGGTCGCCTTCATCGTGGCCGACGACGGGCACGGCGTGTCAGAAGCCGTCGCGGCGCGCGCGACCGAGCCATTCTTCACCACCAAGACGAACGGCGACGCGCGAGGCGCGGGTTTGGGCCTCGCCATCGTGAACGAGATCATCAAAGCCCACCGCGGGCAGTTCGGGCTCGTCGCTCGGTCGCCGAGAGGCACGCGCGCCACCATCGAACTGCCCATTGCCCACCCCGTCACCGCGAGCCCCCCATGAACTTGCCCAGCGCCCCCCTGGCCCGACCCCGCGTGCTGGTCGTCGACGACCACCTCGAAATGGCCAAGGTCATTTCAGAAGACCTGAATGAAGCCGGCTACGACGCCGTACCCCTGGCTTTGGGCCGCGAAGCGCTCGCCGCACTCGAGCGCGACGACGTCGACGCCGTCGTGACCGACCTGCGCATACCCGACGTCGACGGGCTCCAATTGTTGGCGGCGTCTCGCAAACTCAGGCCCGAGCGGCCCGTCATCATCATGACCGCGTACGGGGCGGTCGACAGCGCGATCGAATCGATTCGGCAGGGCGCCTACCACTACGTCACCAAGCCGCTGAAGACCGACGAGCTGCGGCTGTTTCTCGACCGTGCGCTCGAGGCCCGAAAGGTTCGGCTCGAAGCCGAGTCGCTCCGCACTCAAGTCAAGCAGCGGTTCTCGTTCAGCGGCCTCATCGCCCGCAGCCAGCCCATGGTCGCCGTGCTCGACGTGCTGCGGCGGGTCTGTGACTCCACCGTGCCGGTGTTGCTCACCGGAGAAACGGGCACCGGCAAAGGCGCGCTCGCTCACGCCGTTCACACCGAAGGCGCGCGCGCCGCGAGGCCCTTCGTCTCGGTGAATTGCGCGGCGATACCGGAGGCGCTGCTCGAAAGCGAGTTGTTCGGCCACCGGCGGGGCGCGTTCACCGGGGCCGTGGCCGACCGGCAGGGTCTGTTCGTCGAAGCCAACGGCGGCACGCTCTTTCTCGACGAAATTGGTGACATGCCACTCGGCCTTCAAGCCAAGCTCTTGCACGTGCTCGAGCGGCGAGTCGTGCGCCCCGTCGGAGCCGAAAAAGAAGTACCGCTCGACTTGAGACTCATCACCGCCACCAACCGAGACTTGCGGGCCGCGGTGCACCAGGGGTCGTTTCGAGAAGACCTGCTCTACCGGCTCGACGTCGTCGCGGTCGAGGTACCACCGCTGCGGCGCCGGCTCGACGACCTCCCGCTGCTGCTCGAGCTGTTCTTGCGGCGCGCGAAAGAACGACACCCTCATTCTCCCGTCGACACCTTCGCCGCGCCCGCGGTCGACCGGCTGCTCGCCCACGGCTGGCCGGGCAACGTGCGCGAACTCGAGCACGTCGTGGAGCGGGTCGTGGTGCTGGGTCGAGCGGCCGAGGTCTCGGTCAACGACTTGCCCAAGTGGCCGCCCCCCTCGGCCACTGCGGGGTCGCTCGACTTCGGTCGAACCGTCTTACCGGTACGCGAGCTGCAACGGCGGTACGCGGCGTGGGCACTCGCCCAACTGGGTGGTCACCGCGGTCGCACCGCCGAAGCCCTGGGCATTGACGCCAAGACGCTCGCCAAGTGGCTCGCCGAACACGAGGAGCGCACGGCGGCGGTGGTGGTTCAACCGCGGAGCTGACGGAAGAATCGCTTCGAGGGCGGCGAAAAGAGGCGAGACGTCAGCGCGGCGCCACGCGAATGACCCGTTGGCCGTTCTTGTCCCACAGGCCGACCAACAGTTCGCTGCGAGCCGAGACGAGCTGGCTGACGACGGTGCACGAGTCGTCGGCGGTCAGCACATTCGTCGCCGGGCCCACGACGGCGCCTCCGGCCTGTGGCGTCAGCGGGTAGTAGAGGAGGCGGCCGAGCACGGGCAAAGCACCGGCCGAGGCGGTCGAATGCAGCACGGCCACGCCGGGGCCGAACCCGGTCGCGTTGACGATGTCACTGGCTGAGGTCAGCTCCGGGGCGTCTTCGAGAACGACCGGTGGGCCGCCCGACAACGCCGTCATCAACGCCGCGCTCGGCGGCAGCCGCAGCACCCGCCGGGCCGCCACGTCGAGGTAATACCCCATCACCACCACCCCCTGCGTCGTGACCGCCATGAGCCCGGGCCGAACGGTCTCGCTCGTGATCGTGGGGTACGTCGCCGCAAGCACGGGCTTCGCGTTCGCGCCTGACGTGGGCCACGCATACACCCCGTTCGTGCCCGTCAACGCCCCCAGCCCTTGGGCCCCCACCACGAAGTACGACCCCAAGCCCATCGCCGACTCCACTCCAGGCGCCGCGAGCCACTCGACCCCCGCGTCGGGTGCCAACGAATCGTAGCGGGCCACCGCGCCCCCCACGAACGCTTGGCTATTGACGGTGCGGTATGGCGCCAACAACTGCCCATTGGTGCTCGCCAACGACCACCCAGTGAGTACCTGAAACGCCCGGTCGGCCGGGTTCACGGCGTCGAATGCGACGTTTGCCTCGAGCGGCACCGCCAGCGACGGCCACTGCCCCAAGCGGTGAACGCGCCCGTCGGCCATGTACCCGTACACCCCGAGACTCGGGCCCACTTCATCGGTGACCCCGAGAGGCAGGTGGTAACTCACTGGGAGCAGCGCGGAGTCGACCAC
>JBGAIY010000266.1:0-11122 GCA_044225205.1 Myxococcaceae bacterium | reverse complement strand
AACGTGCTCATGAGCTTGGGAAACGTCGCCCAGTCGCTGCACGACTACGAGCGCGCCGAGGTTCACTTGGAAGAAGCCCAGAGCGCCTTCGAGCGCTTGCTTGGGCCGTGGCACCCCGAAGTGGCCATGGTGCTCAACAACCGCGTCGAAATCGACGTGCACTTCGGGCGGGTCGACCAAGCGCGGCGACACGCCGAGAGCGCATGGGCCATTCAGCGAGACGCGCTGGGCGCCGCCCACCCCGTGACGCTCGCCACGCAGCTCAACTTGGCGGGCGTGTTCGCCACCGCGGGCCAGTTCGCCGAGGCCGAACGCCACTGCCGCGAGGTCTTGGCGGCGTTGAACGACGACTCACCGCTCGTTTTGCGCAGCGATGTGCTGTCGAACTTGGGCAGCGTGTCGCGGGCGCTCGGGCGCCCGAAAGAGGCCATTGACTGGCTCGAGCGAGCGCTGCCGCTGGTCGAGCAACGCGGCGAGCTCGCGTTGGCCAACACCCGCTTCGAATTGGCCCAGGCCCGTTGGGAGTCGGGCTGCGAAAGCACCCGCGCCATCGCCTTGGCTCGGGCCGCGCGGCAGACGTGGGCCCAAGAGGGCGCGAGCTTTGCCCTCGAGGCCAAAGCCGCCTCCGACTGGCTCGAAGCCGCGTCGCACGCCCCGCCCCGGCCGAGCTGCGCCAGGTCGCGGTAGCGGCTCGGTCACGACTCGGCCGACTCGAAGCGCGCTTGGTGCGCGGCGTCGCGCACCTTCATGACGGCGATCAACGGGGTCAGCAGCGGCCTCGTGATGACCCGGTTCAACACTTCGGTGCGGTCGGGGCGAAAGGTCGACACTTCGACCGTCGCCACGCCTTCGCATTTCGCGCAGTACTCGACGGAGACCTGCACCGAGGCGTCGGCCGCGCTTTGCATGGGCAAGTCGGTCAAGTCGACCGGGTTCGTGTTGATCGCCGCCACGACCTGAGCCTCGTCGTCAGGGGGGAACCATGCGGTGACTGGCGTGAGCGACTCGTCGCAATGCAGGCACTTTTTCTGCCGAAGCGACCGGTAGCCGACAAACCCGCCCCCCAGCGCGACCAACGGGCCGACAATCGACAGGGGTATCGGCACGGGCCCCAAGCGCAGGCCGTAGTCGGTCAAGAACCCGACCGCGGCGGCGCCCACCCCCAGCAACACGAGGCCGGCGCCCCCAAGGAGCAGCGTGCGGTCGAGCCCTTCACCCACGCCGGGGTGCGAATGAAGTTCGGAGTCTGACTGTGAAAACGAAGGTTTCGATGTGATTGGGGCCATATGGGTGGTGACGACCCAGCCCGGTTCGGCGTCGCATCGGCGGCGACTTTTTTTGGGGGGGGTGACCCCTCGTCACGAATTCGAGTCGTCGCCCATCATGCGCGCCAGCGAGACTTCGAGGTTCTGTTGCAGGCTTTCCAGCAGGGCGTCGTATTCGGCGGTTTCCAGGCTGAGGCGCTCTTTGAGCGTCGCTTCGACCTGGGTCGTCAGCGCCGTACGCGCCCGCACGACCCACCGCGCCACGGTCGCGCGGTGCACCCCGTACACCACCGCCAACTGGTCGATGCTCAGCTTTTCGGCCAAGTTGAGACGCAGCACCGTGCGGCCTTGCTCATCGAGCGCGGCGAGGGCTTCACGAAACGCTTGGGCAAACGCATCGCGGTGGGCCACGCGAATGTATTGCAGCTCGAGGGGCCACGCCGCGTCGGGCAGCGTCGCCAACTCTTCGCTGTTCTCGGCCGGGTGGTCGAGCCGGCGCATGGTGAGCCCGAGCCGGTAGAGCGAAGAGCGAACCCAATTGAGCAACGAGCCCTGCCCGGTGTACTGGCCCAGCCGGGGGGGCACGCCCTCGACGGTCATCAGCAACCGCTCGCGCATTCGCTGCACGACGTCGTCGCGAAAATCGGGCTCGCCGAGCCGAGCCAGCACCGAACGCGCGGGGTTCATGATGGCCCGCTCGAAGTGCGCCAACGCCGCGGCGTCGGCCGCCAAGCACGCCTTCGCCAAAAACACGTCGCTCACCCGCAAGGCCGCGAGCGCTTCGAGCCGGTGCCCCACTTGAAGGCCGAGCGCCTCGAAGAACGCTTCGGCCGACAACGACGTGACCGACGGCCAACTGCCTTCGGCGTGAGACCACAGCACCGCGAGCGCGCCCGCCACGGTTCTTTCGGTCGAAGGAGCCCCCAGAAACGCCGTCGCCATGCGCTCGCCAGTCATTCGGGGTTCTCTGCGCGGGGCGTCTACCACATTCGCGAAGCCGTGCGCCAGGTCGGGGCTCGCCTCGCGGAGAGCGCGTACTCAGTTCGCGGGTGACCAGCTGGCGGAGCCGAGTTGGTAGTAGATGCCGTTGCTCTTGCGCGACACGTCGACGTTGACCACCTTGCCCACCGTGGTCGGGTCAAAGAGGTTCACCACCGGCTCGGTGACGGTCAAGGTTTCACCGACGCCCCACTTTGAATCGGCGTTCTTGTCGTCGAGCGTGAAGTTCATGACCGTCGCGGTGGTGCCCGGCAGGCCTGCCGTGACGCTGAGGTCGCGCGTCGGCCAAGCCTCGTCGGCCGCAGTGAGCGTCACCGTGAACAAGTTGTCGCCGGCTTTGGCCGTCAGGGCATCGCCGTGGTCAGCCACGGTCACTTTGACGGTGTTGCCCGGCCCGCCACCACACGCCGCGGCCAAGAACCCCATGGTCAGTACACACCAGCACGTTGATTTCATTTGTGTTTCCTCTGTGTTCGGTCGCGGAGGCGACCGGCCTGCCGTTTTACGGAGTGCTCGGGCTGAGCCAGGGGTTCTGACTGCCGCGCACCCGCACCGACGCCAGGTCGGGGCTCAAAGCGGTTCGACGTGCAGTGGCAACCCAGGCAAATCTTCTGACGGCGCGTCGAGCCGCCGCGCGGTGAGGGCGTAGCTGCACCGCCCGCTGCCAGCCCGTGCCACGCAACTGTTCGGCGCGAACCTGGGCGAACAAAGAGCGGGCGAGAGCAAGAAGGCTCTTCTCACCCGTCGTTCGATACGCCTCGATGACGATTTCGATTCGCCCGAGCGTGCCGCAACAAAACGATTGGTCGGCGGTGACGATCGGTACCGTGGGCAGGGCCTTCTCGATGAGCGGGGCATAGTCGAGGCTGCCCGAATACCGAGCGGCCAACAACGCCCCCAAACAAATGCCGGGGCCCCCGTTGCACAGCCCGTGCAGAACGCTCCCTTTGGGAGCCCGAGAGTGCGACGCCCACACCGCGCCCGCGGGCCTTTCGAAGGCCGCCCCCTGCAGCACGGCGATGGCTCGCCGTCGCAACCGCGTCGGTCGCCGGCCGGCCAACCGGCCCACCATTTCGAGCGCGCACAACGAGCCCGCCACGCCATGGGCAAAACCAAGGTTGATGCTCGCTCCAGCGTCGTGTGCACGAAGCTGACGCTCGAGGTTCTCGGCGACCCGACCGAACACGAGTTCGACCACGGCCGGCCCGTCGGGCTTCTGCTTCGCCGCGGCCGCCAACGCCGGCACGGCCCCGTCGAGCCCTTGAAAGAAGTCGGTCTTCTCGGCGTTCTCGATGAGCGCCACGAACGTTCGCCAGGTATCTGCCCGAACCGGGCCCCTGGCCGCCTCGACCAGCACGACGCCACCAAAACCGCCCCAGCTCGAGCAGGAGTCGGCGCGCACGCGGCGCGGGGGAGCCCGACGCTCCATGAAAGCGGCGAACAACCGATCGTGACCCAACAGGCCGGTGGCGTACTCGCCGCGAGCCAATCTCGGTGTGGAGCGCGCCATGGCGTTTCTCCCGGCACTCCGCGCCAACTCGCGCGGAGCACCGGTCGGTTGAACCGCGCCTGTTACCAGCTCCCCGGGGCGCAGGTGCCGTTGGTCTGGCACCGCACTCCGCCTTTCACGCCTCCAACTTCGGTGGCCGTGAGCTGACGAATGGTTTGAATCTGGAGTTTGAGCTTTTTCATGGTCGTCTTTGCAGGGCGATGAAGGTCTTCGAACCGCTGGCCAGCCCTTTGTGGCAGCGGTACCCACGAGCCAACGGAGGGCCCGAACAGACGCAGCGACCCTTGTCCGTTTTGCGCCTGACGCACCGCGTCTGCGGTGAGGTGAACAAATACGCTCTCGGTCAACCGCGCAAAACCGAGCGGCGCCACGCCGTCATGCTGCAGACCTCAGCGGTAGGAAGGACACGCGACAAGTGAGCCAGGGTGAAGCGGTCTTCTACGCGGTCGACGACACGCCACAGTACGTCTGCTTTGCCCAGAAGAGCATCGAAACGATTCGAAAATTCGACCGTCAGGTCTTCGAAGCACCCGCCGCCCTCTTCTCGAAGTATCGAAGCCGCGACTTTTATGCCCGTGAAGAAATTTGCACCAATTTGAAGAGCTATGCCTTCGTGCTCGGCGAGTTGAAGACGAACCAAATCAAGCGCCCGCAGCTCGCGCGAATCGCAAAGAAGGTGAAGGCCGCCGAGGTGCCGGTTTTCAACACCGGGCTCATGGTGTTCAACCGCTCGAGCCACGTGAAGGCCCTCTCGGCCTTGCCGTTGATGGAGCTGCTGCGCCAGAAGTTCAGGTCAGGCGAGTGGCCCTACCCCAGCACGAATGTGCACATCGCCGATGAAGTGTGCATGGCACTGGCGTTCGGCACCCTGCGAAATTTCAACTGGGGCCTGCTGCGCCGAGAAGACGCTCCTTGGTACGTCGAGTGGAAGGGCCGCGAGGTCGACTCGCCCGGTCTCGTGCTCCACACGTGGACCCACTTCTATCTCGGGTTTTGCAACGACTTTCTCGGAGAGCGCGGTCTGCGCCAGTTGCGAGACCGCGTTCAGGCGCTCGGGGGTGCGAACGCACCTGCCGCGCAAAAAGGCGCGATCGCTCGACGTCACAGGAGAGCAGTTCAAACCCTCACCAGGAAGCAAACATGAAGAAGACCACGAAGAAGAAGCCGACCATGAAGCCTGTCGTGAAGTTGACCGGAGATGACCTCAAGGCCATCACCGGCGGCGTCGCCGACGGCAAGCCCAGCTGCCACTGAGTTGGCTTTCGTGACTGTTGCATGAAACGGCCGGCTTCGTTCTTCGAGGCCGGCCGTTTCGCCGTGCGGGTTCAGCCCGCGTTGATTTCGTCGTTCGCCCGGCGGGTTCGTCGTCGCTCGGCCGAAATCAGCGCCAGCATCGCCTTCGCGTCGAGCCGCTTGTGGTCGACGTGGTGCTTTCGCACCGTTGCCACGGCCTCGCGCAGAGCGTCATCGCGTGTCTTGGCCGCCAAGGCCTCGAAGCTTCGCCGCGAGAAGTGAACTTCGCGAAGCGAACGCACGAGACGGCGGGCGTGGGCCTCGGTGAGCCTGCCTTGGGCCACGCTGGCCTCACACGACAACTCGAATTCGATCAAAGCAAGCGGCCGGTCGGTCGGGGTCTGCCCCGCTCGCACGGGGCCGAGGTCGTCATCGCGAAAGTACCGTGTCTGGGCGATGCGCTCGAAAATGCGGCCACACCCCGTCATGCCGAAGTGCGCAAGTTCGACCGCGCGCAGCGCTCCGACGCCGCCAGCGCCGAAGACCCGCACACCAACCCGCAGGGCGTCAACGATTTCGATCGGCGACATGGCGACGTTGCTCAAGAACGTGCCGTCGACGATGCCCACGACTTGCACCCCCGCGTCGATGGCTCGGTGCAGGTCACCTCGTTCGACCAAGGTACCAACGGCGGCTCCGGGCAGGGCCCGCCTCACCTCGGCCTCGGTCAGCGTCGCTCCGGCGAAGATCATGACCTTCATCGCGCCCTCGGGTTCATGTTGCGATACTGCCGCTCGAATGGGTTCGGCGAGCGATGCGCGCGGCGCGACGGCCGGCGAAAATGTTCGGGCACCTGGAGCTGGGGAATGATCGCCTTCACCACGGGGATGTCGATGCCGTGTCGGGTGAGGTTGGCGAGAAAAATGTTGTCGTACCCGAGCGCGGCCAACCACTGCAGCAAAAAGTCGTATTCGGCACGGAGCGTTGCGAAGGCGTGGTCGGCGACTCTGGCGGAGAGTGCTTCGCGACTGAGGGTTCGCTTGCCGGGCTGCCGGGTGCGCCCCAACACCGACTCGGCGGCCGACTTCGCCCGCGCTCGCACAGAAGGCAGGGCGACGTCTTCGCGCGCACCGCTCACGACGGTCGCTTGCGCCTGGAGCGCCTCGCTGAAGGCTCGACCGATCGACATGTCGACCGAGCCCGAACAGCCCCAACCGACGTGAACGAGGCCTCCCTCCATCAGGCAGCACATGATGACGGGCAGGTTGTGAACACCGGGCAGTTCGACGCTGTAGAGCTGGAGCTCACTCTGAGGGCCGCGCTTGCGGAGGTACGCGTCGACCCCAGGGTGAGCGAGCTGCTTTTCGAACAGCGCCTCGAGCCGCACCCTGCCCGCTTCGAGTTCGTGCTGGTAATACCGTTCGACCAACTCGTAGAGGGCGTGAATGACCGCCTCGAGGTAGGTGCCTCCCGACGCGAGGCCGTTCGACCCGATCACGAAAATGGGCCGGGTGCGATAACTCGACGCAATGAAGGGGTAATACACGAGTTCAGCGGGCACCCACGCCGGCCGCCCCAGGCGAACGGAGTATGCCGGCGTCCACATGAGTGGTTCGACGGGTGAGGCTCTTCGGGCGGCCCGCCTCGCGACGATCGTTCGAGGGTCGAGCACGACGTGCTGTTCCGACAGAAACCGAAACGACGCCCGCATCAGGTCTGCGGCGCGCGGCTCAGAACAGTAAACCTCGATCGACTCCATGAGGCACGAGATCTTGGCTTGCGTCGCGCTGCCGCCTTTGCCCTGCGCGTTGGTGTTCTGCACATAGTCGGCGTGAAAAAAAAGGTTCGGGCGACAACTTTGAAACACCGGGTAAGTCGATTCGCCGAGCGCGGAGATGTCGCCGACCCGGCGCACCCCGGTCAACGAGCGAAGGCGTTCGAGCCGGTTGAGAAACACGCGGCCACGGGTCGCCCGGTTCCCGTTGTCTGAATAGACGACGTGGTGGTCGGCGCGCAGTTCGGCTCCGAGCACCGCCGGTGAATGCTGGCGCCCCAGCTCGTCGAGTTCAGAGCCCATACGCCGCCATGACCCGCTGAACGGGCGCCAAGTGGTTGGGTCGAAAGTCGAGCGGGTCTTGAGGCAACTGAAGCGCGGGCCGCGAATGGCGGTGGAGCGCCTTCAAGCGGGCCAGGGCCACTTCCCACTGGCGGGCGTGCCACTGAGGGTTCGTGCGGGTCTCGAAGTCGGGGTTCATTTCGCGCGCGCAGCGAACGGCGGCGCGGTTCAGCACCGTGGGCCCGGGCATCACGTAGTTCACCGCTTTGATGACGTCGCTTCGGTCGATTCGCTCCAAGATGCAGTACGTCGCGTAGAAGACCGACAGCAGGTACCGCCGACGACGCCGAGCCGAACGAACACCGGGGTACGGCATGTGCCCCCGGTACAACACGCTGACCCTTTGGCACGCGCGTGCGAGCTGACCGACTTCGTCGGCGACCGCGACGTCGAGCATCACGACCACGCTCTCGGCGAGATTCAGGTATCGGCTGACGCCGAGTTGGTCAGTGGGTGGCGGAGGCAACAGGCGCCACACCACGCGGTGGTTTTGCTCGTGAAACACCGAAATGGTGTTGAAGTATTCAACCGCTTCGAGTTCGGCGACCAGTTGACGCGTCGTCATGAAGCGGTGGTTCGCCTGGAGCCACGCGAGTTCGGAAGCAACGGGCGCGTAGCTGATCTCGTTGTCGAACAGGTCGGCTTCGTTGAGCGCCCTCATCGTCGACTGGTTGCGCCGAGCGTAGCGACCGCCGAGCTTCAGGTAGGCCGAGCGGCTGTGCCGGTACAGTCGACTGTGCGCCAAAAGCGCCCCGTCGAAGGGGTACTCGTCGAGCTCGAGCGAGCGGTACCGAGCCCTGGTCGACAGCCGAGAAAGGGCCATCACCCCAGCGAAGAACGCACGCGTTTGCGGGGTCAGGTCGGCGGTCATGCGCGGCTCGCCTTGGAAGCAACGAGGCAGCGTTGAAGTTCGCCGCCGGCACGAGAAAACTGACGGTCGGCGCACTTCATGGTCGCCACCACGTCTCGAGCGACGCCCGGCTTCAACCCGGCGTGCGCTCGAATGCGGTCGACGGCGACCCGGTCTCGAGGGCGGTGCACGAAGCGGGTCTTCGCGTCGAGCCTGGCGGGGTCGCTCCCGTCCCAGCTCAGGTCGAAGGGCTCTCTTTGGAGACCCGACCTCAGCCACCACGGCAGCCAGGTCGGCAGCGGCGACTGTTCGGCCTGCGCCATGAGCTCGGGCGTGAGGGCCTTCAGGCGTTCGACGCACGCCGACCGCCAATAAATGACGTTGTGCTGGGCCTTGGCGAAGGCCCGCGCCGCGGCGAGGTCTGGCGCAATCGCAGCGGCCGACGCGACCGGCGCTCGGGGGCCGTTCACCAGTGACTCGAGCACCACGCCGACCATTTCGAGCGGAGCGGCACAGACTTCGTGCGTGCCGATCAGCGCTCCGGTTCGGTCGACGTGAACGAGCAGGTCAGACGCCGACACCAGGGTGCGCGCGTGCCGCTCGGCCGGCACGAGCTTGAGCAGCCGACGGGTCAACCACGAGAGCCCGATGCTGACCTTGAACAACGAAGCCACCTGAGGGCTCAGCGCCGGGGGCTGCCCGCCGAGCGCGGTCGCGGCGAAGCACGACCAGTACGGCAGACTCCAGCCCGTGGCGACGACCTGGCTCATCTGGAGAATGCTCGCGGGCTCTCCCGGCTCGAGCCCGAACAGCTCCGAGCGGAGCGCCCCGAGCGCGGCGTGAACGAACGGCATGTCGCGTGAGACCGACACGAGCGCAGACACGTTCATGGGCAGCGCCGACTGGGCGCGCGCGTCTTGGTATTTGCAGCGCACCCGTGACATGTCGGCGGGCCAGACGTCGGGCGGGCTGCGCCCCTCGTGGAGCGGCCGCCCTTCTGAATCGCGCCAACGCATGATCGACGTGCGCATTTCGAACACGTGCCGAACGAGGGCGGTCGGGCTCGTCGGGCTCATTCGACCCACTCCAACACCCCGAGCCCGCGGAGCCGGTCGAACTCAGCCAGAACCTGGGCCTCGTCGGCTGGCCCGAGTTCGTAGCGTTCACCCAGCCGCTCGAGGCACGCTTGTACGGTACACCCCCGGTCGAAGAACAACACGGCGTCGGCTTGGAGCGGTGCCACTTGCGCCTTTCGGTTCGAAAAGAAGAGCGTCACGTCGTCGGGGCCGGTGAGCTGGCTCTGGGTCGGCCACCGTTGTCGCAGGGTCGTCGTTCGTGAAACGCGCCGTTCGGCCAGGTCGGCGCGAAAGGCCCACGTGGCGTGCACCCCGGGGCGACTCGGGCTCGGGTTCACCCGCAAGTGGGTGATGGTCTCCCAGGTTTCTGAAGCGGCATCGATGTGAAGGTCGAACGAACGCAGGAGCCGCCTGACCTCGTTCGGCGGGAGGTGCTCGGTCACGTCGTCGTGGTGGTAAGCGAGCGGCCCCAAGTTGACGAAGCGGCCTGTTGGCCGAAGCACGCGCCGAACCTCGGCGAGCAGGGTCGTCAAGCGAACGACGTCGAGAAAATAGAAGCAACACACCACGTCGACCGACCCGTCGGCGAAAGGCAACGACGTGGCGTCGGCGACCCAACATTCGACCCGCGCGTCGGCCGGCCCTGCGTCGAGTTCGTACACCGCACCGCTCGGGGCGCCATCGGTACGAAGGTCGGTGTCGGCCAGAGTGACACCCCCTTCGCCAATGCGGGTGAAGGCATGCGCCATCGAAAAAGAGAGGTCGACCATGACGAGTTCGGCGAACCGGTCGCGCAGGTTCCAGCCCGAGCGGCCGGTGCCGGCCCCCAGCACCACCGCCCGGCCCCCGGGCTCCGCCGGGAGCAACGCCCGCACGCGCCGGTCGATGCCGAGAAGCTCGGCCTCGGCCGTTTCGGTGCGCGACCAGTCGCGCAGGGCATAGCGAATGGCGTCGCCGTACGGGTTGGGGGCCTTCGCGCGCTTCTCGAGCGCCAAGGCCGCGACCAACCGCTTCTGGGCGAACGGCTCGAGCGCGGCGACCGTGCTCTCGAGAAACGCCACGTTCGGTGCTTCTCCGGTCGCCCCCACGCCTTCGAGCGCCGCGAGGCGAGCGTGGCCGTTCTGGAGGTGGTGGAACGCGTCGACGTAGCACTGCGCGATGTGCGCCGAGGGTTCGGGCACCAACACGGGCACCCCGGCAATGACCGGGTAGGTCACGCCGCACGACGGGCAGTGCAGGTCGTGGAGTGGCCCGTGGCAACGCGGGCAGGCTTTCTCGAAGCGACTTCGGTTTCGCACCCGACCGCCCTCAAAAGTACGACTGCAGCGTGCCCCGCCGCCGAATGTCGCAAGTGGCGCAGTGAAAGCTGCCGCCGAAGCCGTAGAAGCCACGAAAGCTGCACGGAATCGGCTCGAACCCCCACTTCTTGAGCGCCGAAATGAACGGCTTTTCGTTCTCTTCGACAATCACCCGCTTCTCGTCGAGCATGAGCACGTTCATGTGCAACCAGCTGTAGCCGTAGGCCTTGCTCTTGGGCCACGTCGTTCTCGGCGCGGTCAAAATCTCCCACCCTGCTTTTTTGAACATGGGCGGCATGTGGCGAATGGGGCGGTCGGGGTTGACGAGCAACTTGCCCGGCGCCAGCGGCACGAAGGTCGCGTCGATGTGCACCGCGCGCTCGTCGGCGAACTCGACTTTGTGAACAGTGTACGTCGGCGAGAGGTGGCGACGGAGCCACTCGATGCCCGCGTCGTTGGTGACGTGGCTGCGCTGCACGAACAGGTCTCGGCCCACGCGGGCGATGTCGGCGGCGTCGAACACCGGCTCGAATTCGGTCGTCACGTACCCTTGCCCCCGCCGGTACCGAAAGTCGTACAGCTCGTTGGTCATGCGAGGCTTCGGGGCGGCGGTCCACTTGGCGCCTTTGCTGAAGTACTCGTTGACGAGCTTTCGGTACCCGACGAAGTCGAAGTACCGAGACCGCAAACTCATGGGCGACTCGATGATCTCATTGCCAATGACGATCATCACGTCGCGCGGCACGCTCTGGCCCGCGCCTGACACCGACGACCA
>JBGAIY010000265.1:3212-10760 GCA_044225205.1 Myxococcaceae bacterium | reverse complement strand
GGTCGCTCACCCACTGGGGAGTGGTTTGGTCGTTGACGCGAGGCACCAGCACCTGCACGGGCCCATTGGGCGCGAAGCTCGAAGTGACCGCGCGCGCGACCACCGAGCTGCTCGGCGAACGCAGGTGCCACAGCGCCACGCCCGAGCTGCCAGCCCACAACACCTGGGTGGCGTCGGGGTCGAAGATGCGCGGAGCCCCACCGTCGACGTCGGGCGCGAGGGGCACGAACGCGGTGAAGCCGCCGCTCTGGAGTTCACCGATCTGCAACCCACCGATGGTCGAAACAGAAATCACCGCGTAGCCGTTGGGTGAGGGCCCGATGACGGTGCGCGACCCAAGGTCGATGTCGGCGGGGTCGAAGAGCGCTCCGGTCAACGACAGCCGCCGGGCGAAGTCTTGGTCTCCGTTGGTCAACCCGCCTCCGCTCTCAATCAGGGCTTGGGTGCCCGAGATCGCGACCACCGGCCGCGACTGATGGGCGGGGTCTTTGGCCAGGGCGACGGTGTTCACCGTCTTGGTCGTCAGGTCGAAGACGTCGACGCTGACCGGTGAGCCGTTGACGGCGTTGCGTTGCGAGGCGGCCACGCAGGCGGTCGGCCCACAGGCCGCGTTGAACCAGTCGCTCACTCGACCTTCGACGTCGACCGTGACGCCGGCGTCGGCATGCAAGGTCAAGAACCGCACGTGCGGAGGCCCTCCGTCGACGGCTTCTTGGGTGACGACCGCGAAATCGGTCGAGCTGGGCAGTGAGCCAAAGCCGACCGAGGTTGCTTTGAGCGCGACGGGCACGGCCGTGAAGGGCCCCTGACAGCCAACACCCAGCCGAAGCCACGTCGCGCCGGTCGCCGTACCCAACAAAGCGTGCCCTTCTTGGTTCGCGTCGAGCGCGAAGGCCATGAGCTGCCCGCTGAGCGGCAGCACCGTCGTGCCCTCGAGCGTGCCGTCGGCCAACAACGTCAAACACCGGGTCTGGCTGGGGTCTTGGAGCAGAACGACGTGGCGCTGGCCGTTCCACGCTCCGCGAATGAACTCGCCAGGCGTCGTGGGCCCAATGACCGGAGTGTCGACGTCGACCGACGTCACGGTGAGCGCGTCACGGTGCCTCGCCGCAGCGGGCTCTTCGTCATTCGAAGGCAGGCAGGCGCTGGTGAGTACGAGGCACACCGCCGCGCACACCGCCGGGCAATTCATCGCCGAATGATACTCGAGTGGCTACCAATACAAATGCCAACGGCCGGCGCTGAAGAGCGCGTGACCTTGCAAGGTGATGCGCTCATCGGTTGGTGCCGGCGCCCAGCGCAACACTTCGTGCACCAACAAGCCGGTGTGAACGAACACTCGGTCGCCGACCCAGCTGGGGCCGAAGAATGTGAAACCCCGGTCGGGCGCGGTTCGCACTGAAGCAGCCTCGACCCTCGTTGCCTCAGGTCATGCGCTCTTTGCGCCACTGCTCGAAAATGGTGGCCCGGCTGCCCCGCCCCAGGTCGAAGACGTGGGCGCTGGCGTCGAGGCCCCGGTCGAACTCCGCCGGAGTGGGAATGAGGCCGCCCACGAAGAAGTTCCACCCTCCCCACTGACGGGCCAGGGCCGCTTCGTCGCGGCTGATGGGCGCGAGCTGCAAGAACGTGACGTCGGCGGGTTGTTCGAGTTTTTCGCGGCTCATCCACTCTTTGGCGCCGAGGCCGATGGGGGTGGGCACTCCGGCGACGAGCGAGAACGGTTGCACGCCCAGGGTGCGCAGCTCGTTCATGGGCGCCACGAGCACGCCGTCGGGCCACCCGTTCGCGAGGCCGACGTCGTCGAACACCGTGCCCAGCGCGTAGGGCCGCCCGCTCGAGCGCTGCGCGCTCGCCAAGTCGTGCGCCACGAGCGCGAAATTTTCGACGAACGCGCTCAGCAGGTCGCTTTCAGACCAGCTCTGCCCCCCGACCACCGCGCGGTCTGACGGCGGGGTGGGCCGAAATTCGAACCCCGCGCACAATTCGAACCGCGTGGGCCCGGCCCGGGTGGGTGGGTCGGCCTTGGGCTGCGGCGCGGCCGACAACCCCACCGTCGTCATCACCCAGAGGCGGGGGGAGTTGGGTTCCCACTGAAAGCGGGCGAAACACACCGCCAGGTCGAGCACGAACTCGTCACTCGTCGCCGGCACGTAACACTGCCCGGCCAACGGGCTTTGCTCGAGCAGCGCGCGAACGCCCTCGGCCCCGGCGGCGAACGTGGTCGGCAACGCCGCCAACGGGCCGATGAAGTCTTCGTCGAAGCTCACGCGTCGTTGCCGTCCCTCCAGGAGACGGCGGCGCGAATGAAGCCCGAGAACAGCGGGTGCGGAGCGAACGGCTTCGACTGAAATTCGGGGTGAAACTGGCAGCCGACGAAGTGGGGGTGGTCGGTCAGCTCAATCATTTCGACCAGGTCGAGCTCGGTGTTCACGCCTGAAACGACGAGGCCGCCTTCTTGTAAGCGACCGCGGTACTGGTTGTTCACTTCGAAGCGGTGGCGGTGGCGCTCGTTGACGGTGTCTTTGCCGTACAACCGCTGCGCGACCGAGCCCTTCTTGAGCGCGCAGGCGTAACTGCCGAGCCGCATGGTGCCGCCCTTGTCTTTGACATTCACCTGCGACTCCATCAACGACACGACCGGGTGCGGCGTCTTTTCGTCGAACTCAATCGAATTGGCGCCGGCCAAGCCCAACACCGTGCGCGCGTATTCGATGACGGCCATTTGCAGGCCCAAACAAATGCCGAAGAAGGGCACCTTGCTTTCGCGGGCCCACTTCACCGCTTGAATTTTGCCTTCGGTGCCGCGCACGCCGAACCCGCCCGGCACCAGCACCGCGTGACAGTCGGCCAGCATGACTTGCGCGCCCTTCGTTTCGACTTCTTGCGAGTCGACGAACTTGAGCGCCACGCGGCAGTCGTTGGCGATGCCGCCGTGCAACAGCGCTTCGTTGAGCGACTTGTACGATTCTTTGAGGTCGACGTACTTGCCGACAATGGCGACGGTGACCTCGCCTTTCGACGGCCGCTTCACCTTCTCGACAATCGACTCCCACGTGTCGAGGCGGGCGCCGCGCGTCCAAATGTTCAAGATTTCGGCGATTCGCTCGTCGACGCCTTGGCGGTGAAATTCGAGCGGCAGCTCGTAAATCGACTGCACGTCGGGCGACGTGAACACGTTGCCCGTGTCGACGTTGCAGAACATGGCGATTTTGTCTTTGAGTTCTTGGGCGATGTTGCGGTCGGTGCGGCAAATGAGCACGTCGGGCTGAATGCCGATTTCGCGCAGCTTCATCACCGAGTGCTGGGTCGGCTTCGTCTTCACCTCGCCCGCCGCGGCGATGTACGGCAAGAGCGTCAAGTGCACGTAGCAGGTGTTGCCCGCGCCGACGTCGTACCGCATTTGCCGAATCGCCTCGAGAAACGGCAGCGACTCGATGTCGCCGACGGTGCCGCCCACTTCGACCAACACCAGTTCGTGGCCTTCGGCGGCCTGGTGAATCATCGACTTAATCTCGTCGGTGATGTGGGGAATGACTTGTACCGTCTTGCCCAGGTATTCGCCGCGGCGCTCTTTGGTGATGACCGAGTGGTACACGCGGCCAGTCGTGAAGTTGTTGAGCCGGGTCATGCGCGCGGTGCTGAAGCGCTCGTAGTGGCCCAGGTCGAGGTCGGTTTCGGCACCGTCTTCGGTGACGAAGACCTCGCCGTGTTGAAACGGGCTCATCGTGCCAGGGTCGACGTTGATGTACGGGTCGAGCTTGACGAAGGTGAGGTCGAGCCCGCGATTTTCGAGCAAGGCCCCCATCGACGCCGAGGCCATGCCTTTGCCCAGCGAACTGACCACGCCGCCGGTCACGAAAATGAACTTGGTTTTCCTGGAGCGCATAGGCCGGTATTTCCTATGAACCCAGGTGTCGTCAACCCAAAGAAGCCCAGTGCTGCCCGGTCAGGGTCTGACGTTTCCCCACAGAAAATGGGCCGTTGGCCCGCGCCGGTCAGACGCGCATGGGCATGACGACGGTGGTGTACGAGCGGTCGCCGGGGGCGTGCATGACGCCCGGGCTGTGCTCGTCGCCCAGCTCAATGGAAACTTCGTCGCTGTCCATCGCCGAGAGCACGTCGAGAATGTACTTGGCGTTGAAGCCCACGGTCAGCGACCCGCCGCGGTACGCGACCTCGAGGTCGTCTTTCGCTTCGCCGAGGTCGGGGTTGTTCGCGGTGATGCGCAGCAGGTTCTCGCTGAGCGCCACCCGCACCGCGTTCGACTTGTCGGCCGACAGCAGCGCAATGCGCTTGAGCGCGTCGAAGAAGCGGCCGCGGTTCACCAACACCTGCTTCTCGCCCTCTTTGGGTATGACCCGCTGGTATTCGGGAAACTGGCCGTCGATGAGCCGCATCACCATCGACAGGCCGGGCTTCTTGAAGAGCGCCGAGTTCTCGGCGAACCCCAGCTGGCATTCGGCGTCTGGCGCTTCTTCGAGCAGCCGCTTGAGTTCGAACAAGCCCTTGCGCGGTATGATGACGCCCGCCTTCAACTTGAAGTCGCCGACCAGGTCTCGCTCGATGAGCGAGAGCCGGTGACCGTCGGTCGCGACCATGCGCACTTTGCCCGCTTCGCGGGGCTCGAAGTAGACGCCGTTCAAGATGTACCGGGTCTCGTCGGTCGAGATCGCGTACTGCGTCTTCTTGATCATTTCGAGCAGGGTGTTGCCCGACAGCTTCACCAGCGGAGCGTTCTCTTCTTTCGGCAGCTTGGGAAATTCTTCAGGCGCCATGCCGACGATTTTGTAGTGCGCCGCGCCCGAGGTGATTTCGGCGTAGTTGTTCGGCAACTTCTTGAGGGTGAGCGACGCGTCGGGCACCAAGCTGACAATGTCGAGCAGCGTCTTCGCCGACACGGTGACGGCGCCGGGCTTGAGCACCTCGGCCGGGTGTTCGCTGACGATGCCGATGTCGAGGTCGAACGCGGTGACGGTGACGCCCGACTTGGTGGCCGAGATCAGCACGTTCGACAAAATGGGCATCGTGGCCTTGCGCTCGACGATGCCGCCCGCGCGGTGCAACGCCTTCTTCAGCTCATCAGCGGCAATGCGAAATTCCATGGCGGCGGGTGTAGCCCAAGACCCGCCGCCCGCCACGCACTTTCTGGCCGTCAAAACCAGGCCGGCGCGCTCATTCGCGTTGATCATTTTCGCGGGCTCAGCGAGGTACCGACCATGGCCCGCCCCCGCGAACCCAAGTGGCTCAAGGCCGCGAAAGCAGGTGCTTTTTCGAGCCCGTCGAAGGCGACGCCCAAGCTCGACTTCGTGAGCCGAGCGCTCTCTCGTGCGGGTCTGTTGCCGGGCATTGAAGCCGAAGCCGCGGTGCGCGAAGGGCGGGTGCGCGTCAACGGCCAGGCGGTGCGGGAGCCGTTCGCGCCGCTGCCGGTCGGCGCCAAAGTGCAGCTCGACGGCGCGGTCGTCGACGTGCGGCCCACCACCCGCGTGCTCGCCTTTCACAAGCCGGTCGACTGCGTGGTGTCGGGGCATGACCCCGAAGGCGGGCGCACCGTGTTCGAGGTGCTCGGGGCCACGCTGCCGAAGGCCCTGCGCGGCTTCGGGTGGCTCGCCGTGGGCCGCCTCGACCGCGACACCACCGGCCTGTTGCTCTTCACCAACGACGAGCAGTTCGTCGCCCATGCCACCGCGCCCGAAACCCACTTGCCCAAGCGGTACCTGGTGACGGTGGCCGGCACGGTGACCGAAGACAAGTTGGCGCACCTGCGCCGCGGCATCACCTACGACGACGTCACGACGAAGCCCGCGAAAGCCGAGCTGCGCGCGCCCGGGCTGCTCGAATTGACGCTCACCGAAGGCAAGTTTCACCAGGTCAAACGCATGGTGAACGAGGTGCACTTGGCGACGCTGGGGCTGCACCGCGAAGCCGTGGGCGACCTGGTGCTCGACGTGCCGTCGGGTGCTTTTCGCGAACTGAGCGACGACGAGGTCGCGACGAAGTTGAACTACGTGCCGCGCCAGCGCCGCGCGCTCACCGCGACGACTGCACCAACACGCTGACGACCGACGCAATGAAGTACGGCACGAGGCCCGCCGCGCCCGCGTAGTCTTTGGCGATGCGCTGCCCGAAGAACAGCGAGAGCACGGTCGCCGTCGCCAGGCCCGCTCCCGCGAACGCCGTGGTCGGGTCGCGCAGAATGAGCAGGCCCAGTACCCCGGCGGCCGAAACCGCTCCGGTCAGCACCTCGAGCACGGTGATGCCCAAGAGCAGCAAGCCGCTCAGGCGCTTGAGCGGCGTCTTTTCGAACACGCTGTTGATGTACGAGCGGTTGCCCGACCAATCGAGCACCTTGTCGAGGCCCGACTGCAGAAACAAAATGGCCAGAAACGCCGCGCACCCCAGCTGGGCGACGAACAGACCCACGCCGTGAACGCTCACGACGCGTCACCCGCGTGGCCCGTCGACCCTTTCGCGGCCTTTTCGACCGCCGGTCGGTTCTCTTCGATGAATTGGTCGACCTGCGCCTCGTCGACCGCCAAGTCGCGCAGCACGCCGGGGTAAATGCCCTTGAACGCGGGCGAATCGGTCGCCCCGCGCAAGGCGAAACTCATTTTCAACACTGCGGCTCCCCACAATCGGTCACGGAGTGATTTTTCTTTCGCCACGCGCGCCGCACGCTACGTCAGCAGGCGCTCCACGTCGACCGAATCTCCCGCTTGGGCTGCCACAGTCGCGCCCTTCAGCGCAACCCCAGGAGGGCTTGGCGAGGTGCGTTGTTTTTTTTTCTCAAAAAAAGAGCAATTCGCGCGCAACAATCGCCGCCAGGCCTCGTCTTGAAGGGGCAACCCCCTGTTCACGAGGAGCAACACCACATGAAGCGAAAGCACGGAGTCAGCTTTGGTTCGACCGTCGTTCGTCAATTGACCGAAGCCGAAATGAGCCAAGTCAACGGCGGGGCCACGGCCAGCGTGACCTGCACCTTTCGCAGCACCCCGCGGGGCACTGTGCGAAAGTGCACCGTCGACGGTCAGTGAGCTGAGCTGACCTTCGCTCCACATGACCAAAGCGTGTCTCATCGTTGGGCATGAAGGTGATGTTCACGCGGCGGCGCTCGAACGCGAATTGAAAGAGCGTGGGGTGCCCACGCTCTTCTTCGCGGCCGACGCTGAGCCAGACGAGTGTTTTTTGACGTACTCGTTTGCAGGTCATGCCCAGTCGCTGACCATTCGACGTCGCGACCGGTCGTTCAACGCCGACGACATTGGTTCGGTGTTCTGGCGCGCTCAAAGTTCAATGCAGGGGTGGCTTTCGCTCGACGCCGACCTCGCCGAAGAGAACTTTCGCCTGCGGGAGTGGACGAAGGCGGTCGATGGCTTGAGCAGCGCTTTTGCTTCGGCCCGGTGGGTCAACCCGCTCGAGACGCACGGTCACTCTGCGAACAAGGTGCTCCAGCTGCGGGTCGCCCAGCAAGTCGGTTTCACCATACCGCGCACCGTCGTCTCGAATGACGCCCGCGAAATCGAGCCGCTCTTCGACGAGGGGCCGGTCATT
>JBGAIY010000265.1:0-3151 GCA_044225205.1 Myxococcaceae bacterium | reverse complement strand
CATTTACAAAACCCTCGCCACGGCCGCGCACAGCCACGACAAGGTCATTCTCACCACTCAAGTCAACAAAGCCGACTTTCTCGAGCGCCGTGAACACCTGAGCGCGGCCCCGTGCTTGTTTCAGGCGCTGGTGCCGAAAGCGTACGAGCTTCGCGTCACGGTCATTGGCCAGTCGGTCATGGCGGTGCGCATCAATTCGCAGGCCCACGAGCACACGAAGGTCGACTGGCGAGCAGACCAGCACCTGGCGGGGTTGTACGAGCCCGCGGTGCTGCCCGCGTCGGTCAATGCGTTGATTTTCAAAATCATGGCTCGCCTGGGGCTGGTGTACGGCGCGTTCGACTTCATCGTCACCCCTGACGGCAGCTACGTGTTTCTCGAAGTGAACCCGGGGGGCCAGTGGCTCTTTCTCGAAGAAGCCACCCACACGCCCATCACCGCTGAGATCGCCGCGTTCTTGGCCACCGGCCGGCCGCTTCGGTTTGGCGTGGGTGACTGAAAATCGGTTTGATCGCATGGGTTTGGTGCGCAGGGCGCCGGTTTCGAGCCAAATTCCATGCGATCGAATGGCTATTTGAGGTCTGCTCGCCGCTTGTCGATGGTTTGACGCAGGTGCTTCGTTTTCTTGCGGTCGAGGCCCACTTCGTCGAGGTCTTCATGGCGCGCGTCAAGGCCTCGAGCCGAACACCTTCTGGCAACAGGCCAGCAAAAAACGTGTGGAGGTTGACGCCCGTGGTTTCGACCACCGGCTCGAGCGGCACGCGAAAGCCGAGCCCCCAGCCCCGTTCTTGGCCCAGCGCCAGAAACGCAGGCTCGTAGATGAAGCGGCTGCCGTGCGGGGTTCGCTCAAGTCGGCCAGCGATTTGCTCGTCGCAGAATACGCGCGCCTGCTCGAGGTCTTTGACGGTGAACGCCACGCCGCTCACCTCACCGGTATTTCGCTGCGAATCGTGCCCGCCGGGTGGGCCGGCTGAGCGATGCGCAGCGACACCGAAAGGCCCAAGGTGCGCAACACTTCGAGCACTTTGTCGATTCGCACGGTCGGTTTGCCGTGCTCGAGCTGGTACAGAAACGCCAAGCCGACGCCCGAACTCGCACTCAAGTCTTCTTGAGTGAGGCCCAGCGCCCTTCGTTGTTCTCGCACGACCCGCCCGAGTGTTTCGGTGGCCGACTCGGGGCTCTTGGTCTTCAGGCGTGTTGGTCTACCCATTCGAACGCATGGAAATGTAGGGTTGAGAGCGAAGGCTTGTCAAAAATCACTGTGATCGCATGGGTCGGGTCTGCTGTTCGGTGGCGTCATCGGTCAACCGACCGATTCACCTGGGGCCCCGACCAGCTACAGTCACCCTTGTGTCTTTGGGCTCACCGCCGTCATTCGCCGTCGAAGCGCGTGGGCTCACGAAGCGGTTTGGCGACTTCACCGCGGTCGACGCGCTGAACATGACCATACCCCGCGGCGCGTTTTACGCGTTCTTGGGCCCCAACGGCGCCGGCAAGTCGACCACCATTTCGCTGCTCACCGGCATTTACGCGCCCGACGGCGGCAGCATGCGCATTCTGGGCCTCGACGCCATTGCCGACCCCTTGCACGTCAAGAGCCGGGTCGGCGTCGTGCCCGAAGAACTTTCGCTGTTCGAGCGGCTCACCGGCCGCCAATACCTGACCTTCTGCGGCCGCATGCACGGCCTGTCGGGCGACGTCGCCGCGGCGCGCGGCGAAGAGCTGCTCTCGCTGACCGAGCTGTCGGGCAAAGCCGGCAACCTCGTCGCCGAATATTCAAAAGGCATGCGTCGCCGCCTCGCCATTGCCGCCGCCCTCATTCACGCGCCCGACCTCGTGTTTCTCGACGAGCCGTTCGAGGGCATCGACGTGTTGGCCGCGGGTGTCATTCGCGAACTGCTCGCCGAGCTGTCGCGGCGGGGCGTCACCCTGTTGCTCACCACGCACGTGCTTGAAATTGCCGACCGCTTGGCCACCCACGCCGGCGTCATTCGTTCGGGCCAGCTCGTCGACGAAGGCAGCGTCGTCGACCTGCTCGAACGCCACCACGTCGACTCGCTCGAGCGGGTCTTCGAAAAACTCGTCGGTGTGCCCGCGTCGCGAAACGCTTCACTTTCGTTTTACAAACCGTCAAATGAATTGGCGGTCACCTGACGTGGCCGCTCCCGGTTTTTTGACGCACTTGCGGCTCTTGTGGGGGTTGCGGCTCGACATTGGGCTCAACTCGGGCACGGGGCGGCGCCGGCGGTTGGCGGTCGTCGGGTTCTTGGCGTCGAGCGCGCCGGCCGTGGGTCTGGTCGTGTTCTTTTACCGAGTCGTGCAGCTCGCCGCCCAGGCCGAGTCAGAACTGTGGCCCGACTTTCTGTTGCGCTTGTTGTCGTTCGTGACCACGTGCGTGTGGGTGATTTGGCCCGTGCTGTCGGCCGGAGTCGACGACCACAGCGAAATTTCGCGGTACGCCCCGTTTCCCATTTCGTCGTTTCGGCTGATGTTGGCGTCGACGTTGGCGAGCCTGTTCGAGCCGCGGGCGTTGGTGTTTTACGGCCCGCTCGTCGGAGCCACCCTGGGCTACGTCAGCGTGCGCCCCGGCCAGTTCGGCGTGCTCACCGCGCTCGCGTTCGTGGCCTACGTGTTGTTCAACGCCTCGCTGTCGCGCTTGGGCTTGCACCTCATGCTCAACGTGTTGCGCCAGCCCCGCAGCGCCGAGTTGCTCGGCGGCGGCTTCGTGCTCCTGCTGGTCGTGGCGAGCTTCATTCCTCCGGTCGACACCACGTGGCTGACGCAGGTGCGCGACGTCGGCGTCACCGCGGTGCCCGACGAACTGGTCGAGAAGGCGACGTTCGCGCTCGGCCGCTTTCCCACCGGGTATTTCGCCCACGGGTTGTTGCTCAATTTCATGGGGCGGCTCGTGCCCGTGCTGAGCGACGCGCTCGCCCTGGCCGAAATGACCCTGGTCACGCTCGTGGTGGCGTGGGGGCTCTTGTTGCACTTTCACCGGCAGTCGGGGCGCGGAGGGGGGCCACAGTCGGCGTCGGCCCGCGAAGCCAACCCGTTTCGAACCACCGGTTCGACGTTCAGCACCCTCGTCGTTCGAGAGGCGCTCGACCTGTGGCACAACCCCCGGGCCCGGTTGCTCGCGTCGGTGCCGTTC